>CAMZZN010000049.1 GCA_947345935.1 uncultured Ruminococcus sp.
CGGAGCATTTATAGGTACAATAGCCGGAACAGTTTTTCCGGCGTGCATAATGCCAATATCAAGTATAGCGCCGGTCAGGTATGCCTTGGTGACGAATATGGTTCTTTTTGCAGCGGTATATATTATTTCCGACCGCAGAATTGCTCCTCATAAAGAATACTATGCCTTTTTCTACGGATTTTTCATAGCAGTATTTTCGTATATCGTAGTGCTTACGACAGGAAAAGAAAATGCAGTTGTAATTGTCTCGGTTTTGTTTACTCCTGTGGCTCTGGGATTCAGGAATCTTGAAAAGAAGATTGCTGCTGCTCACGAGGAGGCTTCCGCACAAAAACAGGAAATTGCCAAGGCTGAGAGCGAAGCATCCAATGTCAGTGACAATGAAATTCCCACAGAAACGGAGGATAAGGGCAGTGAATAAACAACGAACTCCGATTTTTAAGGGATTACTCGGAAATAATATCGTTCTGTCGTCTCTTATGGTTATCTCGCCGGTTATTATCTGCGGAGATACTCTCAGAAATGCGGCGGCTCTTGTCTACGCTTTCAGCGCTGTAACTTTTCTTGCCGTAACGATATCATCTTTTGTGCCGAAAAAACTGCCGTATACTTTGAAGGTCATCATTTATGCTATGATATCTTCTGTAGTTTATATTCCGGTCAAATGGGCGGCACAGGAATTTTTTCCTGGCGCTGTAGTAAGAATAGGGATATACTTTCCTCTTCTGGCGGTAAATTCCCTTATAATTTTCCGTTCAGAGTCAGAACTTTACAAACTTCCGAAAGCTGCAATGACAGTAAGGCTTATATTTTATATCTTTGGATTTGACGCTGTAATTCTGATAACCGGATTCGTCCGTGAACTGTTTGCTTATGGCACCATAAACGAAAAGATCGTGGATATAAATACGCCTATCAGCGGACTTTCAAAGCCTTTCGGAGGATTTATATTCCTGGGACTTTTCTGCGGACTCTATCGCTGGATACGCCTCATTGTCAGGAACAGAAAAAATGAGATAAGGAGTGATGCCGATGTTTCTGGTCAATGATCTCATAGCTCTCCTTGCTGCAAATCTGATATTGACGCAGGCTCTTGGAACAAGTACGATATTTATTGCTGCGGACAGCAGGAAAAATCTGGTAGGAACGGCGTTTGTCATTACTGTTTTTACTTTTTTCGGTTCTGCTGCTGCATATTATTCTGATAAACTTCTTCTGGAAAAATATTCCGACTTTAAGCTACTGATTTATGTAATCAGTATTGGCATACTATATGTGATTCTTCTTTCTGCACTATATTTTATCAGCAGAAAAAAATTTGAAAATTCCAGAAAATATATACATCTGTCAGTATTCAACTGTGCTGTTATGGGTACGCTGCTGACTGTAAGTGAGAGAGCGTCCAGTGATCCGTCCTTTATGGGGCTGAAAAATTATATGATGGCAGGTCTTGAAGCAGGAATAGGTTTCATAACTGCTGCGCTGATACTTACGGCTGCTTACAGAAAACTGAATTCAGCAAAAGTACCGGCTTCGTTCAGAGGATTTCCGGCGATGCTTGTATATCTGGGGATCATATCAATGGCGGTTTATTCGCTTATATAAAGAAATGCGCATGACGCCGGGCAGGAGACAAAAATGAAATTTAAAAATAAAGGAAGGAAGATCTATAAGACCAAAGAAAAAAATTATTACGGAAAAAGCGGTGCCGGAAAGGCATTTTCCGTTGGTCTTACGATACTACTGATAGGCGGTATTGGCTTTATGGGATACAGCGTTGCTGAACCTCTTGTCAATTACAGCAAGAAAAAAGGAGATAAGGATTCCGCTGCCACGTCGGCGGCAGTCACAACCACAGAGACCGCCGAGATAACAACGGCTGCTCTTACCGATGATGCCGGCAAAAATATCCCTCCACGTCAGAGCTTGAATTCCGAGATATACAAAGCAGCGGCTCTGAAAGAAACAGATCTGCTGAACATTGACGCACTTGAACTGGCTATCGGAAGACTTCCGACCGGTCAGGGGATAGAATATCTTGAAGTACCGCTCAAAGTCAGGGGCGGAGCTGTTTACTATTCGACAAATGTTTTCCTGGCAGGAGCGGCAAAGGCTTACCCAGAAATGCTCTCGCTCGAACAGATAGTAACGGCTGTTGAAAAGGCGGGTTATAAACCGGCTGCGGTTATCAGCATTTTTAATGATAATCTGCTGCCCGTCACGGACGGAAGCGCCGGCTACAGAACATATAACACTGACGAGCAATGGATCGACAATGATCCGGCTTCCGGCGGAAAGCCGTGGGCGTCGCCTTATTCTGAACTGGCAGTAAATTATAACGCAGATATTGCCGGAGAGATATCTTCTGCAGGATTTCAGAAAGTGATATGCACGGATCTCGTTTTTCCGCAGTTCCGTCAAACTGATCTGGATATTCTTGATCCGGAGCTTTCTTCGCCGTCAAGATCAATGAAAATGACGGCGGCAGCTAATCTGTTAAACGACAGAATTCTTAAAAACGGTTCTTCGATGTTCGTGGAAGTATCGGCAGCCGACATCATAAGGGGCAGCAAGGATATTTTACAGCCCATGCTTCTTAATGTTAATACCGTTGTTCTGAATCTTAATATTGATGAACTGAGCAGCGGCGTATACACCAGTGAAACAGTATACGACTTTTCGGGTTCTGTAACGGAAAAGGCTGAAAAGGCTGTAAAGCTTGTGGAAGGAGATCTGTCTGACTTCAACGTCGTGATAAGGCTGTCGGGAAATTCATCTTCGATGATGGAACTTATCGAAGCACGTGACTCTCTTATCAAAAAAGGTTACAGCTCCTTTGTGTTAGGATAATCATTAAATTCCGGATTTTCCGGGGAACGGAGAAAAAAATGGCAGAAAATTTTAAAGTATCATTGCAGAAAGTTATAGATGAATTCAAACTTGAGGTCATTTATATCCATAAGGATGCCAAGGATGTAATGATCGACGAAAACGACGTAAACAGACCTGGACTTCAGCTTATGGGATTCTATGAGTATTTCAATCCGGAGCGTATTCAGATCATAGGAAAAATGGAATTCGCCTATCTTTCAACTATTGACGAAAAAACGAGGCGTGAAAGACTTCAGCTTCTTTTTGCCCAGAGAATACCGGCTCTTATCATCACGAGGGAACTTCCGTACTTTGCGGAAATGCTGGAACTTGCCAAGGAATATGAAGTTCCGCTTCTCAGAAGCAAGGAGAGTACGTCAAACTTTATGTCCGGTCTTATCGCTTTTCTTAACCTGACTCTTGCGCCCAGAATAACACGTCACGGCGTGCTTATAGAGATCTACGGCGAAGGAGTTTTCATTACCGGAGAATCCGGCGTGGGTAAGAGCGAAACGGCTATTGAGCTTGTAAAGAGAGGACATCGTCTTGTCGCTGACGACGCCGTTGAGATAAGAAAAGTTTCCAACATCAGTTTGGTGGGAAGTTCTCCGGATAATATCCGCCACTTTCTGGAACTGAGAGGTATCGGAATCATAAATGCACGGCGCTTGTTTGGTATTGGCGCTGTAAAGATGACTGAAAAGCTTGATCTTGTAGTAGAACTGGAACAGTGGAATCCTGAAAAAATATATGACCGTATGGGCGTTGACACCGAATATGTATCCCTGCTCGGCGTCAAAGTTCCGTCGCTGACTATCCCCGTTAAGCCGGGACGTAACCTTGCGGTTATCCTGGAGGTTGCGGCAATGAATAACAGACAGAAAAAAATGGGATACAATGCGGCACAGGAGCTTCTTAACCGTCTGGGCATGGAATCTGACGCAAAGGAAGTCGTACGTGATTACGAAGCATTCTGACGTTTGAAACTCAGAACAAGTTCTTACATAATATATCTCAGGGGGAACATAATGATTAATTTAGACGAACTTACCGGGCTTTGCGAAAAACTGGGCTGCCGCATTACGCCTGAATGTCCGCTCAGCGAATACATCACGTTTCGCTTCGGCGGAAAGTGCAGGGCTTTGATAAGCATAAATTCCGCACAGTCGGCGGCAGAGCTTATAGGATATATGAAAGAAAATTCAATTCGTTATGGTATTCTTGGCAGAGGAAGCAATGTGTTGGCGGACGATAACGGGTTCGACGGTGTTATTCTTCTTTTTGGAAGCGATTTTGCTTCAATTGAAATAAGAGGAAATATAATTCGCTGCGACGCCGGAGCTCTTCTGGCATCTGCCTGCGTTCATGCACAGCAATCGGGACTGAGCGGAATGGAAAATCTCTTTGGTATTCCCGGTACGGTAGGAGGAGCTCTTTTTATGAATGCCGGGGCTTACGGCAGTGAAATGAAGGATATCGTGTTATCGGCTGAATATCTTGACGAAGAAGGAAAGATACGTACCATAGGCAGGGAAAACATGGAATTGTCCTATCGTCACAGCTTTTTTTCGGATCGCTCATTCGTTATCATTTCTGTAACTATGCAGCTTGAAAATGGAGATCCGGAAACAATAAAGAATTCCATGAACGAATGCATGGCAAAGAGAAGTTCTAAGCAGCCGCTCGAATATCCCAGTGCAGGAAGTACGTTTAAGCGTCCGGAAGGAAGCTATGCGTCGCTGCTTATTGACCAGTGCGGTCTTAAGGGAGCGCAGTGCGGAGGAGCGATGGTGAGTGAAAAGCACAGCGGATTTATTATCAATAAGGGCTATGCCACCTGTGCGGACGTACTTGAGCTTTGTTCGCAGGTTCAGAGGGTAGTAAAGGAAAAAACCGGGTATACTCTTGAGCTTGAACCGGTCATACTCAGATAATTTTTAAGTGAAACGGAGGCAGTTATGCAGCTTTTGATTGTTACAGGAATGTCCGGAGCAGGAAAGTCCAGCGTTATGGATGTTATGGAGGATATAGGCTATTATTGTATTGATAATATTCCCCCGAAGCTGATCTCAAAATTTGTTGATCTCTGCCGTCAGTCGGAGAGCGCAATAACAAAAGTAGCCGTTGCGGTTGATATACGGACGGGCGATATGTTCGCTGAGATCTTCCGGTCATGGCAGAAACTGAAACTGGAAACGGATGTTGAAGTAAAGGTTTTGTTTATCGATGCAAATCAGCGTGTGATTATCAATCGTTACAAGGAGACACGCCGCAAGCATCCTTTGCAGGAAAAGTTCAGCGGTAATATAAAAGCGGCTATAGATTATGAATACAGCCAGCTTTCACAGCTCAGGGAGATCGCTGATTTTTACATAGACACAACAGAATTTGCGACTGCTCAGTTAAAGGAACATATCAAGCTGATATTCCTTGAAAAGAGTTCTGATTCGCTGCTTATACAGGTGATGTCTTTTGGTTTCAAATACGGTATTCCGTCCGACTGCGATCTTGTATTTGATGTGAGATGTCTGCCGAATCCATACTATGTTGACGAACTTCGTCCTCAAACTGGCTGCGATGTATGCGTAAGGGATTTTGTTATGGGATTTCCTCAGTCGCAGGAACTTTTTGACAAGCTTGCAGATCTGATAGACTATCTTATTCCTCATTACATCCATGAGGGAAAGAGCCAGTTGGTCATTGGTTTCGGCTGTACAGGCGGCAAGCACCGTTCCATTACTTTTGCAGAACTTATGGCTAAGCATCTCGGAGAAAATGACTACAGAGTCCAGAAATATCACCGTGATATTGCAAAGGACAGAAAATACTGAAATTAAATTACAGGAGTGAATAAAAATATCTTTTTCAAATGAAGTAAGAAAAGAGATCTGTTCCGGTATAAATGATAAGGATAAGCGCTTCGCCTGTCTTTACGGTATGCTGCTGTTCAGCCGTACCCTTATGCCGGAAAGAATCTGCTTTAATACCGAGAGCATGATATCCTCTGAAATTTTTGAAACTCTTTTCACAAACGTATTTCATTTTCCCATTTCACGCAGCGAAAACGAAAGAAAAGGCGGTTCTGTTCTGTATTCCTATGATACGGAAGACACCGGCGTAATAAAAAGAGTTTTTGATAAATATAAGCTCACCAGTCCAGAGAGGACTATCAATTCCGAGATTATTGCCACAAATAGTCTCGGAGTTTTTACAGCCGGAGTTTTCATGGCATGCGGCAGCGTAAATGATCCTTCAAAGGAATATCATCTGGAGTTTTCGGTTCCTCAGGAACGTCTTGCGTGGGAATTGACAGCTCTTCTCGGCGATATAGGCGTAACGGCAAGAACAGTGCTCCGTCGTGGGCAGCATATCGTTTACATTAAGGAAAGCGAGTCGATCGAAGATGTGCTGACATTTATCGGCGCTCAGCAGTGTACCCTTGAACTTATGAATGTAAAGATATGGAAGGATATCAGAAATAAGGCAAATCGTATTGCCAACTGTGATTCTGCCAATATAGACAAGGTAGTGAAAGCAGCTATGAAGCAGATTGAGGATATACGCCTTATCCAGCAGAATATCGGATTTGATTCGCTTACGCAGGAACTTCGTGAAATTGCGGAAATGCGTCTTGAAAACTATGATATGAGCCTGCAGGAGATAGGGGAAAGTCTTTCTGTGCCTATAAGCCGTTCAGGTGTGAATCACCGTTTTAAGAAGATAGCAGCCATAGCCGCAGAAATACGCAGCAGGAGTGATAACAATGAAACAGGATGATTTTGTCAATCTTCACGTTCACACAGAGTACAGTCTGCTTGATGGTGCGTGCCGTATAAAGGAGCTTATCAGACGTGTTAAGGAAATGGGGCAGAAAGCTGTGGCTATAACCGATCACGGAAATATGTACGGTGCAGTCGAATTCTGGAATGAAGCTGTAAAAGATGGGATAAAGCCGATAATAGGCTGTGAGGTATATGTTGCTCCACGCACAAGATTTGACAAGGAGTCCGGTATAGACCAGCATCCGTATCATCTTTTGCTGCTTTGTGAGAACAACGAAGGCTACAGGAATCTTGTAAAACTCGTATCTGCTGCCGGAATAGAGGGCTTTTACAATCGTCCGAGAGTGGATAAAGAACTGCTGCGGAAGTATCACAAAGGTCTTATATGTCTGTCTGCCTGTCTTGCCGGAGAAATTCCACGGCTGCTTATTGACGGAAACTATGATGGAGCAAAGGAGTCTGCGCTGGTATATCGTGATATTTTCGGGGAGAATAATTTTTTTATTGAGATACAGAATCACGGAATAAGAAACGAGCTGAAAATTCTTCCGCTGCTGTATAAGCTTTCCGATGACACCGGAATTCCGCTGGCTGCAACTAACGACTGCCACTATATAAATAAGAGCGACTCTGAAATACAGAACGTTCTGCTTTGCATACAGACAGGAAAAATCCTTGGAGAACCGGGAGGACTGAGCTTTGAAACAGATGAATTCTATCTGAAATCCGCTGAAGAAATGAGTTCGCTTTTCAAGGGGCACGAAGAAGCAATCACAGCTACTGCCAGGATTGCAGATCGGTGCAGTGTGGAATTTGAATTCGGAAATATCAGGCTGCCAAAGTTTACGATAGACGGCGTCAGCGATAATGCGGCTTATTTCAGGGATCTGTGCCACAGAGGAATGTACAGGATCTATGGTTCTTCTCCTGCCTCTGAGGTGACGCAGCGCATGGAATATGAGCTTTCGGTCATTATCCAGATGGGGTATACTGACTATTTCCTTATTGTATGGGATTTTATCCGCTACGCCAGAGAAAATAATATTCCGGTAGGTCCCGGCAGAGGTTCAGGAGCAGGAAGTCTCTGCGCATACTGTATAGGTATTACAGGGATCGATCCTATGAAATACGGTCTGCTGTTTGAAAGATTCCTGAATCCGGAGCGTGTAAGTATGCCGGATTTTGATATCGATTTCTGCATTGAAGGGCGGCAGAAAGTCAAGGATTATGTGGTGCAGAAGTACGGAAAAGAGTACGTTTCCGAGATAATCGCATTTGATACGCTGAAAGCACGTGCAGCAGTGCGTGACGTCGGAAGAGTAATGAATCTTCCGTATCAGCTTTGTGACAAGGTGGCAAAGCTGATAGACCCGAAATCAAAGCTTGGGGAAGCGATAAGTCAGTCGGATGAACTGGAACAGCTTTGCCGCACAGACAGATCGGTTAAACGTCTGCTTGACGTTGCCGGACGTCTGGAGGGAATGCCACGACATACTTCAACTCATGCGGCAGGAGTGGTAATATCGGCTGTACCGCTTGACGATCTCGTACCTTTGCAGAAAAATGACGATACGATAATAACCCAGTATACAATGACGGTTCTTGAATCTCTTGGACTGCTTAAAATGGATTTTCTCGGACTTCGCAATCTGACGATAATACGTGATACGGTTAACGAGATACGCATGACAGAGCCGGATTTTGACATATCCTCTGTTCCGCTCGACGATCACGCAGTATACAGGATGATGTCGGACGGCGACACTTCCGGAATATTCCAGTTTGAAAGCGCAGGCATGACACGGTGGCTCATGGAAATGAAACCGGAACGCCTTGAGGATCTGATAGTCATAATTTCATTGTATCGTCCCGGACCGATGAAATCAATACCGATATATATTGAGAATAAGAATAATCCGGGGAATGCGGTCTATAAGCATCCGATACTGAAAAGCATACTTGAAGAGACGTACGGCGTTATGGTATATCAGGAACAGGTAATGGAGATATGCCGTAAACTTGCAGGATATTCGTATGGTCACGCAGATATTGTGCGGCGTGCTATGGCTAAAAAGAAGCATGAAGTCATGCTCAGGGAACGGGAAAGTTTTATTGCCGGAGCAGCGGAAAAGGGTGTGTCAACAGAGGTTGCCAATTCTGTTTTTGATGAAATGATAAGCTTTGCTTCGTATGCCTTTAACAAATCCCACGCCGCAGCATATGCGTATCTTGCTTATCAGACGGCGTATTTAAAATGTCATTACAACGGTATCTACATGAGCGCTCTGATGTCCAGCGTAATGTCGGCAACAGGCAAGCTGGCAGAATATATTGCATCATGCCGTAATTACGGAATAGAGATCCAGCCTCCTGATATAAATAAAAGCATGAAAGGTTTCAGTTTCAGAGACGGGAAAATGTATTTCGGACTTCTGGCAATAAAGAATATCGGAGGCGGTCTTGCCGAAAGGATCATTGCCGAAAGAGATCTGAACGGCAATTTTCACGGTTTACAGGACTTCTGCGAGCGTGTCGGCAGCAGGGAACTCAATAAGAAAGCGCTTGAATATCTTATAAAGGCGGGGGCTTTTGACGGTCTTGGACTTAACCGCAGACAGATGCTGGAGTATTATGAAACAATACTGGCAGATTCCGGAAGCAGTTCACATGGTATGATCGAGGGGCAGCTTAATCTTCTTGAAGCGTCCGATGTCAGAGATATGGGGCTGCGCATCCCAAAACTTCCGGAGTATGATCCGAGAAGACTTCTCTCAATGGAAAAGGAAGCCACGGGAATTTACCTGACAGGAAATCCCCTTGACGGATACCGATATATGGCTGCTTTGATGCATACCAGGAGTATAGGTTCTTTAGTATCCGATGAAGCGCAGGTAAGAGACGGAGAACCAGTAAAGTTGTTGTGTACGATTCAGAGCGTGAAAAAGCATACTACGAAAAAAAGCGATCATATGTGCTTCATTACAGCAGTTGATGAAAGCGGAGAGATCGAGGCAGTCATTTTTCCTGATCTTTATTCCGTTATTTCTTCACGGCTTGCTGCGGATAAGATTCTACTGCTGACCGGTAAAATATCTGTTAAAGACGATAGTGTGACTGTTGTATGCAGCTCTGCCGTTTCAGAGGAAGAATTCGGTCATCTGTCCGAAAATATGAAACTGTGTATTAAAATGCAGTCCGGTGAGGCGGCATCAGCCGATAAATTGATCGAATTGTGCAGCTGTTTTAAAGGCAGAACCCCGGTTTGCTTTTACTTTGTTGATCTTAAAAAAACAGTACTTCCCAGAAAACGGCTTAATATTGGGATTTCTGCGGAGAGCTTTCAGGCTCTGGCGGAGATCTTCGGGGCTTCTGAAATAGGTCTAATTAGATAAAAAAGTTGTTTTTTCAGATTATATAAAAACATACTTGACATTTTTTATGAAATGTAGTAAAATAAGAATGTATGGAATTATGTTACGGATAGTTACCGTAAATTAAAAATAAATGCCCAAGAGCAGAATGGAGAATTTGTATGATAAAAAAAATCGGTGTTTTAACAAGTGGCGGCGACGCACCGGGAATGAATGCTGCTGTAAGAGCGGTCGTAAGAACGGCTCTCAGCAAGGGTATGGAGGTTTACGGCGTTCATAAGGGATATGTTGGTCTTATAAGCGGTAATATTGTGAAGATGGATGAAAGAAGCGTTTCCGATATTATCCACAGAGGCGGAACGATTCTTTCAACAGCAAGATGCCCGGAATTCAGAACCGAAGAGGGCGTTGAAAAAGCAAGAAAGAAGTGCGAAGAAATCGGAATTGAGGGTCTTGTTGTTATCGGCGGCGACGGTTCGTTCAGGGGTGCGGCTGACCTGTCGGCAAAAGGTGTTCTTTGTATCGGACTTCCTGGAACTATTGATAACGATATTGCCTGCACTGACTATACTATCGGCTTCGATACAGCCATGAATACAGCTATGGAACTTATGGATAAACTTCGTGATACATCACAGTCACATGACAGATGTTCTGTTGTTGAAGTAATGGGAAGAAATGCAGGTCATATTGCCGTGAATACTGGTATTGCCTGCGGCGCTACCGATATAATTACTGTCGAAGCTCCTTATGATCTTGACGTAATTGCCAAGTCAATGCTCGAAAAGAGAGCAAAGGGCAAGCAGTACTTTGTTGTTGTTGTTTCCGAGGGGATAGGTCATACAGAGGAAATTGCAAAGGTTCTTCAGGAAAAGACACAGATTGAAACAAGAGCAACTATTCTCGGACACGTTCAGAGAGGCGGATCTCCTACACTGAGAGACAGAGTAGAGGCTACAAGAATGGGATATTACGCTGTTGAGCTTCTTGAACAGGGCATCGGCAATCGTGTTGTGGGCATTAAGGACAGCAAGATCGTTGATTATGATATCCAGGAAGCTTTGTCAATGAAGAAAGAGTATGATTCTCATCTTCATCGAATTGCTGAAGAGATAGCATTCTGAGGTATATCCGTATATAACAAATGGCATCTGCTCAACATGAAAGCAGATGCCATTTTTCAGAATTCGGTTATAATTTTCCTTCCTGAGGATTCAGTTGCATAATTCCACGATTTTATACGGTCTCCAATGTAGAAATAGTGTATTTCTTCTTGTGGAGGCGCATCGTCGCAGGTATCTACGATTATAAGCTTGATCTTCATTTTTTCCGGGATCAGGGCTTTTATGTAGACACTTACACTCTGACCAGGACGGATGTTTTCCTTCGGCTCGGCAAGACCGGCAAGGTTAGGCGCAAGTTCTACAAAAATACCATATTCTTCGATGGATCGTACAATTCCTGAAACGGTTTCTCCGGAATGAAATTTGTCGGCGTTTTCTTCCCAGGTACCTAAAAGCTCCTTGTGGCTAAGGCAGATCCTGCCGTTTTCATTGGAACGCACAATTGCTTTGATGTACTGTCCCGTGGAAAACCTGTCGGATGGATGAGATATTCTTGATACTGAAATTGCGTCTATGGGAATAAGAGACGGAAGTCCGCAGCCGATATCCACAAAGCATCCGAATTGCTCAAGGTGAGTAATTCGGGCATCAATTATATCTCCGGGGGAGAGTTTGCCAGTATAGTTGGCAATGCATTTCTCTTGAGCTTCTTTTCGGGAGAGAACGGCGGTGAGTTTGCCTGAACCGCTTTCCGTGACTTCCTTTACAACAAAACATACAAGTTTGTTGACACGTGATATAAGAGCAATGTCACGTGTTTTTCCCTCAGATATGCCGACTGCTCCTTCCTCTCTGAAAATAATACCTCTGCCGCATGGGAGATCAATGATAAGATTGTGTGAGCTGTCGCATACAGATGCCCGTGCTTCAACGATAATCCCCTTATTCATAGCCTCTCTCAGTCCATCAGCCGAGGAAATCAGCCTTGAATTAAGATCGGTCGTGTATAACGAACCTTCTGGTTTATAGATCATATTTTTACCTCCGTAATCTGTGTTGCCTTGATAGTTAATTTTATGCACAGATCCAGAGGAATAGAACATCATGATTCAGAGCGCACATTCAGTCCCCCCATAGCGTTAAGGACGGACTTTACGTTGTCAATGCTGTCGGAATCACAGATAACATACGCTTTGGTTGTCCGGCGGCGTGACGGTTCCGGGATAACGTCCTCTGAGGACGGAGATTCCATGACCGCAGTAATATAATTAAATGTTGTAACGGCGGTTGGAATAATGGTATATATCGTACCGTTTTTCAGTTTCATGGCTCTGTCGGAGCGCTTGTTGTAGATTATTCCGGTACGATGAATTCCGTTTATGCCTTCCTTTATTCTGTGCAGAGACGCCTCAGCAAGTTCCGGGGCTTCAAATACAGCCGATACTCTTGATATCATATTAATTATCCTTTCATTTTTTAGTAGAGTTCAATATGTTTCATTGGGTGTTTTTATTATTTTTACACAAATTAAAAAAAATATACTCTCTAAATATTGATTTAAGGATGATTTTGGGGTATAATTAAACTTGAATGCTTTTCATAAAAATGTTTTTTTGAAAATTATAGAATGTTACGATAATGGACAATCATGTAGGGGGGGTCATCTTTGGATGTAATAGCAGGCGATATACTGGTGATGAAAAAAAATCATCCATGCGGTTCAAATGAAATGCTTGTCATACGCTCCGGAATGGATTTCCGGCTGCGCTGTGCAGGATGTTCCAGGGAATTTATGATTCCAAGAAATAAAATAGAAAAGAATATAAAAAAAATAAAGCGACGGGGCAACGAGCAGCCCTGATATATTAAGGAGAAGCAAAATGTTTGAAAAGCTTGCTGTAATGGCTGAAAAATATGACGGAATCAGTGAAAAAATCGCTGACCCCAATATAATCAGCGATAATAAGCTGTACACTCAGCTTATGAAAGATTATAAGAATATGACGCCGATAATTGAAAAATACAGAGAATATCTGGCGGTTAATTCTTCGTTCAGTGAAGCAAAAGAAATACTTGACGAGGGAACGCCTGACAGGGAAATGAAAGAATTCGCACAGACTGTGTTTGAAGAAGCGAAAGAGGATATGGAACGTATTACCCAGGAACTCAAACTGCTTCTGCTGCCTAAAGACCCGAATGACGACAAAAACGTCATTATCGAGATACGAGGCGGCGCAGGCGGCGAAGAGGCGTCACTTTTTGCCAATTCACTTTATCGTATGTACACAATGTACGCCGAGGCAAGGGGCTGGAAACAGGAGATCCTTTATTCAAATCCTACGGAGCTTGGTGGATTCAAAGAGATAAGCTTTTCTGTCGAGGGCAGCGGAGCTTATTCACGGCTGAAGTACGAAAGCGGTGTTCACCGTGTTCAGAGAGTTCCTGAAACCGAGTCGCAGGGGCGAATTCATACATCTACCGTAACTGTCGCCGTTCTTGTCGAGGCAGACGACGTGGAGCTTGAGATCAATCCTACCGATCTTAAAATTGATTATTTCCGTGCCAGCGGCGCAGGCGGACAGCATATCAATAAGACTGAATCGGCAGTCAGGATAACATACTTGCCTACAAACGTAGTTGTTGAATGTCAGGACGAACGCAGTCAGCACAAGAATAAAGATAAGGCTATGAAGATCCTCCGGTCACGCATCTATGAGGCAATGCAGGAAGAGCACGATGCCAAGATTGCTTCTGAAAGAAGAATGCAGGTGGGAACCGGCGATCGTTCCGAGAGGATCAGGACGTATAACTTTCCGCAGGGACGTCTTACCGATCATAGAATAGGATTGACGATATACAGGCTTGAGGATATCCTTAACGGAAATCTCGACGAAGTGTTTGATGCACTTGCAACAGCCGATCAGGCTGCAAAGCTTGCAAATCAGGAAGCGTAAAATTATGGAAACTATATTACTTGATGACAATGAAGCTGATCTTATTAGAGCGGCTGAACTTATAACAAAAGGCGGGGTTGTGGGTATTCCGACCGAAACGGTATACGGTCTAGGAGCGGACGCTTCGAATCCTGTCGCTGTTAAAAGAATATTTGAAGCTAAGGGACGTCCGGCGGATAATCCGCTGATAGTGCATCTTGCTGATTTTTCTGAGGCGAAAAAGTATACGTCCTCAATACCGGAGCTTGCATACCGGATAGCTGAAAAATTTTGTCCCGGTCCGCTGACTATTGTGCTGCCCAAGAACGGTAGCATCCCGATGATAACTTC
The DNA here is from genome assembly GCA_947345935.1 of uncultured Ruminococcus sp. Lineage (GTDB taxonomy): Bacteria > Bacillota > Clostridia > Oscillospirales > Ruminococcaceae > Ruminococcus. The sequence goes on from CAMZZN010000049.1 coordinate 14,373, forward strand.
CGGTGGACTTGATACGGTAGGCATAAGAATTCCTTCTCACAGGGTAATGCACCGGATAATCGAACTTTCCGGATGCCCTATCGCAGCGCCCTCCGCCAATACTTCCGGGCTTCCAAGTCCCACGTCTGCCAGTCATGTTATGGACGATATGGCTGGAAAAATAGAAGCGGTGGTTGATGGAGGACAATCAGAATTCGGTGTGGAATCCACAGTTATTTCTGTCGAAAACGAATCGTCAGTGAGAATCCTTCGCCCTGGCTGTGTAACGAGGGAAATGCTGCTGGAGGTATGCGGAGATGTTATAATCGATCATGCGATACTTCATGAACTTGAAGCAGGACAGACAGCCGCTTCTCCGGGAATGAAATATAAGCATTATTCCCCGAAAGCAGATGTCGTGATGGTTGAGGGGAACATCAGTTCCTTTACGGAATACGTAAAAAATTATATGGAGAGCGGTGTCTACTCTCTTATATATGACTGTGACGCTGACTATTTCCCTTACAGATATATGACTTACGGCAGCAATAGTTCAGAACAGGCGCATTGGCTCTTCCGGCGCCTGAGAGAACTTGACGAAACAGGTGCAAAAAAAGTATTTGTTCGTGCTCCGTCATCGGACGGAGTGGGGCTTGCAGTGTATAATCGTCTTATAAGGGCGGCAGGATTTGAGGTGATAAGGCTATGAACAGTTTGAACGGAGTCATGGTGGTAGGACTTACCGGTCAGACAGGCGCTGGGAAAAGTACGGTATCAAAGGTATTTGAAGCCAATGGCTTTGCGGTGATAAATGCTGATCACGTTGCGAGAAATGTCGTTGAAAAGGGAAGCAGATGTCTTGCGGAGATAGAGGATTTTTTCGGCAGGGATGTAATTAATTATGACGGCACCCTTAACCGTGCAGCTCTTGCAGCTATCGTTTTTTCTGATCACAGTAAGCTTGAAATGCTCAATACTATTACTTATCCTTATATTACAGGTTCGATTCTAAAAAGGATAAGACTGCACGCTTCACGTGATGAAAAGCTCATACTTCTGGACGCTCCGACACTTTTTGAAAGCCGTGCAGATGATTTCTGTGAAATAATTATTTCTGTTCTTGCCGATCCTGATATAAGGCAGACGAGAATTATTTCCCGTGACGGACTTACTGCGGAGCAGGCTCGAAAAAGAATGGATTCACAACTTGACGAGGAGTTCTTCGGAAGTCATTCCGATTATATAATACATAACAACGGCGACCTTGATACCGTAAATGAAATTTCTAAAGAGGTTTCAGATAAAATCAAGGATTTTTGGAGCAACACCGCCTGCGATGAACAGGCAGCAGTTATGTGAAAGGAGTTTTTTTATGAATGACAAAAAGGAAATGGTAAAGGAAATGAAGGAAAGGCTTTTTTTAAAGCGTCAGCATGGACTTTACAGAATGACAGAGGAACAGCTTGAAGAATGCGATAAATTCTGTGAAGAGTATAAGAGATTTATGGACTTCGCCAAGATAGAGCGTGAGGCTGTTATCTACACAATTGATCTTCTTAAAAAGAACGGTTATATCGAATACAAAAGGGGAATGAAGCTTAATCCCGGAGATAAGATATATCGCTGCAATAGAGGAAAGGCAGTGCTTATGGCAGTTATAGGAACTGCTCCTATTTCCGAAGGCATAAGGTTATGTGCTGCGCATATCGACTCTCCTCGTCTTGATCTCAAGCAGAATCCGCTTTATGAGGAAAAGGAGATTGCACTTTTCAAGACACATTACTACGGAGGCATAAAGAAATATCAGTGGACAGCAATTCCACTTGCGCTTCACGGAGTAGTCTGCCGTGCCGATGGAACTGAGATATCCGTTTCTATCGGAGAAGATGAAAACGATCCGGTTTTCTGTGTGACCGATCTTCTTCCGCATCTTGCAAATGCACAGATGTCGAAGCCGCTGGCAAAAGGGATAAGCGGAGAACAGCTCAACCTCCTCATTGGTTCACGTCCGTTCAGGGATGATGAGGAGAGCGGCGCTGTCAAACTTAATATCATGAATATTCTCTTTGAGAAATATAATATAACCGAGGCAGATTTTATTTCATCCGAGCTTGAAGCCGTTCCGGCTTTCAAGGCAAGAGATATCGGCTTTGACCGTAGTATGATCGGAGCTTATGGTCATGACGACAAGGTATGCGCATACACGGCTCTACGTGCGACAGTAGACTGTAAAAATCCTGTTCATACTGTTGTAACAGTTCTCACTGACAAAGAGGAAACGGGCAGCGACGGCAATACCGGTCTTTGTTCTTCTTATCTGGAATATTTTATACATGATCTTGCAGAGGATCTTGGTTCTGACGGCAGAACGGTTCTTTCCGCTTCTGAGTGTCTTTCAGCTGATGTAAACGCCGCTTTCGACCCTACTTTTCCGGAGGTAAATGAGAGCAATAACTGCGCTTATATCAATAAAGGTGTTGTTATTACCAAATATACCGGAGCAAGAGGAAAATCGGGTACTTCCGATGCTTCAGCCGAGTTTACAGGCAGAGTAAGACGTCTTATGAATTCGAAGAGCGTTATCTGGCAGACAGGCGAGCTTGGAAAGGTAGACGAGGGCGGCGGCGGTACAGTTGCCGCATATATTGCAAATCTGGACGTTGACACTATTGATCTTGGAGTTCCGGTGCTGTCGATGCACGCTCCGTATGAGGTTGTGTCTAAGATCGACACATATATGGCTTACAAGGCGTTTATGGCTTTCGTTGAGGATTGATAAAAATAATATAACCGCTGTCCTGCTTTATGTGGGACAGCGGTTTTGATTTTCAGTGATTTCATATTATCACAGTCAAGGAATAAATTATTTTCACTTGATTTTATGTTAAGAACCTATGGATATCTTTGCCAATCACGGTTTTAATGTTGATCTTGCCGCTCCTCACTGGCTGAAATTCATTGAATCAGCCGAGAGCAAGAGTATATTTCATAAGCCTGCTGATAATTACAGCTTTGATAAACTTTACAGCTATGTTAATAATCAGCTTCCCGGAGCTATCAGCACATATATTGACGTTGTCGGCGTAGATCAGTTCTTTATTGATATTCATAATTCGCTTAAAGGCAAGAAACTTAATCCGAAATACAACGATATTCTTAAAGCTAACGAACGAGCCGATCAGAACGGAGCAAATATATTAAATTACTTAAAGGAGCATAATCTTGAATGAAACAATCGGAATTAACATTGTTGTACTCGTACATA
>CAMZZN010000050.1 GCA_947345935.1 uncultured Ruminococcus sp.
CAGAATAGTTTTTCCGATCTTTATCCGATGTTTCCTGAAATCACGATAGTGCTTACACCGGGCTGAACAGACCATGCCCCCGTTGAGGGATCCTGCACATATGAAGCAGGCGGAACAGTGATCTGACCGGCAAGTGATGTGAACTCACCCGTGGACTCATTGTATCTGTAATTCGTTCCGGCAGTCCAGGCGGTACCATTAAATTCAGCTGTAAGATTGCTAAGAGCCGGATTAAAAGTATCGCTGAAAATAATATCGTCATCAGCAGCGGCTTCAGTGCTGCCGTTATTCTGAATGGTAAAGGTATAGGTTACTCTGCCGTTTTCTTCAACAGCAGCAGGGCTGAGCGACTTATTGATTGCAAGAGACGCAGAACTTTCCGGTGTTACATTTGCTGACGCTGAAATATCAGAAAAGCCCGTACCGCTTACAACAGCTGTATTGGTGATAGAAGCTGCCTCGCCAAGGGGAGCAAATCTGTTGGCACGTGCAGAATAGACTATTGAAACGTTTCCACCCGCCGGAACGCTTATACCCGTAACGGTAAGAGGTTCCTCAGAAGTTACCGCAGGAGCTTCCTGCGGCACTCCGTTAACGAAATATCTGACGGAATCGGCAATATAAGTCAAAGGTACGACGGAAGCTGCCGGCTCTCCGAAAGTATATTCACCAAGGTCATCGGTAATGGTAACGCCGTTATAGCTTGTAGAACCGTTGTTTACAATATTTATTACATATGCGTTATCCCTGTCGGCAGCATAGGTGCTGTTTACAGGACTTTTTGTTACGGTAAGATTTTCAAGTATCTCTCCTGCCGTAATATTGGAGCTTGCCACGTTGCCGTTATACGAAAGCGTAGCCTGATTATAGAAAGTTGCCATAATTATTCCTCCATAGGCAATAGTTGACAGAATCAAAGGGAAAAGAAAATTCTTTTCCCTTACTATTATATTCAAATATTACCTTTTCCGAAGATTGTCCGGATAACAGAGGAAATTTCGTTTTCATTCTTATGAAAATCATCAAGCTGCAGAACAAGCTGCCTTTGTCGTTCAAGGCACTGTTCCCGGGTTTTGTTCGGAAAATTTTTATTTCCCTCACAGTATCTTTTACAAAGCCGCATAATTACAAGCAGCGTTCCGGAAGCAAGATTACTGATCTCATCATCAGTAAGAAGATCGCCGACGCCTTCGGCAAAGCCGCTGACAGCTTCGTGAATCTTTTGCATATCGAAACCGTCAGTTGTCACAGACCGCAGCATATCGCCAAAATCTACAAAGGCATAATCCCTCGATGCAGTATCGAGATCGATGACTGAAGGAATTTCTCCGAAAATTATATTGTCGGCTTTTGTGTCGCCGTGAATGTTCCTTATCGGCAGAGAAACACCCACGTTCTGCATTTTCGTAAAAATTTGAAGTTTGAAATCACCTGAATTAATTACTCTGAGAAAACGTCCCACAGCAAAACCGTGGATATAAGGCGAATACTCTCCAGACGGTTCGATATATCTATACATCCGCCATACCTCTCCGTTTTCCTCTATGTACATTTTGCCGCAGGATTTCAGAAAATCCGGAACACGCACGCCGCAGTCCGGATTTCCTGAAAATGCCTTTACTATCATCTCCGTATTTTCTGAAATTATCTCCGGATTCTTGAAAATTTCATGATTCAAGGATTGAAGAATATATCTGCCGTCTGAACATTCAAGCAGAAATGTACGATTGATATGACCTTTTTTCAGCTCCCTGATATTCAGAATATCCCTTGTACCGAAAAGCAATGCGATCTGCTTAATGTTCATATCCATATCAGTTTTTTAAACTCTGCATCGGGGCAGGTATACGTCCTCCACGGCTGATAAACTTAGCGGAGGACTTATCCTTGATCGGCATAACGGGACCGCTGCCCAGAAGTCCGCCGAATTCAAGAGTTTCGCCCTCTTTTCTGCCGATTGCCGGTATAAGACGGACTGCCGTAGTTTTGGAGTTGACCATGCCTATAGCCGCCTCGTCGGCGATAATAGCGGCAATCGTTTCGGGAGTTATATCTCCGGGAACGACTATCATATCAAGCCCTACCGAGCAGACTGCCGTCATTGCTTCAAGCTTTTCAAGACTAAGCGTTCCGGCAACGGCGGCGTCGATCATGCCTGCGTCCTCAGACACCGGAATAAATGCTCCGGACAGACCTCCTACGGTTGACGACGCCATAACGCCGCCTTTCTTTACTGCGTCGTTGAGCATTGCAAGACAGGCTGTCGTACCATGAGTTCCGCACTGCTCCAGACCCATTTCCTCAAGTATATGGGCAACACTGTCGCCGATAGCCGGCGTGGGAGCAAGAGAAAGATCAACTATACCAAAAGGAACGCCGAGCAATTCGGAAGCTCTTGCGCCCACAAGCTGACCCATTCTGGTTATCTTGAAAGCGGTCTTTTTAATGATATCCGCAAGCTCGTTGATAGAAGCCTCCGGATATTTGGCAAGAGCCGCACGGACAACTCCAGGACCGGAAACGCCTACATGGATTTCGCAGTCAGGCTCGCCTACTCCGTGGAACGCCCCCGCCATGAACGGATTATCCTCAACAGCATTGCAGAATACCACAAGTTTTGCAGGACCGATGCAGTCACGGTCGGCAGTTCTTTCAGCCGATTCACGTACAATTTTGCCCATAAGACGGACAGCGTCCATATTGATTCCTGATTTGGTAGAACCGATATTGACCGACGAGCAGATATTCTGAGTAATATCCAGCGCTTCCGGAATAGACTCGATAAGCGCAAGATCACCGGCGCTGAATCCCTTGTGAACAAGAGCCGAATATCCTCCGATAAAGTTTACGCCGCAGGTATCTGCAGCTCTCTGGAGAGCCTTTGCAAACTTCACCGGATTTTGTCCCGGACAGGCTGCCGCAAGCATGGCAACAGGCGTAACGGAGATTCTTTTGTTGATGATCGGAATACCATATTCCTTTTCAATCCTCTGGCCGACGGGAACAAGCTCTTTTGCACGGCTGACTATTTTTTCGTAAACCTTTTCACAGGCACGGTCGATGTCGGTATCAATGCAGTCGAGAAGAGATATTCCCATAGTAATAGTACGTATATCCAGGCATTCGTCCTGTATCATACGGATAGTTTCAAGTATATTATATACATTAAGCATTGTCTGTTTTCCTTTCCCGGATGATCTCACACGGAATGCATGGAGTTGAATATATCCTCATGCTGTGTATGGATAGAAAGCCCCAGCTCGGCGCCCAGATTGTTCATTCTATCCACAAGCTCTGAAAAGTCCCCGTTTATTGCGGATATATCCACAAGCATTATCATTGCAAACATATCCTGAAGCACGCTTTGCGTTACCTCGATAACATTTACATTGTACTCGGAACAAATTCCGCTTACCTTATGGAGGATGCCTACGGTATCCTTACCTATTACAGTTACTACTGCACGCATAATTATTTCTCCTTTTACGATATATTAGAACCTGTCTTCACAAGATCAGTGCGAGAATTTTGTGAAGACAGATTCTTAAATAATAATTGGCTATAATATTCATTATATCATAAAATTATGAAAAAAGAAAGTACCTGATATAATTTTATTTTTTTACATTAAAAAGTATGGAAAGTTGTAAAATAATATGCTATAATAGAAGTATATTTTTGAGAACCTCAAGGATGGTGCAAATTATGAGATACATTGACTGCCACACGCATACTCAGTTTTCTATGGATTCTGAGGCTGATATCAACGCAATGATCGAACGTGCGATCGAGCTTGATCTTGCGGCGTATGCCATTACCGATCACTGTGAATGCAGCACATGGTATCCTGAGGAGCATTATCAGAATGCCCAGCTTTTCGACCATTTCAACTACGCCGAGGATTTCAGACGCTCTGTGGAAGCCGTTACAGCGCTAAAAGAAAAATACGGCAGCAGAATAGAACTTATCTGCGGCACTGAACTCGGACAGGCAACTCAGGATATTGAAGCGGCAAAAATGGCCGTTTCTGATGAACGTCTTGATTTTATAATCGGCTCGCTTCATCAGGTGAGCGGCGAAAAGGATTTTTACTACATCGACTACAATAAAATGACAGAAGATGAAATCTACATCCTGCTTGAAAAATACTTCAATGAAGTATACCAGATCTGCCGTCTGGGAATGTTCGACGTTCTCGGTCATCTTACATACTCTCTGAGATATATGAAACGTCGCTGCGGAATCGAGCCGGATATAAGCCGCTTTGACGAAATAATTGCTGAAAGCTTCCGTGAGATCGTTTCAAAGGACAAGGGGATAGAAATAAATACTTCGGGAATACGTCAGGGATTCGGAGGAACTTTCCCCTCCCTCAGATATGTGAAACTGTTTCGTGACCTCGGCGGAGAGCTTGTTACTGTTGGATCGGATGCCCATAAAGTAGAGGACCTCGGCAAAAATATCGCCGAAGGAACGGAAATCGCACGAGCGGCAGGCTTTGACCGGCTGTGTTATTTCAAAAAACACAAAGCTTATTTTGTTGAAATATAAAAAATGAAAGGGTTTTATTTATGAATGATATTGTAAAAATTTTACAGCAGAATGCCCGTATATCAAATACGGCTCTCGGCGAAATACTTGGAATCACTCCGGAAGAAGCCGGAACAGAAATAAAAAAGCTTGAAGAAGAAGGCGTTATAAAAGGCTACAGCGTAATTGTAGACGACGAAAAATATGATAAGTCCATAGTTTATGCCACTATCGAACTCAAGGTTACTCCACAGCGTGACTGCGGTTTCGACGATATAGCAAAAACTATCATGATGTACGACGAAGTAGAAAGCGTCAGCCTGATGTCCGGAGCATACGACCTGGCAGTTGAAGTAAAGGGATGCAATCTCAAGGATGTCGCACTCTTTGTTTCGGAAAGACTCTCCACAATCGACGGCGTTTTGTCTACCGCTACTCATTTCATTCTGAAAAAATATAAGGAAAAAGGCATCTTCATCGACGGAGAAGAACCTGACGAAAGGGGTCTGGGTTAATCGTGTTTAATTACGATAAGGTACTGTCAGATAAAATAAAGGAAATCAAGCCGTCCGGCATAAGAAAATTCTTTGATATCGCCGGAACTATGGAAGGCGTTATAAGTCTCGGCGTTGGAGAACCTGACTTTTCAACCCCTTGGGTCATCCGGAAAGCCGCTATTCAGGTGCTTGAAAGAAAACATATAATTTATGGTCCAAACAAAGGCATTTCTGCCCTGAGGGAAGCCGTAAGCCGTAAAATTGAAAAAAAACACGGCGTAAAATACTGCCCTGAAAATGAAATACTTATTACCGTCGGAGGGTCTGAAGCTATAGATCTTGCCCTGCGTGGGCTTATTGATCCGGGGGACGAAGTACTGGTGGTAGAACCTTGCTTTGTCTGCTATGCTCCGCTGGTGGAACTTGCCGGAGGTGTTCCGGTATCCGTTCCCACAAGGATAGAAAATAATTTCAAGCTTACTCTCGAAGACTTTAAGGATAAGGTCACCGACAGAACAAAGTTGCTCATCATGCCGTTTCCAAATAATCCAACCGGCGCTGTAATGACAAAGGAAGATCTTGATCCAATTGCAGATTTTTTGAGAAATACGGATATCATGGTTCTGTCGGACGAGATCTACTCGGAACTTACATACGGCAGAAAGCACTACTCTATTATCGAAGAAGAGGATATGGCAGAACGAACGATTTATGTAAACGGATTTTCAAAGGCATACGCAATGACCGGCTGGCGTCTGGGATATGTTGCCGCACCTGAACCGATCATCACGCAGATCGCAAAAATACATCAGTATGGTATTATGTGCAGTCCGTATATCAGCCAGAACGCCGCCGTTGAAGCTCTTGAATCATGCGACTCTGAAATAGTGAAAATGGTTGACGAATACAATATAAGACGCCGCTATCTCGTAAGCGAATTTAATCGGCTTGGTCTTACCTGCTTTAATCCGGAGGGCGCTTTCTATGTATTCCCATGTATCAAAAGCACCGGTCTGACAAGCGAGGATTTCTGTGAACGGCTTCTCTATGAAGAAAAAGTCGCAGCAGTTCCGGGCAGCGCTTTCGGCGACAGCGGCGAGGGATATATCAGAATTTCATACGCCTATTCCCTGAAACATCTTATGGAAGCCATGAGTCGTATTGAAAGCTTCCTTAAAAAGCTGAATGGTGAACGTCATGAAAGTTAAAGCGCCTGCTAAGATAAATCTTGCTCTGGATGTCTGCGGAATCCTGGAAAACGGATATCATTTGATAAAAAGCGTATTTCAGACTATATCTATTTACGACGAAGTGACCGTACATCTTAACGATTCCGGGATGATAACCGTAAACTGCCGCCTGCCGGACGAATTTGTTCTTGCCGACCCTGTACCAAGCGGTGAAAAAAATATTGCATACAAGGCTGCACGGCTTTTTCTGGATACCATAAATTCCAAACACGGCTGCGACATAACGATCGTCAAAGGAATCCCGTCTCAGGCTGGAATGGGCGGCGGCAGCACTGATGCAGCCGCAGTTATCCGCTGCCTCAACGAACTCACAGGTGCAAATCTCGATATTTCGTCTCTGACATCGATAGGTAAAACGATAGGCGCAGATGTGCCGTTTTTCTTCACCGGCGGAACTGCGTTTGTCTCCGGCATAGGTGAGGAAATCGTCCCCCTCCCCGCTTATGGAGGAAAAATTCTTGTTATAGCCAAGGGAACTCATGGAGTTTCAACTGCAAAAGCTTACAAGGCGGTGGACGATCTGGAGTCGCCTTTGCATCCGGACGCCGAAAGATTGGCAGAAGCTCTGCGAAACGATCCCGACAGCGCATATAAATATTTTGGCAATACATTTGAAGGCGCCATTGACCTGCCGGAAGTATTGCATATAAAAAATTCCATGACAAACACCGGCGCTTTATCGGCTGTAATGACTGGCAGCGGCTCGGCTGTGTTCGGGCTTTTCCGGGATATGAATACTGCTGAGAACTGCTGTAAAATTCTTGAAAAACAAGGATTTTTTGCCAAGGTGTGCATTACAGAAAACTATTCTGAATAATATTTCCGTTACGGGAAATAATAACACCACAAAATCAATTAATGACTTTGTGGAGGTTAAATAAATGAAAGCAACTGGAATTGTAAGAAGAATCGACGACCTGGGACGTGTTGTTATCCCAAAAGAGATCAGAAGAACCATGCGCATCCGTGAGGGAGATCCTCTGGAAATTTACACCAACAGCGATGGCGAAGTGATCTTCAAAAAATATTCGGCTATCAGCGAAATGAGCGAAAATGCCGGATATGTAGCCGATATTATGAACAAGATTGCAGGCTGTCCGGTGGTGATCTTTGATAAGGATCACGCTGTGGCAAGTTCCGGAGTTCCGAAAAAAGAACTTCTTGAAAGACGTGTCACCGGTCAGCTTGAAGAACTAATGGAAAGTCGGGGACAATTCTTCTGTCCTGACGGAAACAGCAACAACTTCTTCCCCGCTGAGGGATCGCATCATACGGCTATTGCTGCTGTTCCTATCATAACTTCCGGCGACGTTTCCGGAGCAGTGGTATTTCTTAGCTCTGAAAAATGCAAAGAAGCCACCGATCTTCAGAAAAGTCTGATAAATGCAGCCGCTCAGTTTCTTGCAAAAAAAATTGAATAAAAAACAAACAGCGCCGCTCCTGATTGGAACGACGCTGTTTATTTATCTGCTTTACTGTTCAGGCGTATCTTTTTCTATGATGCCTTTAAGACCTGCGGCAAGTCCGGCAAGCCCCTGTATCTCGCTCGGAATGATAATCTTAGTTGCCTTTCCGTCAGCAGCCTTTGCAAAGGATTCCAGAGATTTAAGCTGAATTACCCTTTCATTAGGATTAGCGCTGTTGAGCTTTACAATACTGTCTGCCAGCGCCTGCTGTACCATTTCGATTGCCTTTGCCTCACCGGTAGCTTCAAGTATCTTCTGCTCTCTTACGGCGTCTGCCCTCAGGATCATTGCCTGCTTCTGAGCCTCCGCTTCAAGGATCTGCGCTTCTTTCTTAGCCTGTGCACGGAGTATCTGCGATTCCTTTTCACCCTCTGCCACAAGTATCTGCGATTTCTTGTCGCCCTCTGCCTGAAGGATCTTCTCACGGCGTTCACGTTCAGCTTTCATCTGCTTCTCCATTGCGTCCTGGATTTCACGGGGAGGAAGAATATTTTTAAGCTCCACACGGTTTACCTTGATTCCCCAGCGGTCTGTAGCCTGATCAAGAATAGATGTTATCTTGGTGTTGATAATGTCTCTTGAAGTAAGAGTCGAGTCAAGTTCCATTTCACCGATAATATTACGGAGCGTTGTAGCGGAAAGATTCTCAATGGCTGCGAGAGGCCTCTCAACACCGTAAATATACTGTTTTGCATCCGTTACCTGATAGAATACGACTGTGTCGATCTGCATGGTAACGTTATCCTTTGTGATAACGGGCTGCGGCTTAAAATCTACAACCTTTTCCTTAAGTGAAACCTTTCCGGCGATCCTGTCGATAAACGGCACAAGAACGTGAATTCCCGTCTGCCATTCAGCGTGAAATGAACCAAGACGCTCCACTACGAATACGTGAGCCTGCGGAACGATCCTGAAGCTCCTGATAATAACTATGAGCAGAAAAATTACAACTGCCGCAACTATAATTCCTATTATACTTTCCATATTTACCTCCGGTTATGATTTGATTACTGAATGTTCTGATTTTAGTGATACAGCCAGCTTTGTTCCCATCACTTTTTCAACGACAACAATGCTTCCTGTCGGAATGACAAGCCCGTCTTCATGCGGAACAGCATTCCAGTCCACACCGCTAAGCGTTACACGTCCTGTGCCCTTGTCACGGTCGATTTCTTCGATGACCGAAGCTGTCATGCCGATATAAAGTTCCTGGTTTGTAGAGATATGACCCTTATTTCGCCGTTTTTTTATCCATGGGAATGTAATGAGCAGGAAAATCCCCGACGCCAGTATGAAAATCCCCAGCTGTGACAGCAGAGTAGTGTCCTCGAATATTACGGTAAATATAAGAGTCACAAGAGCGCCGACTGCAAACCAGATAGAGATGAGCTGAACCGTTGCGAGTTCTGCCGCAACAAACAGCACGAATACTATCGCCCAGAACAACACTTCAAACATGATATACTCCCCTTTCTGCAATATTTTCCCTATTATCAGCCACAGCATTTCTGCTGCATCTTTATTATACAACATTATTTTATTTTTTTCAAGAGGGAATTGCAGAAATTAATCATTCTGTAATAATAAGAACTTGTTCTCATAAGATTTGTGCGTAGATTTTCGAGCATAATTTTACCGAAAAAATGCGTGCAATATTCTATGAGAACAAGTTCTAAAAAGACGCCGGGCGAACGTCTTTTAGCGTATTATCTGCATAAAGTAAGGAACGGAAAGATATTACGCAGTATATAGTACAAAATAAGTAATATCATTATAACGGCAAGAAACCAGTATCTGCGTGGAATAACACGTATATCAGCTCCAAAAGCAAATGCAGCAAGTTCAATACAAAGTAATGCGAAAAATACAGAAATCAGCGCAGGAGTTATATTATATCCGGCAGATTCAATAAATCTTCCTTTCAGAAAAGCCCTGACACTTCTCGTATTACCGCAGGCAGGACATAAAAATCCCGTTTGTTTATAAAACCTGCATTCCGGTAACAATCCGCTTAATCCGATCAAAAAATTCCGCAATAAAAATAACAGCAGGGCAGATAGCAGTAAAATAACCGCCGCCGTCCCTGCCGTTATCCTTTTTCTCCGATCGTTCATCCGTATCACAAAGATATGGTTGCACCTGTTATGAGGAAAAAAAGATACACTACAATACTTATTATTGACAGTACCAGACCTGCAACACCCATACCTTTTCCGCCTTTTCCACTTTTTATTCCAACGCTGGCAAGAATCAGCCCAACTACTGCGCACGGAATAGAAACGAACAATAAACAGCAGTTTGTAAGTATTGATACGATTCCAAGAACCATTGCGGTTATCGAACAGCCGCTGACAGGCTGTTTCGGAGGCTGCGGCGGCATATAACCCCCGTTTGGAGGCATATTATTTTGCGGCATGTTATAAGGCGTCTGATTATTCATAAAATCACCCTTCATAAATTATTTGCAAAATAATTTTAATTGCAATTATTTTGCAAGAATATTATAACATATATATAATTATAAGTCAATATAATATTATAGCAAATTTATTGTCATAATATTGTTTATTTTCACTAAAATATGAGAGATAATTAATATATAGGAGCGTGAAAATATGTTTAAATTACAAAAAGGATATGACGAGTACGTAACCAAAACTTTCCGGCTGCCAAAGGAATTTGTTGATAGTCTTGAAAAAATAGCATTTGAGAACAAACTCTCTTTAAATCAGCTTGTAATACAATGTCTGAAATATGCTATAGACGATCTTGAAGAGTCTGAAAACAAATAAAACAGCCCATAACAAAAAAACGACTGTTCTTTACGATACAGTCGTTTTTTTGTTATACTCGCCTCTATTGCAAGACACACAATAGATTTCGAGATAAAATTTTGTCAGACAATGAGCAACCCGCAAGACGGGCTGTCGCCCGTCGAGGATTTGCGATACAGAATGACGAAATTTTAGCCGAAAGACATGGGGGGGATTGCAATAGAGGCGAGTATATACATACCGATATTTGCAACCGAAAATTAAGAACTTGTACAGCTTATCCTATAAATACAGGTTCTGATATCAACACCTTACAATGCCAACTGCCGTAAGATTATCTCTGCCTCCTCTTGAAAGAGCCGTGTCTTTAAGCAATTCCAAACGCCGTGGCAGCGACTTCGGCAGTTCCATTATCTCCTCAATATCCAATGTCGAAAGATAATCGGATATACCGTCTGTACAGAGCAGAAGAACATCGCCGTGCTCCATTCCGCCCTCGATCGGCACAATGTCGATCTTCGGCACTGTATTGACGTTGCCGAAAGCAGGAAAAATAATATTTCTGTGAACGTGAGTACGGCGCTGCTGAGGTGTGATAGCTCCCTCCTCATAAAGCAACTGTACTAACGACTGATCTTTAGAAAGCTGTGATATACGCCCCTGACGGAAACGGTACAGTCTGGAATCGCCGACATTGAATGAAAGTATCCCTCCCGCTTCGTCCACGGCTATTCCGCAAAGGGTGGCCTGCATATTCCTATGTTCAGGATTATTGCGGCTGTATTCGGCAAGCTGCCTGTGTATCTCATGCAGACGGATATCAAGCCTGATTATTCCGCTGTAGTGCATATCACGGATAAATTCAAGGCTCATTGACGAGGCAAGTTCTCCTCCGGGCTCACCTGAAACACCATCGGCAACAGCGGCTATAAAAGGCTCGTGTATATCCTTACATACCGTTCCCTCTGTCAGGACGCTTTCGCCGATCAAAAGCGCATCCTCATTATGAGACATTATTCCCTTATCGGTTATTCCGCAGCAATAAAACATTTATATACCTCCATGTGCTGCCTTATATATTAAACAGCTTTTTTCCGTTTTCGCAAGCAATATCTATAAGTTCCTGAACATTCATTTTCTTTATTTCTGCCGCTTTTTGTGCCGTATACGGTATCATCGTGCTGTCACACCGCTTTCCCCTGAAGGGCACGGGAGCCATATACGGACAATCAGTTTCAAGAAGCAGTCTTTCTGCCGGGATCTCATCCAAAGCTCTCAACGCTTTTTTAGCGTTTTTGAAAGTCAGTACGCCGGTAAATCCAATGTACATTCCAAGCTTCACAACCTCCGCAGCAGTTTCCGCCGAACCGCTGAAACAATGCACCACGCCCCTGGGACGATATTCACGAAGAATATTCATTGTATCTCCGCAGGCATCACGGCTGTGAATTATCACGGGCAAATCAAGTTCGCCGGCAAGTTCAAGCTGCCTGGTAAAAAGCGTTATCTGACGCTCACGGTTATAACCGTCATAATGATAGTCGAGTCCTATCTCGCCGATAGCCTTTATTTTCGGATTATGGATTACGGCGTCATGGACGATACCAAGATAATCCTCCGGCACGCTGTCTGCATTTTCCGGATGAATTCCTGCGGCGGCGTATATATATCCATATTGCTCCGAAAGTCTTGAATTTGCCATTGTATCGTCTATTCCTGACGAAGCAAGCATAACCAGTTCTATACCCTGACCAGGAAGTCTTTCAAGAAGTTCCTGCCTGTCGCCGTCAAAAGCTTCGTCCGCATAATGGGCATGAGTATCAAATATACCGTTCATGATTCAGTTCTCCTGTGAAAAATAATCTTTTTTCAATTCCTCTATCGAACTCTCTTTTATCAGATATTCCGAACCGGACGGATCTACATTCAGCTGGTATACCTCCGCAACAGTAAGGCTGTATTCCGCTTTGCATTCAAACATATACTTTATGGCATACTTTACATCATTGTAATCGGATCTGGTGATATTTGTAAAAACACTGTCGGTGAGATTTATTATCTGATCAAAATTCGTTTCAAGGTGATCGGCAACCGTACGTGCGTCAGCTCCGTTCACCATATACTGCATAAGTACGGCCGCCTTGAAAGCACGTTCCGGCTCTCCTCCGTCAAACATCGGATATGTAGCGTACGTCTCTATCTGTTCGCTGCTTAGGTTCTGCCGGCTGCCGTCGCCCTTGAATCCACTGAATTGAACGTCTACAGGAAATAAGGTAACGCATCCTGTCATATCGCATACACGCCTGAATGCGTCGGAATTGAAAGTCATATAACGTTCAACCGGAATATCAAAGACCGCCTCTACGAATTTCGCAGCCTTTGCCCCCTTTCCGTCTTCATTGAACGCACCTTCCAGACTTTGCTGCTTTCCGTTAATAACAGCTATGGTATTGGAGGGAATTCCTACAAACAGAATTTTTTTCTCTTTCGGCATGGATCTCATCAGCATAAATGTAGATTTGCATTCCTGATCCGGTGTGGAAAGAATAAGCAGCACGGTATGGTTATCGTCTTCCGTAACAGTTCTGACGTCCTTGCCAGGCGCTTCTGTAAGGGGTTCTTCTCTGTTCAGATACTTCATAAGTATCATAGCTCCTCCGCCTATAATTATCAATCCTATAAACAGAGTAGCAAGAAAGGGTATTGCAATGTGGCCGCTTTTTTTCTTTGACATGGCTGTTGTCTCCTTCCGGATTTTCATATTTTCACTTTATAAACTATTGCAAATTTCCGCTTTTGTGATATAATATATGTGTGGGATCACATTTTGCTAAGAAACTGCTAATTTTTATTATACCATATAATAACATATATTTCAAGAGCTTCAGGCGTGATTTATTCAGTGATTCCTTAATTCAGGCAGCTCCTGTCTGACTCAAAGAAAGGGGAAACAAATGAAAGAACAAAGACATCTGCACAGGGCATGGGCTGATATCTCACTCGGTGCTCTGAAAAATAATATAGAAATTATAAAAAAACTGAATTCACCGGAAACGGAGATCATGGCTGTAGTCAAAGCAGACGCATACGGTCACGGCTGCGAAAGAATCGTGACCTGTCTTGAAAAGGAATGCGGCATAAAATATTTCGCTGTTTCCAACATAGACGAAGCGGCAGAAGTACGCCATATCTGTCCTGACGCCGAAATACTCATTCTCGGCTATACGCCCCCGGAATACGCCGATGATCTTCTCCGTTACAACATCATTCAGGGAATAGTCTCGTCCGACTATGCCAACGAGCTTTGCTCCGGCATATCTGGACGGCTCAGGTGTCATATCAAAATCGACACCGGCATGGGACGTATTGGACTGCGCCATGAAACGCCCGAAGGCTGCGCCGAAGAGATCGCCGGGATATGCCGCCTTGAAAAACTCTCTGTAGAGGGCATATACACACATTTTGCCGCAGCTGACAGCGGCGATCCTGACGATATAACCTATACCGACCGCCAGGAAGCATTTATAACCGATACATACGACCGTCTGACGAATAAGGGCATAGTTCTTCCCCATGTTCATTTCATGAACAGCGCCGCCACCTGTTACCGAAACAGCCCACGGAGTACTCTTTCCAGAGCAGGTATTATAATGTACGGTCTGCATCCGGATATAAGTCTGGAGATACCGTCAGGTCTCAGACCAGTCATGTCGCTCAAGGCAGTTATCTCTCACGTAAAGACCGTGGAAGCGGGAACCTTTATCAGCTATGGACGTACTTTCAGAGCTTCCGGTAAAATGCGCATTGCAACGATAACTATCGGCTATGCAGACGGCTATTCACGGCTGCTTTCCTCAAAAGGCGAGATACTTGTCCACGGCAGAAGATGCAGCATAGTTGGCAGAGTATGTATGGATCAGCTCATGATAGACGTGACCGGTATTCCGGAGGCACGTCCGGGAGATATCGCCACTCTTATCGGCTCGGACGGAAATGAAACGATCACCGCCGACGAACTTGCTTCCGTTTACGGAACTATCGGATATGAGGTGGTCTGCGGAATTTCAAAGCGTGTACCGAGAATTTATACCGAATAAAGGAGAAACTAAATGAAAAAATCTATGACAATAGCCTATGAAGTAGGCAATAATCTTTATTTAAATTTAACAAACCAGTGTCCCTGCGCCTGTACATTCTGCATAAGAAATCATGCCGACGGCGCTTACGGCTCTGATCCGCTGTGGCTGGAACACGAGCCCTCAATGGAGGAGATCATCGCCGCTCTCAGCGCTCTTGATCTCGACAAATACAGTGAGATCGTTTTCTGCGGCTACGGCGAACCTACCTGCCGTCTGGAAACTGTAATAGAAACGGCTGAGTGGCTCAGATCCAAAATAAACGGTAAAGTTCCGCTCAGAATAAACACCAACGGTCTGGGCGACCTCATCAATGGAAGATCAATTGCAAAGGAACTCTGCGCCGCTATGGATGTGGTTTCTGTCAGCCTCAACGCCGGAACAGAGGACGAATACATGAAAGTCACACGGCCGAAATACGAAAATGCTTTTGAAGCTATGCAGAAATTCACGGCAGACTGCGTAAAAACGGACTCTGCTGAGATCGTTATGTCCGTTGTAGACGTCATCCCACAAGAACAGATCGACGCATCACATGAAATTGCAGAAAAACTGGGGGCGAAGCTCCGAGTAAGAACCTTTGATGAGTGATTCTATGAATCGGGAATAGTTTATTCGCCTTTATTCAAAAATAGAAAAAACAAATTTTTTTCTTGTTAAATATTGACGTATTCTTTAAATTGTGATATAATAAATATAAAGGTATCATTATAATAGTATTTAATATTTACTTTGAAGGAGGTTTTAAATGAAGAGGGAAAAATTT
>CAMZZN010000051.1 GCA_947345935.1 uncultured Ruminococcus sp.
AATAACAGCGGCATTTTCCTCAAATGGATAGTCGTAAAATCCTGTGGATTCAAGATCCTCTTCCGAATTTATCCGGTACATATCGAAATGATACAGCGTGAGACTATTGCCCCGGTAGTCGTTGACCAGAGCAAAAGTAGGGGAGGAAACAACGTCCTGCATTCCCATGCCTATGGCGAGACCACGTGTGAATGTTGTTTTTCCTGCACCGAGACCGCCCCTGAAAGCGATCATGTCTCCTGCGCCGATCATTTTGCCGAGCTTTTCCGCTGTTCTTATCGTTTCTTCCGGAGAATGGGTAATAATTTTTATCATATCAGAAAAGTCCCGAAATATTGCCTTCGTTGTCGCAGTCGATATTAAGTGCTGCGGGAGCTTTTGGAAGTCCAGGCATAGTGAGTATATCGCCGGTATATATAACGACAAATCCTGCGCCGGATGAGAGTTTTGCATCACGAATGGTGATTTTGAAATTCTTGGGTTTTCCGAGCAGAGTTGGATTGTCGGACAGAGAATACTGTGTTTTTGCGATGCAGACCGGAAGATCACGGAATCCTATTCCTTCTATCTCTTTGATAGCCTTTTCAGCCTGAGCCGTGAAAACAACTCCGTCCGCACGGTAAATTTCTTTTGCAACGGTCTCAATTTTGTCTTTTATGGACATCTCAGTGTCGTAGAGCGGCTTGAAGCCTGAGCCGTTCTCCGAGCAGAATTTAATTGTTTCGCAGACCTTTTCGGCAAGATCTACACCGCCTTCGCCGCCTTTGGCAAAGACTTCGCACATGGAGACTTCCACACCCATTTCGGTACAGAAATTTCGTACAAACTCAATTTCTTCATCGGTATCCGTGTGGAATCTGTTAATAGCTACAATAACGGGAACATGATATTTGTGCATATTTTCGATATGAACTTTAAGATTTATGATACCTTTTTCAAGCGCCCACATATTTTCTTTGGCAAGGTCGTTTTTAAGTACGCCTCCATTATATTTAAGAGCTTTGATAGTAGCCACGAGAACCACACAGGCAGGGGAGAGTCCACCAAAGCGGCACTTGATATCAAAGAATTTTTCAGCGCCGAGGTCAGAACCGAATCCGGCTTCGGTGATGCAGTAGTCACCTAATTTAAGGGCAAGCTTGGTTGCTCTGATAGAGTTGCAGCCATGAGCAATGTTTGCAAAAGGACCGCCGTGTATAAGAGCCGGATTGTTTTCGAGAGTCTGTACCAGATTAGGCTTGAGTGCGTCTTTGAGGAGAGCAGTCATAGCGCCGCACGCACCTATCTGGCGTGCAAAAACAGGTTCGCCGCTGTAATTGTAGGCGACAAGGATATTCTCAAGACGTTCTTTCAGGTCGGAAATGTCAGTGGCAAGACAAAGAATAGCCATTATTTCGGAGGCAACGGTGATATTGAATCCGTCCTCACGAGGAACTCCGTTTGCCTTTCCTCCGAGACCGATAACAATGTTTCTCAGTGCACGGTCGTTCATATCGAGACATCTCTTGAACATGATACGCCTCTGGTCAATGCCGAGTTCGTTTCCCTGCTGGATATGATTGTCGATCATTGCGCAGAGAAGATTGTTTGCGGCTGTTATTGCGTGCATATCACCCGTAAAGTGAAGATTAATATCTTCCATAGGGACAACCTGTGCATAACCGCCGCCGGCAGCTCCGCCCTTCATTCCGAAAACGGGTCCCAGGGACGGTTCTCTGAGGGCGAGAACGGCATTTTTTCCGATTGTTCCCATTGCTTCGGCAAGACCGACGCTGACTGTGGTTTTTCCCTCACCGGCAGGCGTAGGATTGATAGCGGTCACAAGAATTAGCTTTCCGTCCTTTTTACAGGCAAGTTTTGAAAATAAATTTTCCGAAAGTTTAGCCTTATAGTGACCATAGGGCTCAATGTCGCTTTCACCGATGCCAAGATCGGCGGCAATTTCGGTGATTTTTTTCATCTGTGCGTTCTGAGCTATTTCGATATCAGATAACATAGTCAGTTTCCTCCATTCACTGTGTATATCCGGAATTTCAGGGGGAAGAATTTCCAGTCCTGCGCTGTCCGGAACGATATAATTCTATTATATCACCATTTACAAAAAAATGCAAGTATAATTTGAACTCTGTCACTGAAATAAGTGTAGGTTTACAATTGAAGTGAGACAAACCATAAAAAGCAGCATAGACATGTATTACCGTTAAGCTGCTAAAAAAGCAATTCAACTGTATACAAATATGCCAATGAGTGTTTTGCAATTTGTATAATGGAAAACATATAACGCATCTTTCTGCGCTATGTAGTTGTTTATTCAGAAATAAAAAATATAAAAAAATAAAAGAAACTATTACTGTAAGAAAGCTGATAACTGAATTATTATGAAAAAACTCCTCTCGAAAATTCGAGAGGAGTCATTTTTAAGTTAAACTAACTTCTGTTCAATCAATTCACGCTTCATCAAGCACAAATCAAATACATCAAGCTTGTTGTCCTCACATAAGTCTGCGGCTTTCCAGTCGTTAAGGCTTATATCAGGTACGGCAAGCAGCCATTTCTGCAACAGCACAACATCTGAGATATTGAACACACCGTCTGCATTAATATCGCCTTTTACAGAATTATTTTCATCCCTCATAAATGTCAGCAGATACGTCAGCGGCGAGTTCCAATAAATTGTAATTTCATTGGTAGAGTAGCTCTCCTGATTGTCCACATAGCATTTACCTGTTGGCTGACCGGAGCAATAAGATTGCGCAGCGCTGTCCTCAAGATATGGGTGAACACCGCCTACAAGCATTCCTTTCATAGCCTGATTCTGTGAGATAGATGGTCTGTGGTGCGGATGCTGCGGCGAAACGGTACCATATCCCGTAAAATAACAAATTCCAAGTGGATTACAGCCGAAAAGATAATTTAAATTTGCTTTTGCAGCGTCAAGATATTTCGTATCACCAGTGAATTGATACGCATATCCAAGCAAAACGCCTTGATTACACGCTTTCATATTGCTGCCCCAGCCGCCTTTGTAATGCTGTGTGACGGATAATCCGAATGGATTTCTTGCAGAGTCGGCAGCGTGGGTATCCGCACTCTTGATAATGGAATTTTTAGCTTTTGTATAAATATCAGAATCCTTGTCAATTCCATCCATTGTAACGATTGCAATGCTGCCGTAATCACCAAGATTTGCAGAATCCATGCCCGTTTTTACGCCGATTGATTCCACAGCTGAAAGATATTTTTCGTCTCCTGTTGCACGCCACATCTGAGCAGCTGCCCAATAACGTTCGTCTCTGTCGGAACTATCGCCGTATTCACCCGTCACAATATCGGATGGATTTTTGAAAATGAAATTCGGATTTTCTTCAAGAAACTGCCATGCATTTTCAGCGGCAGAAAGACATTTTTCAGCAAACCCGGCATCAACATTTTTGTAAATTTCAAAGGCAAGAGCCATTGTTCCGCAAAAGTCAGCCGTTGCAGTAGTAGAAACAGGAGTAACAATCAGTTCCTCTTTTTCATTTTCCGGCATAATATACCCGCAGAATGAGGCACAGCTTACTTTATGATGCACTCCGCCTGAGCCATCCTGCATTTTCTGCATCCACTCAATCTCATATCTTGCTTCGTCCAGCACATCTGGAACGCCGTTTCCGCTTTCAGGGATTCCAATATTTTCGCTGAACATTTCAGGAGCATTTTTGTATGCGTAAAGCAAGTCTGTAACAGTTTTTGCACCGGTTACAACGTATCTGCCGTAATCTCCCGCATCGTGTCAACCGCCGCTTACGTCAATTTTTTCGTTTGTTCCATAAACTGTTGCCAGCGAATTATGACAGGATTGATGCCCGAAGTGATCGTCCTTGACTTCCGTTCCGCATCTTTGCAAATAAAGCATTCTGATTGAATCGTCAAGCGCCGAATTATAGACAGTATCTGAAATTTCAAAAGTATAGGAATCGTCAAGACCGCCGCAGGCAATATAGTATTTTCCGACTTGTGTTACTTCGGAAAAGTCGCCTGTGCGGACTGTTTCATCTGCAAAGCTGCTGTATGTTTCAGGTTCAAGCGAACCGGTGTAAACGGTTTTTCCCGTATCGACATTGACAACAGAAAATGTACTTTCATCAGCTGCGTCTGTGAAAACTGCTGTCTTAACTGAATTGGTGCGATATCCAACCTGATTCGTTACAATAGGCGGCTCATATTTTTTAATTCCCGAATAATCCACTTTGTTGTCGTCGATTAGTTCCAGAGAAACATTGTCAATATAAATTGTATGCTCTGATAAATTTGCATTGTAATTACCGCAATTGAATTGCAAACGAGCCATAATATCCGTATCGGCTTCCATGGTAAATTCATAGTCGACCGTCTGAGGTTCAGATGTGAGCGATAACTTTTTAGATGTGTATGCCTGATAGGTACCACCGTTTTGCTGTATCATGCCGTCAACGGTTCTGTCCACTGTAGAAGAAATATCGTATTTCAGACGGTATACGCCGTTTTTGTAAAGAGGAATGATGTCATAATAGAGTTGCACCGCCCAAGCCACATCGCCTGTTGATGAAATCTTCAAAGCAAGTCTGCCGGAATCATAACCGATACTGCCTGCACCGCCATCCTGAAAGTGAGCGTCCCAGCCGCTTGTATTGCTGTCGAAAGTAGAGTTGCCGATTAAATTGGCATTTTCAGCATAAGACGGAACATAGGAAATGGCACTTCCCATCATGATTGCTGAGCATAAAACAGCCGTGCATTTCCTCAAAAAATTGTGTTTCATAAGTTAAACCTCCTGTTTCAGATAATGTATAATAAACGTATAAGTTGCATCATAGACTTGGATCGGATAATAAGGAATTTCAGCATACTTCAACGCCTTCTTCTGACTGTCACTGTCGCTTGCAAAACTGTCAATACCGTAAAGAAAGATAAAGAAATGCTGCTGAAATTCTATCTTTGCAGTTTCTGTCATGGTCGGGAAAAATTTGTCCAGACATTGCATTATCGTTTGCATAGCATTATATGTGACCTGCTGAACTTCCGCAAGACACTCTATGCGGCTGTTTTCTTCCAGTTCATAGTGATTCCATGAAATAAGCTTCAGAAAATATCTGCGCTCCTGTAGGGAAGAAGAAATGGCTTCGGCAAATTCGGTCAAGGTCATGGTGTCGTGATTTGCAATTTCTTGCAATGCATCGCACCACGATTGAAATTCTCTTGCAATCAGCGCAAGAAAAATTTCCTCTTTATTCTGAAAGTAATTATAGATAGAACTGCGTGTCATACTGGTTTTTTCGCCGATTTCATGCATGGAGATATTTCGGAAACTCATAGTCTGATAGAGTTTCTCAAAAGCATTGATGATTTCATTCTTTCGGGAATTTGTAAGTTCTGCTGAACCTCGTGACATGGCATTACTCCTTGTATTTTCTAGGTTGACAACTTGTCATTTTTATTATACATCTAAACTGACAATTTGTCAAGATAAAATTAAAAAATTCAGCCGACTAAAAAGTCGGCTGATGCTAATTTCTCAAAAATAATTGTTTTGACATTTCCCACACCAATGACATCCATTACAGCTGTTTTTTCTTTTGCAGAACCGACATTTCGGCTGCATTGGAATATCCGTATTTCCTGAAGGATAACTGAGTCCCGAACGCTGTGCCTGAACTCTCTGATACGCTTTCGGAATGCGATATACCTTTCCGTTCTTGACAAAAATATTTCCTGTGCCAATAAATTCAAATTCCACATTTGCACTTTTGCATTGGTCATGTAAAAACTTTATCCACTCGTATCGGCAAGGTCTTGCTCCGTCATAATTTTCGCCATCGGCAAGAACTTTTTCAAACTGACCTGTTGAAAGGTATTGTTCTGCGTGGATTTCCGATAAAATAGGTGCACACATAAACGCCTTATGCTTTGCCGGAATAGACAGCAGAATAGGAAGTCTTTCATCAGCACGTTTCTGATTTTCTGTTGTTACGCATAGAATAACATTTTCCCAGCCATCACCCCAATCGTTAGGAAGATGCTCTGCAATTCTTTCCGCACGCTTCGTCTGAATCCAGAACGTCACATCGGAACGCAGACGAATCATATCCCAAACTTCTTCACGCCATTCATCTGCTTCTTCCAGAAAGAAATCAGAAGTCATGCAGACATGAGTCAATGTTCCCGATGTAATCTTATAACTTCCCTGCCTTGTTTTTTTCAGCGGAAGATTAAAATTTGCTTTTGTTTTATATATCTCACTTCCATCACGGTTGCGCTGTGCGTCGAGATAGTACATATAACAATGGTCGCAGCCTTCGGAGTATTTCCGGCAGCCGTGCCATGGATTCCAGATATTCATATTTTTATAAATCCCATTTTAAGGCTCGTTTTTAAATCATACGTATTTGTTTCCTGCGGATTGCTCATATGCTGAACTACAATCAATAAGCAGTTTCCTGAGAAGTATATTTTTTTGATAATTCCTTCGCCACGATTGATATGAAAAACTTTATCATTCAGAGCAACTTCTTTATCATCAATGGTAATATTTGTTAATTCACAAATACTATTGTTTGAAGTTGTATTATTGGCAGGGGATTCAATATTGGGCCGAATATACTCTTTTATCTGATTTTTGGTGATCGCTCTGACAGTTGCATTCAGGAAATCTTCCACATTCGGAATCGTTATTTCAAACATAGAGTTATCCTTGGTATTCCATAAAATCCCCTTCTTTAGTCCCAAAGCAATTATATAGCAGGCACATTGCAGAAAATTTTCATGTGATAATTGGGAAACGTATTTGAGTTCATATACCACATTGTCTTTTACCACATCTGCCAGTCCACGAGCGATAAACTTATTCTTTGTATTTGGATTAACATAAAACGGAATAGAACACTCTACCTGAATATTTTCATCACGCCTGAATACTGTTGATAAACGATTAAAAAGCTGATTTTGTTCGTCTTCGGTTACAAGTTTTTTGCTTACCTGAGTTCTGTATCGTCGTTGCTTTGTTTCAAGTGAAACAAGGAATAGTATTTTTTCTTCAAGTGACAGTTCGTATATTTTTTCCCTTAAATAAGCCTGACCAGGATGCATTAAAAACGCAAAATTGAGTTCAGAATTAATATCATAGTTTGAGAAAAACATCGATTCCTGATATATTCCTATACAGGGCGAAAGATCAATAAGCTCATCCCTTTCATTGACATTTATAACACTGTTATCTGAATGCTTTAGTCTGCATATTGAGAGTTTTGAGAAACATTCCTCAATATTTTCTTTGTATTTAAAATCAAACATCGATGAAATATCGACATCTTCCAAAACAGTGTTCATTTTTGTCTTCTCTGAAAGCGTCTGAACTGATAATTGTTCTTCATTTGTTGTAACAAATATAATCTTATTTTTTCCTCTGCTCGCTGCAACACAAAATATATTTCTCAGAATTTCATAGGATTGCTGAGGTTTGCTTACTCTTACTTGCCAATATGATTCAGTATAGTCAAACACGATGCATATAGGTCGTTCAAGTCCTTTACTGCTGTCATATGTAGTAAATATTGCCGAAGTCGGACTCGGATAAGTAGCGCCTGTTGAATCACGGTCTCTGATGCTTGCATATACTGTTCTTTTATTGAACTTATCAGGATATTCATTTTCGAGTAAATTTAATACATTTGCCATACTGCCTGTTCTTGAACCGAGACATAAAATATCCGATGGATCCTGATTTGCAAGAAACCTGACAACGCTGTTTTCATCCATATTTTCAACGATGCAATTATTATTTACACCAATTATTTTCTTTTTCCATATCAAGCCTAATCTTGAAGCGAGTTCTGAAGAAAGACGAAAGCAATTTGTAAATTCAAGTTCTATATGATTTCCAAGAAACGATTGAATGAAACTTTCAACGTTAATAGTAGTTTTATCATATATTTTCTGTTTCATGTCGCCTACAGCAATAATTTGTATGTCGGGATTCTGCAACTTGATATATTCAAGCATATCCGCTAACTCCTGCTCAATATCCTGATATTCATCAATAATCAAAACGTTATATTTTGACATGGGCGGCTTCGTTTGATTATATACTTGAATCAAGTCGGGAATACCTGCTCTTTTTCCAACAGCGTTAAGCTGCATCCAGGCAAATCCATGATAATTTGTTACGGTTACATTTCGATTTCTGATTTTTGATTGAGCATCTATTTTCAGAAGTTTGTTGTATGTCAGATATAAAATACGGAAGCGGTAAGAAAATGCATTGCAAAGATGCTGAATAGCTGTTGTTTTACCGCTCCCAATACAAGCGTCAACTAGTATATTGTTGCCTTCTAACGCCTTTTGTATAAAGTCGTTTTGTTCTTTTGATAATTGCATATTACCTCCGTTTATAATTCTTCTAAATTAAACATTAAATTTTATTGGACTTCATGTTTCATATGCTCCGCAAGCGCTTTTTTCAGAAATTCATATCGTAAGCGTTTTTCCTCTTTTGCAAAATGAACATCCCGGAACTGCTCAGGATTATTTTCATATACAAGCTTCTCATTCCCGAACTGTTCACTTGTCAGGTCAAAAACGCAGTTTCCGATTACATTGTAACAATGATAATTTCCACCGTCACGGAGTATTCCGTAAACCTTGCCGCCGAAAATATCCTGCACCAGAAATGCGGTTATGGAGCACTGTCCGAGGGTTTTATTATCAGGCGTCCAATTATTCCTCATTCTCGGAGCACAGGTGTTCGCACACCATATTTTCGACAAAATATCATACAAATCTCTCGGAGAATGAATTGACTGATAAGTATTGTTGATCGGTTGAACTGTTGCTGTTTCCCAGCCGTAAAATTTGTATTTCATATAACACTCCTAAATAATAATTCTGTTGAAATGGTCAATTTCATGCTGTCATTTTAATCATAATTTCATAGCCATGTTCTTTCAGCCATAATTTCTGCTTTTCGCAATCAGGCAGAATTTTCCTGACCTCTGCCCAGAATTGCGAAGAATGATTCATTTCTTTTCTGTGACATAATTCGTGCACTACCACATAGTCCAGCACATCCGGAGGCATCAGCATCAGCAGACAATTGAAGTTCAGATTGCCTTTACCTGAGCAGCTGCCCCACCTGCTTTTCTGATTGCGGATAGTAATATGACCATAGGTCACACCGACTAATGAAGCAAAATAAGCTACTCGCTTCGGAATGATTTCCAACGCTTGATCTGCAAGGTCATGTATCTCTTCTATTGTCAAAGGTTTTATCTGTGAAATTTGTTTTTGGCGTTCCTTAACTGTCTGTAAATGCTTTTCAATCCAATCGGACTTCCGACATAAAAATTCCTGAATCTGTGCATCTTTTATCTGTACAGGCGCTTTCAGTTCAATGTTTCCGTCCGGCTTTATTTGTAAAGAAATTGTCTTTCTTTTGCTTTTGATTATTTTTATGTTGTTCATATTATATTGTACCAATTCCTAATAACTCGTGTCCTTGATTTTTTAGAACCTGTGTCATAGTATTTTCCTCTTTCACACATTTCTTTTTCAATTATAGCATAATACGTCGGAAAAAGCAATCTGTTTTTCGATAAATATAAACAGATTTTAAAAATGCTATTGTATTCTGCTTTATCAAAAATATAATGCACCTGTTCTGCGTCAATTTTGACTTTTTTGCCTTGTCAACAGAAAAAAGCCATAGTACCACTGACAGTAAAATCAGAAATACTATGGCTTAAAATTCCTATATCAGCATTCCTGCAAAACGGCGAATGCTTGTTTTTTAAGTTATACTCATTTAGTAATATATTCAACAGCGTCGTTAAGCCAGTCTCCCTCAAAAAGCTCGATAGTTCCCTGATCGCAATGCTTTGCAAGTTCAGGATCAATGGGGAGCTGTGCCAATACGGGAATACCATACTGTGATGCAATCTCTGCGATATGGCTTTCACCATAGATGCTGTGACGCTTTCCGCAGTCGGGACACTCAAAGTAGCTCATATTCTCTACGATACCCAGAATGGGGATATTCATGAGCTTTGCCATTTTAACAGCCTTCTCGACGATCATTGATACAAGTTCCTGTGGAGATGTAACAATTACAATACCGTCAATAGGAATGGACTGGAAAACAGTAAGCGGTACGTCTCCTGTTCCCGGAGGCATATCAACAAAGAGACAGTCGATATCTTTCCAGATAACGTCGGTCCAGAACTGTTTTACAACTCCGGCAATGACAGGACCTCTCCATACTACAGGATCGCTTTCATTCTCCAAAAGCAGGTTTATAGACATTACATCGATGCCCATTTTACTTTTGACCGGTAGGATGCCGAACTCGCAACCTTCTGCCTTTGTATGGATACCGAAAGCTTTAGGAATGGACGGACCTGTTATATCAGCGTCCATAAGACCGACATTTTTGTCCATTCTCTGCATGGAAACAGCGAGAAGGGAAGAAACCAGCGTCTTTCCGACGCCGCCTTTACCGCTTACAACGCCGATGACCTTGCCGATCTTGCTCATCTGATTTGGTTTTTCAATAAAGCTCTCAGGTTCGTTTCTGCTTTCGCAATTGCTTGAGCAGCTTGAGCAGTCATGTGTGCATTCACTCATTTTAGAACACTCCTTGTTTTTTATTATATTATTATTATAACCTATTTTCCCGTATTAGTCAAGAGCGCCATAAATATCGGCTACAGATCATTTATTGAAGAAAAATGCAGCTTTTTCGGTACAGATATGATTACTATAGCATATTCGCATAAAAATAGAATGCAGGGCTTTCAGATTCTATTTAAGATTATCTTTTTTAATTTGCAGACGTATGTCTTCACCCTTGAATTCGAGACAGGTATAAGCCGCTACGATACGTGAGACCACACGTCCGTCGTAGCGCTGCTTTATGCCTCCAAAATCAAGATTTGTGCTGATTATAGATGGTTTGCAACTGTTAAGGCGTGTATTTATGATATTATAAATAGTGGCATTATAAAAAGGCGTTTCGTATTCTGTTCCGAGATCGTCCAGAATAAGGAGATCAGCGCTGATAACCAGGTCGATCATTTCAGAACTGTGTTCACGGCTGAAATGTTCCTTTTCTATCTTTCTGAGGATATTGATAGCAGAATCGTAGATAACGCTGTAGCCCTTTTCAAGAATTCTGTTTGCGGCAGCAAGAGAAAGATGCGTTTTCCCAAGACCGGTTTCGCCAAACATGAAAATACTTCCGGAATCAGGTGTAAACGTTTCGGCATATTGAATTGTGAATTCAAGAATTCTTTTCATAGTAAAGTAGTCGTCGCCCTTGTAGTAACTAAGGCTGAATGTATCAAAGTTTGACAGCGCCAGATTTGCGCTTTTATTCAGTTCGTCCGTGGCAAGCTTTCCGCAGAGTTTTTTAAAGCAGTCGCAGAAACGACCGTTATAATATCCGGTATCACTGCATTTTGGACAGGTATAATGAACGTCAAGATAGTCTGACGGATATCCATTTTGTTTCAGAAGTTCCCTTAACATCGCCTGAGCACTAAGATTATACTGCCGCAGCTGTTCTATTTTGTCCTCAACGTTTATGCCGTTTCTACCTTCGGAAATAATGCGTATAAGTTCACGTCCGGTATTGATAAGGGCGTCGTTGACCTCCCTGACCTGCGGCAGTCTGGCATTGATCTCTGCTATTCGCATTTCATTCTGACTTTCAGCGGTTGTTCGGCGATTTGTCATTATAGATTGTGCCCTGTCAAAAATAGAACTTTCCATTATTAATCCTCCATATAGCCGTTGTTATCAGAATTTATTTATTACGACTTTATACTTGTCCACATCTGAAACACCTGATGTATTCTGAGCTGTTTTTTTGTTTTTTTTGTAGCTGATCTCCGAATCCCTGACGCTCCTGACAGTCGTAAATCCGCTTTCTTTCCAACTCAAAAGGATTTTGTTTATATATTCAAAAGAAAGCTTGTTGATCTGCTCAATGGTTTTTTCGTAGGCATAGCCAATGAGATCAATATTGAATCCCTCGTTCTGCCAGCCGGAAATAAATTCTTTCTGTTTTGTGGTGGGACGTCGGGTCATTTCAAATTTTTTCATGATCATTCCGATAAAATCATTATAATGTGTAAGACGTTGTACTTCCTCTTGTGCGGCGTCAAGAGAGTTGATATCATTTTCTGACCAGCTGCAGGCTATCTTCTCTATGTATCCGGAGTTGGTTTTTCCGATCGTGATGCAGTACTGCACAAGAGTGAGTATTACTTCTTTTTTCAGACCGAGGTAATTGTGCATCCATATAAGCGAATTCTGCTGCGTATGATTAAGAGTTCCGAGAAATGATTCGACGATTTTGAAAAGCTGGGAGATATCAGATGAACTTTCCAGAATGTCCGTTATCTCAGAAGGTTTAAGCTCCTGTTTTTGTCTTGGAACGCTCGTCTGACCGGCTTCTGACTTAGATTGTTGTGAAACAGCCGCAGTTTCTGCCTGCGGGGACTTATTCTGTATCGCAACAGAGGTTTGTCGGGAGCGTTCGTCAAGAACATTTACCTGCTGCCAGAATAGAACGCAGTCGGTCACGTCACGGACTGGTACGCCGGTATTCCGGGAAATTTCCTCGTCGCTGAGCGTTCTGCCGGAACATCTTAGAATATAAAGGAGAACCTTTATCTGATCTCCTGTTGCAAGTTTAAGAAAATTATCGGCAACAACATGGGGAACGCCGAACATAGTGCCCCAAACGCCGCTGTTTGTTGTGAACTCCAAAAAAATGCTCCTTCCAAGCGTGATTGTAATATTTATTATAACATATTTCTTATAAATTGTCACTGTACATATTGTACAATCACAGAGTGGAAACATTGTGAATATTTGTCAGAATGGAGTAGATTCATACATTTTTCTAAGCTTTTCTATAGCTTTTTTTTCAATTCTCGATACATACGAACGTGAAATGTCAAGTCTTTGGGCAGTTTCATTCTGAGTATGCGGAAGATTTCCATATAATCCATAGCGATAAATGATGATATCCAGTTCACGCTTATCAAGACATTTTCCGAGAAAACGATAAAGCTGACGTGATTTTATGAGCATATCAACTTGTTCATGAATGTCAATACCGTCATCAATCAGATCCATAAGGGTAACGGTATTTCCGTCTTTGTCAGTTTCGACAGGTTCGTTTATATAAATGTCTCCTGCTGTTTTTTTGGCAGCTCTGAAATTCATTAGTATTTCATTTTCAATGCACCTGCTTGCATAAGTAGCAAATCGTGCGCCCTTGGAGTAATCAAAGGTAGAAACAGCCTTAATAAGACCGATAGTTCCAATGGAAATAAGTTCATCTTGTTCGGAAATATTTGTAGAATATTTTTTTACGATATGAGCCACAAGCCGCAGATTATGTTCAATAAGTTTGTTTTTAGCGTTTTTATCACCGTTGCTCATCTGAACGAAGCATTCTTCCTCTTCCTTTTTGGAAAGCGGTTTTGGGAAAACGGTATTGTTCTCCACGTGAAGAGCGAAGAAAAAAATATTTTTGAGTAGTTCAAGCAGCATAATACATACCTCCGGAGAAAATGATATAAAATAGTATGTTAAAGGGCTTGAACGATATTCTATATTTATTTGGATGATTGTTTTAACATTATCGCCACGAAACTATTACATTTTTAACACTTTAATATCATTAATATAGTAAAATTAAGAATTGGGTAATAAAAAATTACGCTTGAAGAAACAAAGTCAAAATGGAAGGTTTCCTATAAAAGTTAGTGTCAGTGGCTGGATATGGGGATAATATTTGATGTTGAAATCATAGATAGTACGATAGAGATTAAGTACGATAGAGATTAATAAAAGCAAACCTTGTATTCCAAAAAAGAATACGAAAATTACTGTTGGAAACACATATGTGCGATAGTTAAGTGCATTTTTTCAGAATTCTTAAAAAATAAAAGAAAAAACAATTTTAGCATATTGACGTAGTGAGAAAAATATTATATAATAAATAGTGTACAAAATATTTGATTTGCAGTTATGAAAAAAGAACTGCTGAAATTGGAAGAAGTGATAAATTGAGCAGTATGGTATCGGCATCTGTATTAAGCGCAGATATGCTGAATCTTGAAAAGGAAATAAAAAGAATAGAAAACAGCGGCATAGAAATGCTTCATTTTGATGTTATGGACGGGGTTTTTGTAAATAATATTACTTACGGACTTCCTGTTCTTGAACAGGTCAGAAAATCTACCGATCTTATTCTTGACGTTCATCTTATGATAACAGATCCGCTTAAATACGTCAGACGTTTTGCAGCCTGCGGAGCAGATTATATCTCTTTCCATACAGAAAGTGAAAGCGACATATCGGAAACGATCGGAGCTATAAAAGAATCAGGGGCAAAGCCGGCTATTGCAATAAAGCCTGCGACTTCTGCGGAAAGCGTCTTTGACTATCTTGAACGTCTCGACATGGTGCTTGTCATGACCGTTGAGCCTGGTTTCGGCGGACAGAGCTTCATACCGGAAACGGTGGAAAAGGTGCGCATCATACGCCAAAAGATAAATGAACTTGGACTTGAGGTCAAAGTTGAAGTGGATGGAGGAATAAACAGCGATACCGCAGCTCGTACTTCTGCTGCCGGAGCTGACGTTCTCGTATCGGGAAGCTATTTGTTCAGCGCTGAAAATATGGCTGAGGCTGCCGGAAAACTAAGGCGGACGGATATATGACGAAAAAAGTCCGGAAGGAACGCCTTGTATGGCTTGACATCATGATAACCCTCCTGGCGCTGGAACTTATGTCGTACTTCTATTATGGAGTTTGTTCTATTGTTCTGGGAGGAGTCTGCATTGCCGTATCACTGATCTCGGAGATTATTTGTCTGCGTTTTATGAACAGACCATTTACCGCTGATGATCTGACCTGCACCTCCGACGCTCTTATCATCGCACTGATGATGCCTGCTGTTATGGATTACAAAATTGCATCCGTCGCCTGTGTTTTTGCTGTTGTTGCGGCTAAGAACATATTTGGAGGACGAAGGAACATGATTTTTTCACCGGCAGCTGCGGCATATGTTTTCGTGTTTACGTCATGGGGAAAAAAACTGCTGCTATATCCTGAACCTCATGTAAAAGCCGGGATATTTGATGTCCCTGATGCACTTGTAAGTTCGGCTTCATATGTATATAATACAACGGGAAAAATAAATCTGACAGATTTTGAAATACTCATGGGCAATTTCAGCGGACCTGCCGGTTCTGTAAGCATACTGCTCCTCATTGTGGCGGCAGTGATGCTCATGCTCCGCAGAGAT
>CAMZZN010000052.1 GCA_947345935.1 uncultured Ruminococcus sp.
CGTTCTGGTGGACTTCGACAGGCGTACCGAGGACAAGACAAACAGCAATATTCTGATACTCGGAAACAGCGGTCAGGGCAAATCTCACCTGATGAAACTGCTGCTTTGCAATCAGCGTGAAGCGGGAAAATCGATCCTTTGTCTCGATCCCGAAGCCGAGTATCACGACCTCTGTTCCAATCTCGGCGGCACGTATATCGACATGATGTCGGGCGAATTTATGATAAATCCGTTAGAACCAAAAGCGTGGTCTTCTAATGATGAAACAAGCGACGCCGACTCCCCGGAAACGTTCAGAAAAGTTACAAGATTGAGTCAGCATATATCGTATTTAAAGGACTTTTTCAGAGCCTACAAGGACTTCACTGATGCGGAAATTGACACTATAGAGATCATGCTGATGAAGCTTTACTCAAGATTTGATATCGATGATTCCACAGATTTTGACGGTTTGAAATCGGAAAAATATCCGATTATGAGCGATCTTTACGAGCTTATTGAAAAGGAATTCTTGTCCTTTGACAGCAGTAAAAAGCATCTGTACACAGAGGAAATTTTGCAGAATATCTGCCTCGGACTGCATTCCATGTGCAAGGGCGCTGAATCGAAATATTTCAACGGAAGAACCAATATCCGTGACGGAGAGTTTATTTGCTTTGGCGTGAAAGGCTTGATGGACACCAACAAAAGGCTCAAGGATACGCTGCTGTTCAACATTTTGTCATATATGTCAAATCAGCTTTTAGGGCGTGGAAATACGGTTGCGGCTATAGATGAGATGTATTTATTTTTGACAAATATGACAGCGATAGAATATATCAGAAACGGCATGAAGCGTGTGCGTAAAAAGGAGTCCTCGTTTATACTTTCGTCACAAAACATTGAGGACTTCCTTTTGCCCGAAATAAAGGAGTTTACCAAGCCTCTGTTCTCGATTCCGAGTCATCATTTTCTGTTCAATCCCGGCAATATTTCTCCGACAGACTTCATGGATACCCTACAGGTAGAGCAGTCGGAATACGGCTTGATAAAGTATCCGGAGCGCGGAACTTGCCTTTATCGCTGCGGAAATGAACGCTATCTTTTACAGGTTCACGCTCCCGATTACAAGGTGAAATTGTTCGGAAAGGCGGGCGGAAGATGACAGAAGCAATAGTCGCCGCAGCCAAGGCTCTGCTGAAAAAAGTTGCAGTCGACATAGCGCTTGACAAGGACAAGCGGAATAAATTTCTGCTTATAGTCGGCAGCATAATTGCAGGATTTCTGGGACTGCTCTGCCTTCCGGTTGTTGTGATTGCAAGCCTTGGAAACATGGAATTTGAGCCTCCCGAAATAGATAAAAGTCTGTTTAACGAGTCGGCTTTTATTCAGAATCTGAGCAGCGATCAGCAGGCACAGATTACAAATTTACAGAATCAGGGACAGGCAATAGAGGACGCTATGACGAGTGTTGAATGCAAGGATCAGACCATCAAGGCACAGCTCATTTACCTGTCTTTTTTTGACGGTGTGCAGAATTTCAATGCACAGTCCTATGCTGATCTGTTCAAAAATTCTACTGACGATAAGGCTCTTATCGATGATTTAAACTCAACCTACGGACTGAAAATAGACTACGCCGAGTTTATGAAAAGCTACACTTGGGTAATGAACGCAACTATAAATCAGTATATGTTTGCGGACTCAAAAAGCAAAAACGCCGCCGACCTTGCGGCTTGGGCAGAGAATGCGTACCTCTCCGGCTGGGGATACAAGGACGGCGCTTTCGGCGACAGGGATGAGTCAGACCGAATCCGATATGCCGACAGCGCAGGACTTATCCTTGGGTATCTCAGGTACGATCCGGAGCAAAAATCCTTTGCAAATGAGCCGAGCAGTCTGCATTTTACCTCCAAAGGCGGTCTTGACAAAATGCCCGATGAAGCAGGAAATATACTGTCCGACGGCACGAATTATGGTGTGTATATCGGTAACGGAGAGGTGATTTTTGCATCAAAAGAATCAGGCTGTGTGACAAAGGAAAAGGTTGCTGACGGAGCGTGGAATTCGTGGAGTTCCATCAGCGGAGCGGCGTATAACACCGCCATTAGATTCGACGAATATGACGAAAGTAAGAAAAATAACTTGGGACTTGTGCAGTGGGCAATTCAGGCTCATCAAAACGGCTGGGGGTATATTTACGGCACTTACGGCAATGTTCTGACAGAGGGTTTACTGCAGGACAGAGCCGCTGTTTTCGGCTGTGAAGTCACGGATTATATGGATTTCATTCGCCAAAATTGGATGGGAAAACGCTGCGCCGACTGCGTTGGCTTGATCAAAGGATACGGCTGGTACGACAGCGCAAGCGGCGAGATCAGGGTAGGTACTAACGGCATGATGGACGTTGGAGCGAACGGAATGTTTGCAAATGCGACTGTCAAAGGTACGATAGATACTATCCCCGAAGTCCCCGGACTTGCTGTGTGGGTGGACGGTCATATTGGAATTTATATTGGTAACGGCGAGGTTATCGAAGCCATGAACACTCTCCGAGGAGTGACGAGAACGCAGCTTGCAGGGCGTGAATGGACGCACTGGCTGCAAATCCCCTACATCAGTTATATACAGGAAAAGTAATGTTTTGCAGCCAAAATCTTGTCGGTTCTGGTGATAGCTTTCCGATAAAAATTGTGATATATTGTTGTCAGGAGGCGAAAAAAATGGAGTTTATAAAACGGCTGTTCAACTGCAATATCAATCCATCGGTAGCTGTTACGGTAAAGGGTTCGCAGTATGAAAAGCTGGCAAATGAATCTGTAACTGTTCAGAAAACGCTGTGCGGACAGCTTTCCGGAGAGCAGAAGAAGCTGCTTGAGGAATTGATTTCAATTCAGGATACGCTGTCGATGATCGTGTCGGAGGAATATTATTCGGCAGGGTTCAGGGATGGCGCAGACATGATAATCGATGTGTTTACGGGCAAAAATCATAATTTAAAAGAATTATGACAAAAGAAAAAAGTGATTGGCGGATTCGAAAGAGTCCGCTTTTTTAGGAGGTATTTTGATGAGGATTTATTTAAAAAATAACGGTTACGCAGTATCCGAAAAGTTTCCGATGACGGTTTTTGAGATGGAGGACGTCCTCGATAAGCTAAAGCAAACAGAGTCTGTCGTGCGGTTTGAAATTTCAGAAAACGACAATATGGAATTTCCGTTTGCACTGTGCCGCAGAGATTTTTCAGCGGATATTTACCGCCTGAACCTGTTCGCAGAAAGGCTTGAAAATATGAATTCTTCGGAAATGACGGCGTTTAAAAGTCTGCTTACAGTCAAACCCGAAAGCGATTTTGAAGATATCCTTTTAATGACTTACGGTCTTGATTCTGTGATGGTTTATCCCTGTTCCGGCTGCCGTGAACTTGGCGAAACGGTCATTGAAAATGAAATGATGCCGGAACTGGAAGGCTGTTCCGATGAGATTTTGCAGCTTCTTGACCCTGAGAAAGTTGGGCAGCTTATGCAGAAGCAGGATGGCGGCGTTTTCATTAACGAGCATTACTGTGTGACTTCCGGCTATGAACCGCCGGACATTAATATCGAAATCGGCAGACCGGAAAGCTGTTTTTTTCGTCTGCTGATTGTGCCGGAGGAGGAAAAAATAGAACAGGCGCAATGGATTTCCCTGCCGTGCGAAACGGAAATTACTTCTGATTTTTGTAACGGAATTTGTTTTGATTTTCAGTCGTCACTGCCGAATTTGAAGTTTGACAACGCACATAAAATCGGCACATTAAATGATCTTGCAAAGACGCTGTCGGAGCTGTCAAAAACGGATTTTGTCAAGCTCAAAGCGGTCATGGAAGCGGAAAATATTTGTGAAATCGGTGAAACTTTCGACTGCATTGAACATCTTACAGAGTATGAATTTGACATAAATGTTTCCGATCAAAGCGAGTTTGGCAGGGCGTATCTGTCAAGAAATCTGCCTGCAGATTTCGATAATTCAGCTCTTGAAAATATGGATCTGTTTGATTTCGGACAAGGGATTCTGAGCCATAATCATGGTGAAGTTACTTCATACGGAGCGATCTCCGGCAGAGGTCAGGAGCTTTATTCTGCGCTGACTGTTCAACAGGAGCAGCAGCTTGACGAGGATTTTGAAGAAGATATAGAGGAAGATTTTGAACCGGAAATGGGAGGTATGAGCCTATGAAAAAGTCTGTTACGGTGAGCGTAGAAGCAGAAAAATTAGCGGCTCTGGAGATGTATCTGGGGCAGAAAAATATGGGGCTTTCGGCAGAACTTGAAAAGTATTCGGAGCAGTTATATCAGAAATATGTGCCGTCCAACGTTCGTGAATTTATCGAGCTGACGGCGGCTAAGAAGCCTCCGAAAAAGCCTAAAAATACTGCTCCTGCGGAAAATGAAAATCAATCCGGACAGTAACTGCCCACAGTTCGCACCGTGTGCCCTCGTGTGACGTTTTCATGGCATGGGCAGGGTAAGTTTACCTTGAAAGCATTCGAGGGCAAATTCGGGGCGTTTTTCGCAGAGTTTGAAAATGGGCGGATCAGGTGGATTTCGGGAGGGGGGTGAGTGATAATTAGCAGAGAGAAATGATTGCAAGTTAAAGCGTCGGGGTTGTGACCCCGACACAGGCACAGCGGACGGCAAAGCCGACCGCAATTTTGCGAGGTTTACGGAGTTTTACACAAAGGGGTTGCAATTGCAGCCCTTTTTAAATTTAGGAGTTGTAACTGCAGAAAACAGCGTAAATAGGTTATTTTTAAAGGAGTTGATGAGAGTAAAATGAGTTTTCAGAATAAAGTGAAATTTCCACTGTGGACGTATCCTGTAACCATGACGGACGTAGAGGTTCACTACAAAAATGACAACTGTAAATCCCAGAGCGAGTTCATTGAGAAGGCAATCAGATTTTATATTGGTTACCTTGACGAAG
Organism: uncultured Ruminococcus sp.; assembly: GCA_947345935.1. Lineage (GTDB taxonomy): Bacteria > Bacillota > Clostridia > Oscillospirales > Ruminococcaceae > Ruminococcus. Next base: position 4,945 of record CAMZZN010000052.1, read on the forward strand.
AAAAAAGCGTGAACTATATTTCTCCCATGATAACCGAAACGGTCAAGGCGCAGATAAAAGGTACGGAACAGCGACTCGCTCGTCTGATTTTTAAGGTCGCAGTTGAACTTGGAAAGCTGTCCCACATGACTGCTGCAATGAACGACGTTGACGAAGAAACTCTGAAAAGTCTTCATGCTATGTGCGTGACGGAGGTCAGAAAAATCAACGGCATAATCGATTACGAGGATGCCGTGGAATATCAAAAGGAGTAGCAGATGCCGAAAATTATTGTAACGAGCCGCTATTTAAAAAGCGGCTCTAAAAAGAATCTTGTAAATTATGTGAAGTATATTTCAACTCGTGAGGGAGTGGTTAAAACTATCAGCGAACGTAAAAATTATGTGGGTTATCTTGCGAATCGTCCCGGAGCTGTGAAGTATAATTCGCATGGTCTTTTTAATGAGAAAGACGATCCGATCGATCTTGAAAAGGCGGCAAAAGAAGTTGCTGATCATGGCGGTAACGTCTGGACTCATGTTGTTTCTCTTCGTAGGGACGACGCTCAGAAAATGGGCTATGATAATCTGAAAGCATGGCGTGATCTGGTTATAAGGCAGATTCCGAGCATTGCAAAAAATCAAAAGATAGACTTGAAAAATCTTCGATGGTATGCGGCTTTTCATGATAAAAAAAACAATCCTCATGTTCATATTATCGTTTATTCAACGAACGAGCGTGAGGGATTTTTAACTAATCACGGTATAGAAAAAATCCGAAGCGGTTTTGCAAATGATATCTATGCAGACGAACTTTTACACCTCTACGAACAGCAGACAGATTTGCGTAATCTTTTGAAAAAAGAGTCAGAGCAGTTGATGAAACAACTTGCAAAAAGTATTTCTGAAAATAATAATTTTGATGCTGAACTTATAAATCTCGTTTCAAAATTGCATTGGCAGCTTGCGGAATCAAAAGGTAAAAAAGTGTACGGCTATCTGAAATCTGACGTTAAGAAAATGGTTGATAAAATATTTTCAAAACTTGCGGATAATGAATCAATCAAAAAGATGTACGATCTCTGGTGTGAAATGGAACAGCAGAAGCATGACGTTTATTCGTCTGCAAAAGTTCAGTTTCCATCGCTCGTTGACAACAAGGAGTTCAGGTCTGTTAAAAATATGATTATACAGACTGTATTACAAATGGATTTTCCTGCGCTTGATATGGAAATAAAAATGCCTGAGCCTGCAGAAATTGATTTTGATATCCCCATACAAATTGATGAGGAAGTAATCAATGAAACTGTTGATAACAGCGTTGAAAATTCTCTTCATAAAAAGTTATATATCAAGTGGAGCGATTCTTACAAGGAGGCTCACAAATTGATTTACAGCAAGGAATCAATGCCTAATGATTATAAAAAGGCTGAAAAATTATTACTTTCAGAAGCAAATAATGTTCTTGCACTACATGATTTGGGCAAGCTTTATTCTATGGAAAAATCAGGCTTAAAAGACGATAAAATGTCGTTCGAATTTTATGAAAAAGCATTGCAGGGATTCCTGCAAGTTGAACCGAAAGCTAAGAAAATAAAACCATATTTGCAGTATCAGATCGGCACGATGTACTTCAAAGGATTGGGTACTCCGATTGATAATCAGAAGGCCTCCGAATACCTTGAGAAGTCCGCAGAACTGGGAAATCAGTATGCAAAACAGCTGTTGGCTTTTGAGTATATCAGCGGTAAAAATTTTGAAAAGAATATTGACAAAGGCATTTCTCTGCTGACGGAATTGGCTGACAGCGGCGATGTTCTTGCTTGTTACAAGTTGGGAAAACTCTATTTTTTCGGTGCTGAAGATTTGGAAAAGGATAAAGAAAAAGCTATGCATTATTTAAAGTTATCCGCAGAGCAAGGCAGCGAGTATGCTCAAAATATTCTTGATAATCAGGAAAAGTTTGAAAATGAAATGCTAACAAGTACCATATTCAGTTTGTTTATAAATCTCAGTAGGTGTATCGAAGATGACTATCATCATAAGTTTCAATCGGGCAGAAAAATGATAGACAGCAAGCTTCGGAGAGTGATTCAGGAGAAGAAGCAGTCGCTTGGTATTAAAAATGAGCAGACCTTTGATCAAACGTATTGAATCATCATCGCTTAGCCTCAACAAACCATCTTGGTTCTTCATAAAATAAATAAGATTCCTGATTCCGGATACGGCAGGTATAGCGCACGCCTATGCCTCCGGCTTTTAAACTTGCAGCTCGCCTTTTGTCGATGATCCTGTCGATCTCGTAAACAGTACCATCCTCCCAAGCGACAGCCAGCGGAGTTATATTTCCCTCGGTATCAAATTTCGCCGTAACTTCAACATAAACCTTTCGTGCCATAAAATCACCTTTTTTTAGTATTTCTTTTTATGTAACGGATAGATGATAAATCGCCGGAGGAATGCGTTGATAATATTACCTGAAAAGACGCATATACTAATTACAGATTGGAGTTGATAAAATGGCAAAGGATTCACAGCTTGATCCGAAACCGATCAGAAAAATGAAGGCTAAGGGCGGTCATACAATGGCTGAAAGTGCTTTGGACGGAGAAAGCAGAAACAATAAAAAGCGATCCGGCAACCGTCATAAATGCGGTAATGATAAATAAAATTAAGGAGCGCCGTCAGCGCTCCTTTTTTAACTGATTACTGCCAATCCGATAATATAGACTTATCAGCGGCAACCTTATTGATAATCTCATCGGCAGAACGAACATTATCGAAAGTTCCGTTTGAAATTTCATTAATTACAGACTGCAGCAGTTTTTCGTAATAAGCTTCCGATGATATTTCGTTAGTTGTATCGTGAAAATGCTGCTGACTTTCAGCAGAAGCTATGCTCGCATATTTTTCTTTTACCTGTTTGATCAGTTCGTCACGTTTCATATTTAGTCTCCTTATTTGATATAGCAATATAAAATAGTTTTCCCGAAACGCTTTGATATATACTTAATTGAAAAAACTCATCGGATGGATAATATGGTCGTTTTTAGGATCGAGAGCTGAAAGCTCCTTGTCGGTAAGCATCAAGCCTTTTTGAACTGAAAAATGCCCAAATCTGTTTCTTAGATCATCCATAGCGGCTTCAAGTTCTTCCTGTTTTTGAAGCTGCGAAACGTCCGGCAGCAGCGACAGCTGAACGTGGTCGATCGGCTCTAAATCGCAGGCTCGAACGCTTAAACTTCTTATCGGCTTGCCGTTGGTATGCTTTTTGAAAAGTGAAAAAGCAAGCTCAAATATGGACTTTGCAGTTCGATTCGGGATTTCAAGTTTGCCCTGACGTTCTATCCAATTCAGCTCGTTATCACGGATTCCGATCTGAACAGTACGGCAGATAAAACCGTACTCCCGAAGTCTTGCGGAAACGCTTTCGCTTAACACCATAAGAGTGATCTTTATATCCTCGTTGGAAATAAGATCTCGTGGAGCAGTCGTGCTGTTGCCCACCGTTTTTATCATGGATTTTGCGCCGATATTCGATACGGGAGAAGTATCGAGTCCGTTTGCAAACTGCCATAAAACTATTCCCATTTTCCCAAGCCAAAAACGGAGATTTTCAGGATTGGTATCGGCAAGATCGCCGATAGTGAAAATACCTTTTCGCCTGAGCTTATTATGAGTAGCTCTGCCAACATAAAGCAGTTCTTTTACGGGCAGAGGATAAACGATTTCCTTAAAACGTTCGCTTTCAATGACGGTGGTGGCGTCCGGCTTTTTCATATCAGAACCAAGCTTTGCGAAAATCTTGTTGAAGGAAACGCCGACGGAAACGGATACTCCAAGTTCAAATTTTATACGTTCTCTGAGTTTATCCGCAATTTCTTGACCCGAACCGAACAGCATAGTACTTCCCGTAACGTCAAGCCAGCATTCGTCAAGACCGTAAGGCTCTACTTTATCGGTATATTCGGCATAGATCTCACGCACAAGCTTGGAATGCTTCATGTACAGATCATAGTGCGGAGGAACAAAAATAATATCGGGACACTTCTGCTTCGCCATCCACATTGGATCGCCGGTTTTTACGTCATGAGATTTTGCTTCATAGTTTTTAGCGAGAACGACGCCGTGACGAGCCTCCGGATCGCCGAGAACGGCAAGCGGTTTTCCCCTGTATTCGGGATGATAAAGGCATTCCACGGAGGCGTAAAAATTATTTAAATCGGAATGAAGTATTACACGTTCTTTCATTGGCGCACCTCGTAAAACGGCTGTTTTACTTAGTGTACCACTTATTAATTATTTTGAACAGCAGTAATTTATGGAAACTGCTAAAATATATGCGCGTCAGTTTAGTTGGCGCATCTTTTTCGTCAATTCCGTCAATTAAAGAAGGCGGTTTTTGACATTTTTCGAGCGAATTTAATGATAATATATGATTATTATAGCACATTTTTTGTAAATGTAAAGGACTTTTTGAAAATTTAATTCTGAAATAGAGTTGAAAAAGAAGATTTTCAAGCTTTTAAACCGTCATATTTCAGTCTGAATGGGAGGAATTTTTATGGCTAAAAGAGGCAGCAATATTTACAAACGCAGGGACGGTAGATTCTAGGGACGTGTGCCGGTTGGTTATCGTGATAACGGAAAAATCAAGTATAAATCTGTATACGCAAGAACGCTTTCGGAAGTCAAAGAGAAGATGTCGGAGGTGTATTCTATCAAGCAAAATCACAATATTTCTGCAATTAAATTGACTGTGCAGACCGCTGCGCAGCAATGGCTTTCCTCTGCAAAACTGCGCGTCAAGGAATCGAGCTACTCTAATTATGAGAACATCATTTCAAAGCATATCCTGCCGATTTTAGGCGGAGAACTCATGTCAAACCTGACCACAAGCAAGCTTAATGATTTCATTCATCACAAGCTGAATAACGGCAGGCTCAACGGAAATGGCGGTTTGTCTGCGAAGTCCGTTCGTGATATCATGACCGTTTACCGCAGTATCGAAGCTTATGCGGCAAGGGAATATGGCATTCGGGAAACGCATTTTACCATGCCTAAAACCGAGAAAAAGCAGATCGATGTACTGAACGCTTTTGAAAGAAAAAGACTTGAAAATTATCTGATCTGCAATCAGAATAACACAAATATTTCGGTACTGCTGTGCCTTTTCACCGGACTTCGTGTAGGTGAATTATGCGGTCTGAGGTGGGGCGATATTGACTTTGAAAATGAAACTGTTTCCGTACGAAGAACAGTGCAGAGAATAAATAAACACGGTTCATCTGAAGTTGTTATCGGTTCTCCGAAAAGTAAAAGTTCTGTCCGCATTGTACCTGTTCCCAACTTCATCCTTAACATTTTAAAGCAGAAGAAAAAAGGCAACGACTTTTACATCATCACCGGTACTTGCAAGCCTGCCGAGCCAAGAACCATGCAGAATCGTTTTAAGGCTATTCTAAAAGTATGCGGTATCAGAAGTGTAAATTTTCATTTGCTACGTCATACTTATGCGACTGTTTGCATTGAAACCGGATTCGATCCAAAGACTCTCAGCGAGCTGCTCGGTCATGCAGACGCAAGCATTACCCTAAACCGTTATGTTCATTCTTCCATGCAGATGAAGAAAAATTATGTAAGCAGATTAAAACTTACTGCTTAAGTTTTTAACCGTCGGATTTTTGTAATATGATTTGTAAAAAACGCCTATTTTGCGTGATTTGCAGTTTAACTTTCACTAATTTGCGGAATTGACGAAACCTAAAACTCCCTCTTCATGTTCTATTATATCACAGTTTTTACGCAAAATTTCTTGAAATATATGTAAAGGTGTGGTATTATGAAATGATGAGGTGTGATATATGATTCGGATTGCTGTTGTAGATGATGAAAAAGTTTTTGCCGACGACTACTGCAGAGAACTGTGTAAATTATTCAAAAAGCATGAAGTCAAATGTGAAATTGACACATATACAGATGCAAGATTTTTTCAAGGTATGCTGCGTGAAAAAAAGTACGACCTAATTTTTCTTGACATAGATATGCCCGATATTACCGGAATTGATTTGGCTAAAGAAATAAGGAAAAGCGATTCTGAAACAACGATTGTATTTGTGTCGTATCACGAAAATTTTGTATTTGAAGCGTATAGATATACGGCATACCGTTTCATAAGAAAAAATCTATTGCAGTCTGATACTGAAGAAATGGTTGAAACATTTTGCAGAAATCATAATGAAAAATCCGATATAATGACGTTTGATCTCGATTGCCGAAAGAAAGCTGACGAAAATTTATTTTTGATATGGTATTTTTATGCGGCTCGTCATGATATATTTTATGTCAAGGAAAATAAGGAATCGATTCATTTAAATATGCACGCTTATACGTTGGATTTTTTAGAGGAGGAATTAAAAGATCATGGGTATATTCGTGTTCATCGTTCATATTTGGTGAATTGCGAATATATTTATGAGCTTAAAAGCGACTGTGTAATATTAAAAGACGGTCAGTCTCTTGCAATGAGCAGAGGACGGATTGAAGCGGTAAAATAAGTTTATCAAAAAAGATTGAGAAGAAAGGGAAAGTTATGATTTGTACTATTGCCGAGATAATTGCGATATTTGCGGAAAGTTATCTTGCCGCCCACCTGTTGATAAAGTATTTTGGAATGAAAAAGGAAAGTTATTTTAGTATAAAATACGGCTTGTTTTTTGTACTTTTATCAGCATCCGATCTGCTGGGAACCTTTATAATAAGCAATGAAATGTTTTTGATTTTAAGCTGTTTATCAATAGAGATCGGGTTTTCCATGATATTTTTAAAAGGCGGGCGATTTGAAAAAATATTTTTATCCATAACGAGCTATATACTGGTTTATGGAATTAATTTTCCAATACTCGCATTGATAAGTATGATTTCAAATTCGGAGATCTCTGAGATGACGGTATCGCAGGATATCAGCCGCATAGTGTGTCTATTCATAACAAAAATATTGTATTTTGCAGCAGTACAGCTTATTTTATGGCTGCGAAAAAAAGAAAAGCATTACTTTGATGTGAACGAATGGATAATAATTGTTTCGGTTTTTACGGTAACGCTGCTCATTGGATTTGCAATGTACCTGATAATTATAAATAGCAAATTCAGCGATTATATTTACTTTGCGTCGACAATTTTGCTGTCCTTACTGGACGTAATAATTTTTGTGTTTATGAGAAAAATGAATATTTCAAGTCAGAAGAAAAGAGAACGGGAATTGCTGCAGCTGCAGCTTGAGATACAAAAGGACGAAATGAGAAAATTAGAACAGCAGTATCGTGAAGTGTCTGTGTTAAGGCATGATTTTAATAACAGCATAGACTGTATTTCACGAATGATACAGCAGAAAAAGTATGAGGACGCATTAAATTATTCTCATAAATTAAAAGATCGTAAAGTAGGAAAATTACAGATTTATATTGAATGTTCAAGCCCGGCGATAAATGCAGTGGTAAATTCAAAATTTAGCGACGCTAAGGAAAATGGAATTGAAACTTCATTCAGAATGTTAGTGCAGATACCTGAAAGCCTTGAATTTGACATAAGTATTATTCTGATGAATCTTCTGGATAATTCGGTCGAAGCTTGCTGCAAAAACGAAATTTCATCACAGATCATTCTGACAATTTCAAGGATTGGCGTGTACTATCAACTTTTAATTGAAAATACGATAGAAGAATCGGTTTTGCAAAATAATAAGCAGCTGAAAAGTATTAAAAGCGGTAAAAATAAACATGGATGGGGGTTGAAATCAATCAAGGATATTATAGAAAGGCATGACGGAATGATGGATATTTATGAAGAAAACGGAAGATTTTGTGTGAGTATTCTGCTTAAAGAAGGAATATATTAACATAAATCTATTGATTGTTTTTGCTCTTTTTTATTACACCAAAATTATGCAATTAATTATTAGTGTTATCCGGCAGTAATATAGTAAAATATGTTAAGAAACTGCATTTGGGGGACTAAAATTGCATTTGGGGCACTAACTATTGACTTTCGACAAAAATAGCGGTATCATTTACTTAGGGTGAGAAAAATGATCTCAGAAATAAGTAAAAGGATATCGCTGTTTTTGTGTCGGAAAAACATAATAAAACATGAAGATATCGAAGTCTATGAATATGGTTTTGAAACGATTTGTTCAACGATTTTAGGTTTTATAATAACGATTGTTATAGGTCTATTCTTTAGGATGTTTTTACTTTCAATCGCATACTATGTTATATTTGTGACGATACGTCAATTTACGGGCGGTTATCATGCAAATTCATATTTTAAGTGCAACTTGACGTTTGCTGTTGTCACATTTCTTGTGTTCGGTTTGACTAAAATGGCGGTATATTCAAAAACGTATACCATACCAAATCATATTTTATTTTTGATCTTATCATTCATAATTATATGGTATTATTCGCCGATTGAAAATGAAAACAAACCTCTTGATCAAGAGCAGAAAAAAAGAAATAAAAAAATTTCCATTGCATTAACTTTGGCGATATCCATATTAAGTTGTTTAGTATATATTTTTTCTGTTCGATCATCAGCTTTAATGGCATTTACGCAGTTAGCAATAGCTGTGTTAATTGTAATAACAAAAATTGAGATAGGTGGTGAAAAAGATGAATAAGATGAAGGAAAAGGTGCTCAAGAAGATAGCGTCAGCAAGCAGATTTGCAGCCGTAAAGGCGGCAGGCTCTACATCATGGGGCGGCTGTCATCAGCCGAAAGAACCGGAAGCGGTAAGGAAGCTTCGTAAGTCCTGAGAATGGGCAAAATTATTAAGACGGCAATTTGAGGGAATGCTATTTCGGCTAAAAAATGCAGTTTAATTCGCAACATAAATCAACCACAGGCATTCTCTTGATTTGTTTAAAAAAGAGGAAGTATATGAATAAAAAACTAAGCCGGATAATAGCGGGAACGCTGTCAATGATGTTCGTAGGACAGGTTATGATCTACGGCGACGGCAATTCTCAGGGTATCGCTCATGCGGAAACAATTTCTGATATTAAGGAATCTTTGCAGCTTTCAAAGAACGCTGACAAACTGCAGAAAGAATTTGAAAATGCTGTGAACGGGCTGGGTGAGATAGACTACTTTGCTTCGCCGGAATCCGGTATCATGATGATGAACGAAGCTGCTGCAAGCAAAGCGGCAAAAGCAAGCGGATTGACAATATCGGGAAAGGTAGAAAAAGGCGGTCAGAAAACAGCGGATGACACGCCTATTTTTGTGCGCATTTTTAACGGAGACTGGGCTGAAATAGCTTCAAAGGAGCTTTCTGACGGCGGAAGTTTCAGCGTAGAAGCAGGCGGATCGGACGTTTATCACGTTAAGTTCGAGTGCGACGGTTATCTGCCGTTTTACCTCAAGGATTTCGGAACAGGTTCATATCAGGTAGGTTCGGGAGATTCTTGGGACACGATAACCCTCATTCCGGGCGATACCACATGGAACGAAGAAAACGGCAATCAGTGGAGCGACGACGTTCTCAACGCCGCCGATTCTGAGTATGTTAAAAGCTGTCTTGGAGCGACTCGTGGAGACAGCGATTTCAATCCAAGCATGGACGCAGACGGCGATAATGTGATAAGTCAGGCTGATCTTGATAAATTCTGCGAATTTTACGACAGTCTTGGAGACGATGAATATTACACGCTTTCGCAGTACGTTCAGGATTTGGATATAAACAAGGACGGCGTTATCAACGATACCGATTACAAAATTTTAGAAGAATCCGGCGCGTCCGAAGCTGAACTGGCAAATTTTAAAAGCGAACTGGATTCTGCGAGAACTGTAAATTCGGAGGTTTACGTTTACAACCACGAAATGACGGGCGACATAATCGTCGATAAGGAAGATTATGAAAAAGGTCTCGATAAAATCAACAGAGACGCTCAAAAGCGTGGACGTTCTGAAAATTACTTCGAGTACATGGACAAGAATAATAACGGTACAATCGAAGATGATGATGTTTCATGGTTTACCGAAGCATACAGGGCTTACGGCGACCTTGACTGGGATCACGCTTTCAAGAGAAACATGAAAGTCCTTGCAGGCGGCGAATTCCCATATGCGTTTACTTAATAGAAGAAATATGATATAATAAGAAATATGGAAACAAAAATAAAAGAAATAGAAAAA
>CAMZZN010000053.1 GCA_947345935.1 uncultured Ruminococcus sp.
AGTACATTTCTTTTCTGGAGCTTAAGGTACATACATATGAAATGAAATGTTTGATGTGACTTTAATGTGCATCTAAAGAAAAGCTTTACCATATCAAGCACAAATATCTTAAACAATTTCAAGTAACTGAAAAGGCAGAATAAATGTAGTCAATAGTGTTGGTAAACTGTTACATTTTTCACACTTACTATATTCAAGGAGGTTCATCTAATGAATTCAGCTAAATCTACTGTTCCGTTCAAGGGTACTCCTGAACAGGAAGCGCAGCTCCTCGGCGTCATTGAAGAAAAGAAGGACTCTCAGGGCGCTCTTATGCCGATTCTTCAGAAGGCTCAGGAAATTTACGGTTACCTTCCTATTGAGGTACAGAAAATTATTTCCGATAACACAGGCATTCCGCTTGAAAAAATTTACGGCGTTGTGACTTTCTATGCCCAGTTCTCGCTCTATCCAAAGGGAGAATATACTATATCAGTATGTCTTGGCACAGCCTGTTATGTAAAAGGCTCCGGAGATATCTACGATAAGCTCCAGGAAAAGCTCGGTATTGCGGGCGGTGAATGTACGCCCGACGGTAAGTTCTCTCTTGACGCCTGCCGTTGCATTGGTGCATGCGGTCTTGCTCCTGTTCTCACAGTAAATGAGGATGTTTACGGTCGTCTTACTGTTGACGATGTAGACAAGATCATTGCAAAATACGCTTAATTTTACATAATACCATTTAGGAGGTTTACTATATGAAGACTCTTGAAGAACTTAATGTTGTCAGAGACAGTGTTGCAGGCGAGGTCGCTCTCAGAACTCACGGCAATGCTTCTTCAAAATATGAAAGACACGTCCTCGTTTGCGGCGGTACGGGATGTACTTCTTCCGGCTCTCCGAAGATCATCGAGAAACTTGAGGAAGAATTTGCTGCAAAGGGACTTACAGATAAAATTCAGATTGTAAAGACAGGATGCTTCGGTCTCTGCGAAAGAGGTCCTATCATGATCGTTTACCCGGAGGGATCTTTCTACTCACGTGTAAATGTTGACGAGATTCCAAGAATTGTTGACGAGCATCTTATCGACGGAAATCCTGTAAAGGAATTCCTTTATGAGGAAACTGTTGACGGCGACGAGATTAAGGCTCTTGACGATACATCGTTCTATAAGAAGCAGCACCGTGTTGCTCTCAGAAACTGTGGCGTTATTGACCCGGAAAATATTGACGAGTACATAGGCCGTGACGGCTATCAGGCTCTCGGCAAGGTACTTACTACAATGACTCCTGAGGATGTTATCCAGACTATTCTCGATTCCGGTCTCCGTGGAAGAGGCGGCGGCGGATTCCCTACAGGTATGAAGTGGAAGCTTGCAAGAAATATCGTTCCAGATGCAGATATGAAGTATGTGTGCTGTAATGCTGACGAAGGTGATCCCGGCGCATTTATGGATCGTTCTGTTCTTGAGGGCGACCCTCACGTTGTTCTTGAGGCTATGACTATTGCCGGTTACGCTATCGGCGCTAAGCAGGGATATATCTACGTTCGTGCAGAATATCCTATCGCAGTTGACCGTCTTAATATCGCTATCAAGCAGGCTCGTGAGGCAGGAATGCTGGGTCAGAATATTTTCGGCACGGACTTCAGCTTTGACATCGATCTCCGTCTTGGCGCAGGCGCTTTCGTATGCGGTGAGGAAACTGCTCTTATGACTTCTATTGAGGGCAACAGAGGCGAGCCAAGACCAAGACCTCCTTTCCCGGCTGAAAAAGGTCTTTTCCAGAAGCCTACTATTCTTAATAATGTTGAAACATATGCAAATATTCCTCAGATCATCCTCAACGGCGCTGAATGGTTTGCGTCGATGGGTACGGAGAAATCAAAGGGAACCAAGGTATTTGCTCTCGGTGGAAAGATCAAGAATACAGGTCTTGTAGAAGTTCCTATGGGTACGACTCTCCGTGAAGTAATCGAGGAGATCGGCGGCGGTATTCCTAACGGCAAAAAATTCAAGGCTGCTCAGACCGGCGGACCTTCCGGCGGATGCATCTCGCCTGAAAACTTTGATATTCCGATTGACTACGACAATCTTATCGGCATTGGTTCAATGATGGGCTCAGGCGGACTTATTGTAATGGACGAGGATAACTGTATGGTTGATATCGCCAAGTTCTTCCTTGAGTTCACCGTTGACGAGTCCTGCGGCAAGTGTACTCCCTGCCGTATCGGAACAAAGAGAATGTATGAGATTCTTGACAAGATCACAAAGGGTAAGGGAACACTTGAAGATATCGACAAGCTCGAAGAACTCTGTTACCACATCAAGGCAAACTCTCTCTGCGGACTCGGACAGACTGCTCCCAATCCCGTTCTTTCAACTCTCAGATATTTCAGAGACGAGTACATTGCACACGTTGTTGACAAGAAGTGTCCTGCAGGAGTATGTAAGGATCTTCTCAGCTTTGAGATCGTAAAGGACAGTTGTATAGGATGCGGAATGTGCGCTAAACAGTGTCCCGCTTCAGCTATCACAAGAACAGATTATATTGCTCCCGGCAAGAAGCTTGCCGCTATGGAGATCGACAAGACAAAGTGCGTAAAGTGCGGCGCTTGTATCGCTTCTTGTAAGTTTAAGGCAATCATCAAGAAATAAGCGGAGGAATAACGATGGAAAATATAACAGTAAAAGTAAACGGTGCAGAAATCTCCGTACCTAAGGGCACTACAGTCCTTGAGGCTGCTCATATGGCAGGATTCGAGATTCCCACACTTTGCTATATGAAGGAAATCAATGAGATCGGTGCCTGCCGTATCTGTGTTACAGAAGTAAACGAAGGCAGAGGTTTCCGTCTTGTTGCAGGATGTGTATATCCTTGTTCAAACAACATGGAGATCCTTACAAGCTCTCCTAAGGTTATCGACTCCAGAAAGAGAACGCTTGAGCTTATTCTTTCCACACATGACAGAAAGTGCCTTTCCTGCGTAAGAAGCGGAAATTGTGAGCTCCAGAAGCTTGCAAAGGACTACGGTGTTGAAGACGCTTCCGTTTATGACGGAGTAAAGAACGAGTACGAAGTGGACAGCTCTGCTGCTCATATGTACCGTGATAACAATAAGTGTATTCTTTGCCGTCGTTGCGTGGCTGTATGCTCCAAAACACAGGGAATAGGCGTTATCGGAGCAAACGAGAGAGGTTTCAAGACATATATCGGTTCTGCTTTTGATATGGGGCTCGGCGAGACAAGTTGCGTATCATGCGGTCAGTGTATTGCTGTGTGTCCTGTCGGCGCTCTTTCCGAAAAGGACTATACAAAGCCTGTTCTTGAGGCTATTGCAGATCCTTCAAAGACAGTTCTCGTTCAGACAGCTCCCGCTGTACGTGCAGGACTTGGTGAGTGCTTCGGACTTCCTATTGGCACGAATGTAGAAGGTAAGATGGTTGCAGCTCTCAGACGTCTGGGCTTTGATAAGGTATTTGATACAGATTTCGCTGCTGATCTTACTATTATGGAAGAAGCAAACGAATTCCTTGACAGAGTTAAAAATGGCGGAAAGCTTCCGCTTATCACTTCATGTTCTCCAGGATGGGTCAAGTACTGTGAGCATTACTTCCCCGATATGACAGAGAATCTTTCTTCGTGCAAGTCTCCTCAGCAGATGTTCGGCGCTACAGCTAAGACGTATTACGCTGAGAAAATGGGCATTGATCCCAAGGATATCGTTATGGTTTCTATCATGCCATGTACTGCCAAGAAGTTCGAGATCGGCAGAGAGGATCAGAGCGCAGCAGGCGTTCCTGACGTTGATTTTGCTCTCACAACACGTGAACTCGGCAGAATGATCGAGCGTGCTGGAATCAACTTCCTTGGTCTTGAGGATGAAAAGTTTGATGATCCGCTCGGAATTTCTACCGGTGCAGGCGTTATTTTCGGTGCAACAGGCGGCGTTATGGAGGCTGCTCTCAGAACGGCTGTATATACGCTCACAGGAGAGAACGTTACTGATCTCCCCGAGGTTCGTGGTACGGACGGAATCAAGGAAGCCACTTACAACGTTGCAGGTATGGACGTTAAGGTTTGTGTAGCCAGCGGTCTTGCCAATGCAAGAGAAGTGCTTGAAAAGGTTCAGAAGGGTGAAGCTGATTATCAGTTTATTGAAATCATGGCTTGTCCCGGCGGCTGCGTAAACGGCGGCGGTCAGCCTCAGCAACCTATGAACATCAGAAACTTTACTGATCTCAGAGCTGAAAGAGCCAAGGTGCTTTACAATCTTGATGCATCTATGCCTCTCAGACAGTCTCACGAGAATCCTGCTGTAAAGGCTCTCTATGACGAGTTCCTTGAGAAGCCCGGCAGTCATAAGGCTCATGAGATTCTCCATACGTCTTATGTTAAGAGAAAGATCAATGATTAATTAATACTGAAAAACAAATGGGCGCTTTATCTATAAAAGGATAGGGCGCCTTTTTTGAATGAGGAAAAATATGGAGATCATATCGTTCATGTTAGCTGTAGGAGTGTGGCTTATTATTCGCATGGTAGCAAAAAAACGGCTCAAAATACCCGGAGCTTATTGAGGAATCCCTTGAAGTAGAGTTAACAAACCAGCCGTCTGTTATATCATATAAAAAAATTATTTGAAATATACAGTGGCGATCATTACTTGTCTTAGCATTTTTTGCATTTTGATTATTATTATGATATCGAATTCAGGCAATTCGCAGAATTATATATTTAACAAATTCAGGTATATATTTATATTTAAAAAATTATACTTTATAACGATAGAAGAATTTTTAAAAATGCTTGCTTATTTTATCGTCGTTTATGTGGTAATATCTGCAAAAGATCTGGTGACTATGATAATCAGAGAGAAACAAACTAAGAAGATTTTAAGATTCTTTGCTATAATATTATTAATTATATTTGTAATAATCACTCAATTATTTACTGTGTTTATTGCTTCATTTTCAGATAATTCTGGAGAATGCAAAATATATGAACGAAATGGACATTCGCTTATTCTCAGTCAAGTAACCGGTACTTTGACCTCTGAAATTTATATTTTTGAAGCAAAGAGCATGACGGATGTCCATCTCAGGGAAATTTTGGATGATTGTAAACTGGATGATATAATTGATGTTGAATGGGAAGGAAATAAAGCCGTTATAACTTATGAAGAATCAAATTTTCTGCATGGAAGTTGGGAAAAGTCGATAGACGTATATTTTTCAGATTAATACAAATAATATCTTCTGAAAAGGAGGTATTTAAATGATTCCGAAAACAAATTTCAATGAAAGTCAGACGAAAATCAATCTTATGCGTGCGTTTGCCGGAGAATGTCAGGCGAGACAGAGATACTATCAGGGGGCATTGGCTGCGCAGAAGCAGTATCTTGTTGGTCTGGAAAGAATGTTTCGATTTACAGCCGAACAGGAGGAACAGCACGCTAAAATATATTTTGAACTGCTAAAAGATGCGGCTGGTGAGGAAATTGAGATAAACGCAGGATTTCCTGCCGATGTTTACACAGATATGCAGCAGCTCCTTGATTCTGCTGCAAAGGCAGAGGAAAAGGAAAACGGTATAATTTATCCTGATTTTGAGCGGATCGCCAGAGATGAGGGATTCCAGCAGGCTGCGGCTAAGTTCAAAATGATCGGCGCTATTGAAAATTCACACCGTGAAAGATTTGTTTATTATGCCGGTCTATGGCGTGACGGTATGATGTTCAGATCTGAAAGCAGCGAGGAGCGATGGATGTGCCTTAACTGCGGTCATATCCACACCGGAAGCGAACCTCCCACAGAGTGTCCGGTATGTGGAGTTCAACAGGGATACTTCATCCGTGAGGCAGAAGCACCGTTTACTTTTATTGGTATGTAAAAAAAATCCTCGTGTTCAATTCAGTTGTTGAATACGGGGATTTTTATGTAACCTTTATTGATTTTATACATATAATAAGTCAGGAGGGATAAAATCATACATCTGCGATGTTGGAGACGATTCCTTGTACGGAAATGTCGATATGTCCAAAAGACGGCGCCCTGTTGTCCCGGGGAACAGAAGCGCTGCCGGGGTTGAGGATATAGAAACCGTCCTCGGTTTTATTAAAGCGGACGTGTGTGTGACCGTATAGGATGATGTCGCATCCGTGTTCCCTTGCTTTGTCTTTGATGCTGTCAAGAGAAAAATTAACGCCGTAGCGATGACCATGTGTGGCAAAGATCTTATGACCAGGAACAGGAAGAACGAAATCGTTGCTGCTGAGACTGTGGTAGTCACAGTTACCGGCAACGTGAATGATCTTCGGGGCTATTATTGGATGAGCGACGATAAACCTATCAAGCTCTGACTCGCCGTCCCCAAGGTGGAATATCCAGTCGGCGTCGGTATTGCGGAGAATCACCTTTTCAAGTGCCTGGTAATTTCCATGGGAATCAGACATAACAATAATTCGCATAAAAACCTCCTTAGTTGAATATGTTTAATTATAGCACAGGATGAGTAAAAAAGCAATAGCTTTGCCGATTATTTTTACGGAGGTATGTACATGAACAGAAATAATATTGATCCCAAGAAAGCGAGCGGACTTATCAATGCTATCAGCAAGAAGATTGGAGTTCCCCCTGAAAAGCTTCAAAGGGAGCTTGAGGAGGGAAAATTTGACAGTACTCTTTCAGCAATGAACAAGAGTGATGCCGCTAAATTTCAGCAGGCATTGAATAATCCGAAGCTCGTCGAGAAAATGATGAGTACTCCGCAGGCAGCAGCTCTTTATAAAAAGCTATCTGAAGAAAAATGAACCGGAGTGAGTGTAATTGGATGATATAATGGGAAAAATCGGAGAACTTTTGTCAGATGAGGAAAGCGTTAAACAGCTTTCAGAGATTGCACAGATGCTTATGTCTGACAGCGCTTCTCCGGAAGAAAAAAGTGATGCCGGAAGCGGTTCTGAGGGACAGGAACAGGAGAGCGGTGGATTCGATATCGGTTCTATTATGAAACTTACCGGGCTGCTTGGTTCTGTTTCTCAGAGCGATAAGAACACGGAGCTGCTTTTGGCTCTGCGACCTCATCTCAGAGAGGAAAAACAGAAGAGAGTGGATAAGGCGGTAAAACTTCTCAGGGTCATTGCAGTATGGAATCTGGCTAAAGAAAGCGGATTGTTGAATGATCTTATATGAGGGTGCTTCGCTTAAGTTAGTGACGAAGTATATTAAGGAGGGAGAGCATGGCGGTGTATAACAGGGGACAATCCGGCAGAAAAAATCACGCCGTCGGCTCGTCGCATTATTCCCAGAGCAATCATGAGGACAAAGCCCCGGAGAGCGTTCCGATAATTGAAGCTCCCGGGGAAAAAATTGAAGTGAAGCGGACGGAAAATCAGCTTTCCAGGCTTGCGGAGGAGATTTTCGGAAGTCCGTTTGATACGGATAAGATACTTGTGGCGGCGCTTATTTTGCTGCTGCTTAAAGAGGGAGCAGATCCTAAGCTGATTCTTGCTCTCGGATATATTTTTATTTAAAAAGGACATGACATAATATGATGAATACAATATTTCTGATACTATGCTCCATTGCTGTGCTAACCATGAGCATTTATTATCTGACTCGGCTTAAAAGGATTAAAACCGTATTTTTCGGAACTTTTACAGGAATTACTGCGCTTCTTCTGCTCAATAGTTTCGGCGGAGGATTCGGAGCAGCTTTGCCGTTGAATCTTTTCAATGTATGCGGAAGTGCAGTCCTTGGCGTTCCTTTCTTAATATGCGCTGTAGTTTTTAAATTATTGTAGAAAAAATTCACAAAAGTACTTGAAATTTCAACGTTAATATGGTATAATATACTTATTCAGGAGGTGATTTTCATTGAATGCAGTTGATTTAATAAACAAAACAAAAAAATCTGTTCCATTGACGGATGGTGAGATAAAATGGCTTATTGATTCTTATACCGCCGGAGAACTGCCGGATTATCAGATGTCTGCATGGCTTATGGCAGTTTGCTTTAACGGTCTCACAGATGATGAGACGCTGGCGCTGACGTATGCTATGCGTGACAGCGGTGATATTATGTGTCTTGATATTCCTATGACTGCGGACAAGCACAGCACCGGCGGTGTCGGGGATAAAACCAGCCTGATAATTGGTCCGGCAGCCGCAGCATGCGGAGTTTGTATGGCAAAAATGTCCGGAAGAGGATTGGGGCACACTGGCGGAACTATCGATAAGTTGGAAAGCATAAAAGGTTTCAGGACTGATCTGTGTGTGCAGGAATTTGAAGATATACTGCATAAAACCGGATTTTCTGTCATATCGCAGAGCGATAGTCTGTGTCCAGCTGATAAAAAAATCTACGCCCTTCGGAATGCAACGGGGACTGTGAACAGCATTCCGTTGATATGTGCAAGTATTATGAGCAAAAAGTTGGCTACAAATGCGGATATTTTGCTGCTTGATGTAAAATATGGGTCAGGTGCTTTTATGAAATCACGTTCGGATGCTGAAAGGCTCGCCGATATTATGGAAAGGATTGGAAGAACTGCCGGAAAAAAGTGCAAGGCAGTTGTGACTGATATGGATGAACCCCTCGGAAAGAACATTGGAAATGCTCTTGAGGTTGAAGAGGCTATAAATATCCTCCGTGGCAATGAACGTGGAAGACTTTACGAAATTTGTATAGGTCTGACGGCTGATATTCTGGAACTCGCAGGAAAAGGCAGTCGAATTGAATGTGTTGCCATGGCTGAGAATGCGATATCTTCCGGCGCTGCTCTTGAAATTTTCAGAAGGACTATCGAGTTACAGGGCGGAGATCCGGCTGTATGCGGCGATACTTCACTCCTGCCGCACAGCAGGTTCACCTATAGAGTAAGAGCCGCACGTGATATGAAGATTCTTGGTTTTGATACCGAAGAACTGGGAATGGTATCACTGCTCCTTGGGGCAGGGAGGATCGGAATGGATGATAGAATAGATATGTCAGCCGGCATAGTCATGAGTGCACAGCCCGGAGACTATATTGTAGCAGGAGATACGATAATGACGCTGTATTCTACGATATGCAGCGATTTTTCCGAGGCTGCTGTGAGAGCTGTGAATGCTGTAAGATCTGAAAAAATAAATTGTCATATCCCCTTGACTTAATAGAAAAATGTGGTATAATATAAATATATATACTTTAGGAGGTAATAATCATGGGATTTATGGATTCTGTTAAGGGCTTTGCAGGAAAAGTCGGCGATTCTGTTGAAAGGGGCGCTAAAAGTGTAAGTGACAGCTCTAAAAAAATGCAGGAGAAATCACGTGTAAAGAAAGAAATAGCAAATCTTGAGGCAGAGATCAACTCCTCATATTTTGCGATAGGCAGAAAATATTTTGAGCTTAACTCAGCTAATCCTGGGAATGAATATTCCGATTCAGTTACAAATATTATCAAGTGCAACGACCGATTGGAAAAATTTAAACTTCTTCTTGCGTCTCTTGATGATAAAATGCCCTGTGCAGGATGCGGAGCTGAAGTTTCAAGGGGGCAGAAGTTCTGCGACAAGTGCGGCGCTAAGGTTGAATTTGTTGATCCTCCGGTTATTGAAGGCTATAATGATGGTGCTTCTCTCTCCCCAGCACAGAACGGATTTGCCGGACAGCCGGCAGATGCTCCACAACCTGCTGTTGCTTTCTGTCCTACGTGCGGCGCTCAGTTGGATGCCGATCAGAAATTTTGCGACAAGTGCGGTACAAAGCTTTAATTTATATTTCTTGAAAAACGACGGCAGTAATGACCGTCGTTTTCACTTTTGTGCATACTGCTGATAAAAGTCTTGGTTTTTTGTGAGAAATAACAGCGGAAAACACTTTACTTTTTCGCTTTTTTGTGTTAAAATTATATATATAAATCGGTGATTAAACGAAAGGAATATTTATAATGCCAATTACAGATTTACTTAGAAAAAATGCAGAATTATACGGAAACGATACAGCTCTTGTGGAGGTCAATCCGGAGATTACAGAAGTAAGACGTATAACATGGAAGGATTATGAGCTCATTGAGCCAAATCCTCTTTGCTGCTACAGACGTGAAATATCTTGGAAAGTCTTTGATGAAAAGTCAAACCGTTTTGCTAATATGCTTATTGAAAGGGGCGTGAAAAAAGGCGACAAGGTAGGTATTCTCCTGATGAATTGCCTGGAATGGCTTCCGATATATTTTGGTATACTAAAGACTGGCGCTCTGGCAGTGCCGCTTAATTTCCGATATGCATCGGGTGAGATACAGTATTGTCTTGATCTTGCCGAGGTGGATGTACTTATATTTGGTCCGGAATTTATCGGACGTGTTGAGGAGATTGCTGATGAGATCAGTCGCAACAGACTCCTTTTCTACGTCGGCGAGGGATGTCCCAGCTTTGCGGAGCATTATGATAGTCTGGTTGCAAATTGCAAGAGCGAGGATCCGATGATCTCTCTCTCAGATGATGACGACGCTGCGATTTATTTTTCGTCAGGTACGACAGGATTTCCTAAAGCGATTCTTCACGATCATAGAAGTCTTGTTCATTCTGCCGCTGTAGAACAGAATCATCACGGACAGACACGGGACGATGTGTTCTTGTGTATTCCGCCGCTTTATCACACAGGTGCAAAAATGCACTGGTTTGGCAGTCTTTTGTCAGGCAGCAAAGCCGTTCTGCTGAAGGGCGTAAAGCCTAAGTCAATACTGGAGACGGTGTCGAATGAGGGATGTACTATTGTATGGTTGCTTGTGCCGTGGGCACAGGATATTCTTGACGCTGTTGACAGGGGAGAGATCAATCCGAGCGATTACCAGCTCTCTCAGTGGAGACTTATGCATATCGGAGCGCAGCCTGTTCCACCGTCTCTTATTTCCAGGTGGAAGAAGGTTTTTCCGGAGCATCTCTATGATACAAATTACGGCCTCAGCGAGTCAATTGGTCCCGGATGCGTTCATCTTGGCGTGAAAAATATAAATAAGGTCGGCGCCATCGGAAAGGCAGGCTTTGGCTGGGAGGTCAAGATCGCCGATGAGAACGGCAATACCGTTGAGCGAGGAGAAGTTGGAGAGCTTTATGTTAATGGTCCAGGAGTAATGAAGTGTTATTACCATGATGAAAAAGCGACTGCTGAGACTTTAAAAGACGGATGGCTGCTGACAGGCGATATGGCGAAGGAAGATGAGGATGGATTTATCTATCTTGTTGACCGTAAGAAGGATGTTATAATCAGCGGCGGCGAAAATCTTTACCCTGTGCAGATCGAGGATTTTCTCAGGGCTCATCCGGCTGTAAAGGACGTTGCTGTTATCGGAATGCCGGACAAGCGTCTTGGTGAGATTGCAGCGGCGATAATTTCTATCAAGGAGAATTGTACCTGTACTGAAGCGGAGATCAATGATTTTTGTCAGAAACTCCCCAGATACAAGAGACCTCATAAGGTTATTTTTGCAGATGTTCCGAGAAATCCTACCGGAAAAATTGAGAAGCCAAAGCTTCGTGAAATGTACTGTGGTGAAAGTTTGGTGGCAGCGCAGATAAAGAATTGAATTGAAAAGAGCTGATCAATTGGAGGATCAGCTCTTTTTGGTAACTGTGAACTCAAAACTAGTAGCTGCGGCTCTGGAATCTGCTCATATTTGACTTCATCAGGATTGATTGATATGTGTTATGTCAGCGGCACGATTGAATCTAAGAGCCGGATAACTGGCGGAATATGCGGGACCTACACGCCAGTCGATAAAAGTGAAGAGCAAATGAAAACAGAAAGTTTTGCAGAGGCACTCGGCAAAGCATTCGTATATAAAGAGGAAGTTTATCTGGTACTTGCATTTGAAATAGAAGCAGAGATATCCATTAAAGGGGATTGTAATGGGGACGATGAATTTTCCTTTGCAGATGTTGTATTGCTTCAAAAGTGGATTTTAGCTGTGCCGGATACTCATCTTGTAAATTGGAGCACCGCTGACTTATGCAAAGATAATACGCTTGATGTATTTGACCTTACAATGATGAAACGTATGTTATTGACAAAATAATAGATTTGTTTGAGATGGCTTTTACGATATTATACATACACTATAGCCGCAAAAATCGGCTCTCTCGCACACAGGCGAATCATATTTTCCAAGCCCTGTGCCTTGCAGAGATTTCCGACCTCTACTGCTTCAAGGTATTCTCTGTCCGCAGCCTTCCACTTCTCAACCTGTCTCTCCACAGCGTCTGCTACGGAACGGTCAAGGTCGGAGTATCGTGCCATTGAAAGTTCATTGCAGATTGAACACACGGTAAATGATGAATTTGACGAAGAATATTGTGCGGAAGATTATGATGAGGATTACGACATTGATAATTTCCAGATAAAAATTTAGAAGGACGGTTTAATGAAATACAAAGGCTTTTATGTGAAAATAACTCCCGACAGCGGTCTACTTCGGGAGGATAAGGACGAAAACGATGTTCGCTGTGAGGGCTTCACTATTGAAGTTTTTGCAGACGAGTCCTAAACGCTTGAGATAGATATTTTTTCGGCGGCAGTGAATTTTGAACTGCTGGAAAACAGTCTTGAAGAAGCGGAGCAGTTTGCTAAGGATTATATTGACTGTGAAGAAAAAGAATATCGCAGAATGATAGATTAGTATAACGAAGATTGATTAGCAGCGTAAAGTTGGATGTTTGAACTGAGCGTCCATTTGGTATCAGCAAGACACATCTGCGCCCTTATTTTGATACAAAATAGGGGTGCAATTTTATGTATTGAAAGCAACCCAGTATCGGCACTTTTCAAAAAGTGCCGGTTTCTGTTGTCTGAATAGGGGAGTAGTATTTGCCTTGAAAATGGGTTAAAACACCGAAATTCAGGGCTTAGCGTTTTCTTTTGCTAAATTAAAAAATTAGCACGCAATAATCAAATTGACTACTGTGGCGGCATTGCTTTAAGTGTTTATGCTTCAATTTCCGTTCCATCAAGGAATTGAAAAATCATTCTGTTGTCATAAAATGCAATGTTTTTAACCATTATATATTTTGATAAAGCAATTCTCGCTTCATCAAGCACAAATCAAAAACATCAAGTCTGTTATCCTTGCAAAGATCAGCAGCTTTCCAATCAGCAAGCTTTACATCTGGTATAGCGAGAATCCATTTTTGAAGTAGGACAACATCTGCAATGTCAAATTTTCCATCTGCATTGACATTTCCGACAATTTTTTCTTCTTCAAGCGCCACAAGTGACAAATGTTCTACTTTAACAGTTCCGTTGCCCTTGAATTCAAGAACAAGCGCACAGTTTGCGTCATCCACATCAGTGGTAAATTCTGTCTCGAAATGCTGCGTACTGTCGGGTCTGACTGTATCGTTCATATAGGCTTTGTAATTATCATGATTCGCCTAAATGCGGTAATTGATACTTGCTGTATCAGGAGCAGTATAATCAAATGACAGACGGTATTTTTGTCCCTTGAACATCATAAGACCTGTGGATAGCGCCTGCCCACCGCCCCACATATTGTTCGATGCCTGTGCTGTAAATCCGGGACTATCCACATCTATCTCGCCTGTACCGCCCCAGAACATCAGCGTACTGACTGCAATCGCATTGTCGGGATCAATCGACTTTTCGTTTTCAGCAAGCAGCACACCATTTTTCCAATTATCAGATGCAAAATATGTGTTGAACCACGCTATGCGTTTTTCAAGCCACTTGCTCAGATAATCCGCATGAGCCTTATGTGTGGAAAGTTCTGCTATTTCATCCGGTTCAGAAAATACCTTTTTACCAAGAGTATTCCATTTTGTAAAATTTCGCTCATAAGATGCCGCATTTTTTTCAGCTTCGTCAGTTACAAATTGGGGCAGTGTTTTAACATCATCGTATATTTCTTTCCAGCGAACGGCAACTGCTTCTCTGAACCAGTCGTTTTGTATCGCATAACAAAGCCATTGATTGGAGTTGGCATTACAGTTTGAAACATTATAAACGCCCAGTCCTGCCGTATCATCATAGCCTTTGACATCAATGAAACTTCCAAGTGCAATGTCATAATCCCACATAGGATTAAACGTTAATTTTCCGCCGGCATCTTTTGAAATGTAGTAGCTGTCCCCGCCGGAATCCACGTTTTTACATATTTCATTGGCAATATAATTATCAATCAGAGAACTAATATCAATGTATTGCTCTGCTGATTCCTTATTACCGCTTTTCAGGGCTTTCAACGCATCGTCCATATATCCGGAAATATAATCAACCTGCTGTTT
>CAMZZN010000054.1 GCA_947345935.1 uncultured Ruminococcus sp.
AAAGGGAATGTACTTCCCTTTGGCAGGGGTGTGGGGACAGAGTCCCCATCTAAGTTAATGACAGTGAGCTGCCAGCTATCTCTTTTATTAATAGTTGTACTGTGAGGTAATATTAAGATATTCCTCCAGGCAGAGACCGCTGTCATGAACGGCTTTTGCCTTTTCTACGCCTAAATATCGTATATGCCATGGTTCGTACTTATATCCGGTTATACTTTCCTTACTCTTGGGATAACGGATTATAAAACCATATTCGTGGCAGTGATTTTCCAGCCAGATAGCTTCCGGAGTTCCTGTAAAGCTATCGTCAATGATATTGCAGTCAATAGCAAGGCCTGTCTGATGTTCGGAATGTCCGGGGCGTGCCGAATAGGTATCGGCATTTGCCTGACCGTCCATAGCGACATAATTATTGTAGATCTGTGCCTGATAATCGTAAGAACGGAATCCAGACGACAGATAAATATTGATGTTGTCGGCGGCAGCGCCGTTTACAAGCTGCTGGAAAGCAGCAGAGCATTCTCCGGTAAGTCCGCCGGGATTATAGCTTGCAGGCAGAGCGTATGTTTTGTTGGCAATGAGGATGCCGTCGATGTATGTAACACCGTCGGCTACCGGAACATCCGGAGCGGTCTCGACTTTAACATTGACATTGGCTTTTACCTCAGGATTGGCGCTGGAAGCAACAGTAACGGTGCAGTTTCCTTCACCAACTCCGGTGATATTTCCGTAAGCGTCAACTATTGCGACTGATTCGTCAGAGCTTGTCCATATTTCGCCCTTATCTGGAGCATCAGCAGGGAGCATGGTAACAATAGGCATTTTTGAACCTCCTATCGGGAGGGTTACTTCATAAAAGGTCAGGGAAATATCAGTGATCTGTGAACCATTTCTTGAGTTTCCCGTACCGGACGATCCGTTTGGCACGGTTCCGGAGGGCTGACCTGAAACAGGCTTGTCAGAACCAGAAGCCGTATGCCCTTTTTTATCTGTAGTACCGGGAACTGTTCCGGTTTGGTTTTCACTCGGATCGGTTGTTTTGTCAGAGTTGTCTGTTGTGGAATCAGCGTCAGAGTGATCGGAAGCGTTGTTCTTTTCAGAATCTTCTGTTCCCGATACAACGACCTTTTTGTCATCCTTTTTCTGATCGACCTTTCCGCATGATGTTCCGGCGCATATCATAAGGAAAGCGGTAAGCGCTGCGGATACCTTGACAAATTTGTTTTTCATGATCTCACATCTTTCTTTTGATTTATATTTATTAATAAATTGATATTAATAAGCCTATATTAAGCGTTCGTATTCTTTTTAAATGACAGAAAGTCTTCATACGTTCCCTGACGGTCTATACAACCGTTTGGGGTGATCTCAATAATGCGGTTTGCCGTTGTCTGCAAGATTTCATGGTCGTGAGAAGCCAGCAGGACAACGCCCTTGAAGTTTATCAGGCTGTTGTTTACGGCGGTAATGCTTTCAAGATCAAGGTGGTTTGTAGGACGATCCAGAACAAGTACGTTAGAGCCGAAAAGCATCATCCGTGAGAACATACAGCGAACCTTTTCGCCGCCGGAGAGTACGTTTACAGGCTTGTAAACATCATCGCCGGAGAAAAGCATTCTGCCAAGAAATCCCCTGAGATATGTTTCCGTTTCGTCTTTTACGGAATACTGGCGTATCCAGTCGATAATAGAGAGCTCGCAGCCGTTGAAGTAAGCAGAATTATCCACGGGCATATATGATGTTGAAACGGAGACTCCCCACTTAAAAGTACCGGAATCCGGCTGTTCTTCTTCCATAAGTATTTTGAACAGCATGGTAACAGCCTGTTCGCTTTCGCTAATAAAAGCAACCTTGTCGTTTCTGCCGAGAGTGAAGCTTACGTTATCCAGCAGCTTTACACCGTCAACTGTTTTGGAAATACCGTCAACCTGGAGTATATCTTTTCCAAGTTCTCTTTCTATGTCGAAGCCGATAAACGGGTAACGTCTGCTTGATGCCGGCATTTCTTCTACGGTGAGTTTTTCAATGAGCTTTCGTCTTGAAGTAGCCTGATTTGATTTTGATTTATTGGCAGAAAATCTTGCAATAAATTCTTTGAGTTCCTTTATTTTTTCTTCGTTTTTCTTGTTTTGCTGCTTTATCATTCTCTGGATAAGCTGACTGGATTCATACCAGAATTCATAATTGCCCACGTACATTTTGATTTTATTGTAGTCGATATCAACAATGTGCGTGCATACATTATTTAAGAAATGACGATCATGAGATACTACGATGACCGTGCCGAAATATTCGGAGAGAAATTCCTCCAGCCACTTTACTGCGTCAATATCCAGGTGGTTTGTAGGCTCGTCCAGAAGAATTATATCCGGATTTCCAAAAAGAGCCTGAGCAAGGAGAACCTTAACCTTTTCGTTTCCTGAAAGGGCTGACATCTGGGAATATAATATATCTTCCGGCAGACCGAGTCCCTGTATCAGCTTTGAAGCGTCAGATTCAGCTTCCCAGCCGTTCAGCTCAGCAAATTCGCCCTCAAGCTCAGACGCCTTTACGCCGTCCTCTTCTGTGAAATCTTCTTTGGCGTAAAGGGCGTCTTTTTCCTGCATTATCTCATAAAGACGTGCATTGCCCATGATTACCGTATCGAGGACAGTATACTCCTCATATGCAAAATGATCCTGCCGGAGCACGCTGAGACGCTCTTCCTTTGGCATTGCAACTTCGCCGGAAGCCGGTTCAAGTTCACCGCATAGAACACGGAGAAATGTAGACTTTCCAGCTCCGTTTGCGCCGATAACGCCGTAGCAGTTTCCGTTTGTGAATTTAAGATTTACATTTTTGAAGAGTGTAGTTCCACCGAACTGAACACTTACATTACTTACTGTTATCATTTTACCTCCGGGATTATTATAGCATTGAGCGGTATATTATTACTTTCTGTAAATTATTATATCATTTTTTTATTCCGATGTAAAGTATTTCAGAGATTTTTTTCTTTTATTTTGCAATTTCCTTAAAATCAAGCTTATCGTAAGTTTTTCTTATCTTTTCTGCGGCAGGATCGTCCAGTTCCCCGGTGCTATCGCCTTTTGTTCGAAGTTTAAGCATCATATTATCCTTATTGTCGATATCGATCATGTAAAGGGAATCCTGTCCCATATCACAGGCTTCGTGTTTCAACTCAAAATCTGCGTCACGGTCAATGGCGTACATATTCATATAGCAGTCGAAAACCGTATCGGCATCTACCGTAGCCACCGGAGGATTTTTATAATAAAATTCATAGTAAAGCGCATCCAAAAACGCTTGATCGTAGGTGACAGAATCCTCTCCTATTCGTTCTATTGCCTCGTCGATAATGCGTCTGCCGTCCATATCATACTCGTAGACATAGCCGTTTGTGTCGATAAAAAGTCCGTGATTCTGTGGTTCCCATGCATAGTTGGAATATCCGTCAACAAAAACTATAAGGTCTTTGGGATAGCTGTCAGTTATTTCCTGATACGAGTTGTCCGGCAGAACGGTGACTTCAGTGATGTTGTCCTCGTTCACGATTCCGGCGGCGACTATTTCTTCAAACCGCTCCTTGACCTCATGGGGGACAACATATGTCTCCGCCGTGCACTTCTGAGCGTTTTCTCCGGTGTTGATCGTAATGGCATATTCATAGCTTTCGGTGGCGTTTTGGAGGTCGTCATAGCCGTAAACTGCTGCCATGCCGGAGGATATGCGGATAAATCCAGCCTCCTTGCCCCTGATAGTTACCGCATACTCATCACGAGTGACGGTACTCGCCTTTTGGCAGCCGGAAAAATCAAGATTTTCAATAAATTCCCAGAGATCGCTGCTGTCCCTAATATTGCCCCTGTACGTTGTTTTGCAGGTATCGTCGTCGTTGGTTATCTCACACCAGCCGTGAATGCTGCATTGGCTGAGGTCGGCTTCATTTTCCATAGTTCCAATTTGAAAAGCCTGTTCGTTTTTCTTTTCGCTTCCGGATGATTTTTCAATATCTTCATTGCCGCATCCTGCAAGAAAAACAGTACATAATATTATAGATATAAATTTTTTCATAAAATCAGCTCCTTTCTGATTAAGTGTCAGATTTTAATTAAAATGACAATTAAGTCCAAAAAATTGGCTGTATGCACAAGTCTGCAATGAGATTTTTGTGCATACAGCCAGATATCATGAATTTACAGGTAATTTTTCAATAAGATGAAGCAGGTATTTTTGAATAGTCAGTGCGTCCAGATTGGTCAGTCCTGTGCCGGGCTCATAGACATCTGCGTTTGTCATACCGGCTTCGGTTACAGCGTTTTCAGATGTTCCGCCAAGACCGTACATATCTGGATTGCCGACAGCCTGCATGATAAGTATGGCGTCGTTAAGAAGAACTTCTCCGTCGCAGTCGGCGTCTCCGTACAAAGGCTTATCGTCAGGATCGGGATCTGAACCGGAATAGTATTCGGAAAGTGAGATTCCATTGCCGCTCTGTCCCAGGGGGATCTTGTGATCGAGACTTATGAACTTGCCGTCCTCGTTCTGCCAGAGGGCCGGCTTTACGAACTCATATTTGTCAATATCCCAGTCCTGGAAGTCGTTTGTGAGAAGTCCGCCTGTATCTCCGGAGTTTTCATTGAAGCACCAGAATGTATGGTGAATTCGCTTTTCAATCATGTAGTCTCTGAGAATCTGCATCCACTTTTTGTTGTCGCCGGTCGGGTCGTGTCCCTCGTCAATAAAGCCGCCCCATTCGCCCATAAGCAGGGGAGAGATTTTTTCTTCTATAAGGTATGCCCAGGTATCGTACCAGTAATCGTCAAGGAGAGTCTGACGGGTGAAGTCTTTCTTGAACCATTCCTGTTCCCAGACAAGTGGACCATAATCGTGAGGGGAATAGACAAGCTGGGACTGATACTTGCCGAGATCAACCGGGAAGTCACGTGCGCCCCGGAAATTTCCTCCCCACCATGCGCCGTGATATGGCTGCGCATCCGGATCGTCGTAGTGAGCGTAATCAACAGCCGGACTGTTCCAGTCCATACCGTTTTCAAATTTTGGATAGACCTCGTTGCCCTCTACCATTATAAGCAAATTAGGGTTCTGTTCCAGAACGGCTGCGGCGCCCCTTTCGGCTGCGTATTTCCAGTTGTTTTCGGCAGTGGAATCATCCCATATAGCCATACCCTGACCGTCGTTCTTGCCGTGCGGTTCATTTTTCAGATCGATAGCGATAATGGTATCATCGTCCTTGTAGTATTCTGCAAACCAGGCAAGAGCCTCAAGCCAGTCGTCGGTGCTGTAGTTGCTGTCGTACCACAGCGGCATTTGGTGACCATTGGATGCGGTCGTGGCGCTGTGGATGTCGATCATAATTTTGATACCGTTCTCTCTGCACCACTGAACAGCCATGTTCCATATATCAAAGCTGTACTTGGGAGTTCCGCCCTGAACGCCCTCGACGGTCAGTTCAGGATTTTTCCATTCGTTTATCTTTACCATGTATGGGTCGGGATCATGATTTTTCCACTGGAGAAGAATCTGGGTGGACATGGGCACTCGCATAAGATTAAAGCCGTGATCTGCCATTTCGTTGAGCATTTCATGCATATTTCTTGACCATACGCCGTCGAAGCACTGAGTGGTAACGTTGTAGCCGAACCAGTTGCATCCGGTGAGCCATACCGGATTTCCGTACATATCAACGATCTCGGCGTTTTCATTTACGTGGAGCCAGTCGTCGTGGTATTCGTCGGGAGCGGCAGCGCCAGCTTGAAGTATTTCAGTTTTTGGAGCTTTTGCGGCAGGAGTCAGCGCAAAAAGCATTGCTGAGACCGCTACAAGGGCAGTTAATTTCTTATAGACATTCATATTTTTCATCCTTTCTATGGATTTATTTATTATTAATTATATAATATTTTTCAAGAGATGTCAATAAAATGGAGAAAATTATAAAATTTTCCTTAAATATTTCACATACAACGTGTCATAATACTATCACGGCATCAACAAAGCGTTTTTACGGACGAAAAGTTCCGGAAAAACAGATTAAAAAATTAATTTTAAGGAGACTTTTAATTATGAAGGGTGAAATGACTCAGAAGGGCAAGGAAGCTCTTGAAAGATTTAAGATGGAATCAGCAAACGAAATGGGCGTAAATCTCAAGCCCGGCTACAACGGTGATCTTACTTCGAGAGAGGCTGGATCTATCGGCGGTCAGATGGTCAAGAAAATGATCGACGCATATAAAATGCAGTAGTTCTGATTTATAAAAACGGGGGCGCAGAAATGCGTCCCCTTATTTTTATTTCTTATTTTTCCGTCTGACAAGAACCGCCACAAGATCAGGACCGATATTTGATGCAACTGCTGCGCCGATAGAACCGTACATTTCGGCTTTTCTTCCGGTGCGCTTAATAAGCTCCTTTTCGACCTCTTTTGCCAGAGTCGCATCCTGACCGTGTATGAGCAGATACGGCGTCTGGGGAGTCATATTTTTTTCAACGCATTCCACCAGTCTGGGGACGATATTTTTCTCACCTCTGATTTTTTCTACAGTTTCGGTTTTACCGTCTGCAAAGAGAATTATCGGCTTAAGACCCAGCAATTCTCCGGCAAATGCGGCAGCAGCCGAGATCCTTCCCGATTTTCTGGCATATTTGAGATTGTATGGAACAGCGTATATACCGCAGACATTGAACCAGTCTTCAAGATATGCCACGATCTCTTCGGCTTCTGCACCTTTGCGGATCTTTTTTACTGCCTCCATGATCGGATAGCCGTAGAACACCGTATAGCATTTTGAATCGAGGTTGAATATACGTATTTTTCCTTTGGCGTCAGGATTATTCTCAAAGAAGTCGTTCTTCGCTGTGATCGAATTATTATAAGTGCCTGAACCTTGCGAATTTATCGAAACGCTGATAATATCCGTATATCCCTGGTCGTAGAGCTCTTTGTAAGTTTCTTCAAAGGTGAGCGGGTTTATCATGGCGTGTTTGGGGATCTCATCGGTCTGCGACATGATCTCGTAGACTTCCTGAGTTGACTTGTCAAAGATTTCCCGGAAGGACTGACCGTTTACGGTAAGCGTGAAAGGCAGAACTTTTATTCCGAGTTCGTTAATGGTTTCCAGCGGCAGATCACAGCAGCTGTCAGTCAAAATCATTATTCTGGACATATTTTAACACTTCCTTTTTAGGCGGCAGCGCAGGACGACCTGCGTTTTACCATATATATTTAGTAAGCTTTCCTTCACGTGAAAGGTCGGGATAATCCCACTGGCGCAGGACCTCATAGACTGCAATGGCAGCGGAATTTGAGAGGTTCAGGCTTCGCAGTTCGCTGCGCATAGGTATGCGCACGCATGAATCCGGATTAGCATAGAGCAGTTCTTCCGGAAGTCCTTTGTCCTCACGCCCGAATACAAGATAGGCGTTGTCCGGATAGGCTACGCAGCTATGAACAGTTCGACCTTTTGTTGTGAAATAGAAAAAATTTCCGTCCCGGTTTTTACTGAAAAAATCATCGAGACTGTCGTAATAAGTTATATCGAGCTTGTTCCAGTAGTCAAGACCTGCACGCCTGAGATGCTTGTCCGTTACTTCAAATCCCATCGGACGCACAAGATGAAGTCTTGCACCAGTAACGGCGCACGTGCGTGAGATATTGCCGGTGTTTTGCGGTATCTGCGGCTCGACGAGTACGATGTTAAGATTATGCATTTATGTTCCTCTTGAATAAAATCCGATCTGCGGCAGACAATATACGTGCGGAAGATCCGCATAATAAACAGAATCGGAGTAAAGTTATGGATATAAAATCTCTTGCAAAGGGAGCGGCAGCCGGCGCTGCGGTAGGGTTTACCTATTATGCTCTGTCAACGGCAACTCCCATGAAAAAATACAGCATCAAGAAAAATGCCGGAAAAACTCTCAAGGCAGCAGGAAGTCTGCTGGATGATATCAAATCGGTGATTATGTAACTCCCGTATTTTTCCTGTAAGCCAGAAAGCTTTCCAGAATTATAGTTGCCGCCACTGCGTCCACTACAGCCTTGCGTTTTTTTCCTCTTGTATTGGTGATATTGAGGGCGCTGTGTGCGGAAACAGTAGTGTTCCGCTCGTCCCAGAGAGTAACGGGACATCCGGTGAGATCACCGAGTTTTTCGGCGAAAAGACTGCATTTTTCCGCTCTTTCGCCGATAGTTCCGTTCATATTCTTAGGATAGCCGACTACAATATGTTCAGCACGCTGCTCTTTTGCAAGGGCAGCGGTTTTTTCTATGCATTTATCGAAATCTTTTTCGGATATGACGCAGACAGGGGATGCGATCATTTCGCTTTTGCCGCAAACTGCAATTCCTGTTCTTGCGTCTCCGAAATCAACAGACATTATTATCATGACGTCACCAGGGTTTTACCGAGCCGATGATCTCGTTTACCGATGAAATTCCCTTTCTGTCGAGGAAATCATTGATTTCTTCAACAATCCTCACAGGAGCGAACGGATCGGTAAATATAGCGGCTCCGACCTGAACGGCAGAAGCGCCGGCCATCATAAGCTCGATTGCATCGTGTCCTGATGAAACTCCGCCCATGCCTATAACGGGGATCTTTACTGCATTTGTGACCTGCCATACCATGCGGACGGCAATGGGGAAAACTGCAGGGCCGCTCATTCCGCCCACGTTATTCCGGAGAATGGGACGTCCGGTATTTATGTCAATTCGCATACCAAGCAAAGTATTTATAAGAGAAACTGCGTCTGCACCGGCATCCTCAACAGACCTGGCGATATCCGCAATACTTGTAACGTTGGGGGAGAGTTTGACTATAAGGGGCTTTGAAGTAGCTTTTCTTACCTGGCGTGTTACCTCGGCAGCCGTTTCACAGCTTGTTCCGAATGCAGCTCCGCCTTGCTTTACATTTGGACAGGAAATATTTAGTTCGATCATGTGTACATCGGTTTTTTCAAGCTTTTCTGCAACCTGAACGCATTCCTCGGCGGTAGATCCGGCGATATTGGCAAGTATCGTCACATCCTTTGTGAGAAGATACGGAAGTTCCTTTTCGATAAAATGGTCGATACCCGGATTCTGAAGTCCTACAGAATTAAGCATTCCTGCCGGAGTTTCAGCTATTCTCGGGGAAAGATTTCCGGTGCGGCGGTTAAGAGTAGTTCCCTTTGTAGCGATTCCGCCAAGTTTACTGAGAGGAAAAAGCTCCTCGTATTCCCGTCCGTATCCGAAAACTCCGGAAGCGGGGATTATAGGATTTTTAAAATCAACACCGCAGATTTTTACAGAAAGATCAGCCATTACCAGAGTACCTCCTCTGCGTTGAATACAGGACCGTCTTTGCAGACGTGTGCAAAGTATTCCTCGTCATTTTTTTTGGTTTTGCACGCACAGCCAAGACAGGCGCCTATACCGCATGCCATACGTTCTTCAAGTGAAATTTCGCAGAAAATATTATTTTTACTGCATATTGCGGCAACGTTTTTCAGCATCGGAGAAGGTCCGCAGGCGAAAACGGCGTCGATTTTTTCGGACTTTACAAGTTCTTCAAGCGGCTGCGTCACAAAGCCGTGAATACCTGCCGAGCTGTCGTCGGTGCAGAGGATAGTTTCCGCTCCTGTTCCGGCAAAGTCCTCTTGAAGTATGACGGCAGATGCGTTCCT
This sequence comes from uncultured Ruminococcus sp., assembly GCA_947345935.1. Taxonomy (GTDB): domain Bacteria; phylum Bacillota; class Clostridia; order Oscillospirales; family Ruminococcaceae; genus Ruminococcus. The sequence continues at coordinate 9,685 of CAMZZN010000054.1, forward strand.
GAATCCAGATATTGCAACAGCTTTTTTTCCGTATATTCCGGCAAGGGGGAGCATTGGAGGCGTTCCGATGCCTCCGCCGATAAGAACGACTTTTTTAAAATCCGGATCTATTGTGAATCCGTGACCGAGAGGAGCAAGCATATCAATGATATCTCCTTCGTTGAGTCGTGCAATTGCAGAAGTTCCCTCGCCCCTGATCTCAAAAACGATCCTGAGAGTACCTTTTTCCGGATCAATGCCGCATATGGATATAGGACGGCGAAGAGTAAAGCCGTCAACTCTTATATGTACGAACTGACCTGGCACGGCTATCCGTACAATTTCGGGGCAGCTTATGGTAAAGCTGTATATATTGCGTGCTATAGCCGTTTTTTGTGTTATGATATATTTTCCCTGAGTATATTTCATATAAACCTCCTGTTCAAATTAATTACTGTATACATTATAACATATTTCCCCCGGTTTGACAAGGCTTTTTTCAACGGTATTTACTTCTGTTTATGTTTATAAAAGTGATTTTGTTGTTTTAAATTCCTGTTAAGGGAAATATTTTCTGTTTGGCGATCACTCTAATTCTTAAAAATCCCCCTTGTGGGGGGGTTAAGAATTAATAATGGGTTTCCAAAGGGTGACTCCCCACGGTGTGGGGAGATGTCACGAAGTGACAGAGGGGACGGGCGCCGGTAAGGCGTGTACTCCCCTTTGGCAGGGGGGGAGGGGGACAGAGTCCTCCCATTTATAAACATAAATAGAAATAAATACTGCTGCCTTAATCTCATTCGTCTTGACAATCCCTGTTTTATAATGTATAATAATACCATGACAAACTGAAAGGGGCTGTATATCAATGCGTTCAAAGGGAACAAAGACTATCGCAGAAAATCGCAAGGCACGCCACGATTATTTCGTTCTTGATACTTATGAAGCCGGAATTGAATTGGTCGGAACAGAAGTAAAATCCATTCGTCAGGGAAGCGTTAATCTGAAAGATTCCTGGTGTTCTATAGACAAAGGCGAACTCTGGGTAAAGGGTATGCATATTTCGTCGTATGAAAAGGGAAATATTTTTAATCGTGATCCCATGAGGGTAAGAAAGCTCCTTATGCATCGCCGTGAGATCAATAAGCTTTTCGGTACCGTAAAACAGGACGGTTTATCGCTCATACCTCTCAGTCTTTATTTCAAAGATTCAAAGGTCAAAATGCAGCTCGGACTCTGCAAGGGTAAAAAACTCTATGATAAGCGTGACGCCGCTGCGCAGAAAGATGCAAGACGTGAAATAGAAAGAAATATGAAAATAAGATAACGAAAGCGCAGCAGGACTGCGCTTTTTTATTTGTTGCCGTCAATATTATCGTTGTAATATATATCCCTGTATTTTGCCGGTGTGACGCCGGTATTTTTGCGGAATACCGTCGTAAATGCACTCTGAGTGCAGAATCCCAGGGATAGCGATATATCAAGAATGGAAAAATCAGAATATTTCAGCATATTTTTTGCCGTAGTTATTTTCGCCTGAGTTATATATCCTTTTACCGTATATCCCGTTTCTTTCAGAAAAAGTCTTGAAAAATAGCTTGGATTCAGTTTCTCTCTTTTTGCAAGTTCCTTGAGAGTTATCAGCTCATGAAGATGATTATAGATATAGTCTATAGACCGTCTTACGTGAATGGATATGGCGTTTGCCTTTCTCAGTTCCCTCATGCGTCCGGCAAAATCAAGCTGCATTTCTTCCAGCAGATCAATTACTTCTTCCGTGCTTGTGCAGCAGTCCGCTTTTCGGATGTAAATATCTGTCAGAGTATACGCTACGTCCTGTTCCATTCCAGCTTCGACGCAGAACCTTGCTATCAAAGCTCCGGCTACCACAAGATGATAAATGGTATTTCTGACGGGATCATCGGAAAGAACGCCTTTTCCATCCTCGAAATTTTCTTTTATCTTCTCAAAATTCTCCCTGACCTTTTCTACGTCGCCGCTGCGTATGGTTGCGTAATATTCGTATTCGGTATGTATATCAGTGCGTATAAAATTGCTCTCTTTATGTATAAACAGTCTGTAATTAAGATCACGATTCGTATTCATTATTCCGACCTCCAGAACTAATATCTTTATACAGTGTTGTTTTATAACAGATAATACCACACTTTTACAAAAAAAGCAATACTTTTGATATAAAAAAATTCTTTCCCTGATTATAATAGAGTAAAATCAATCGGGGAGTGATACTTTATGTCAAGAACTTCTGATATGACCGAGGGAAAGGTTTCAAAATTAATACTTACATTCTTTTTCCCTATGCTCGTTACAAATATGCTGCAACAGGTTTATTCGATCGCCGATACGGCTATTGTAGGAAAGGGACTGGGTGACGACGCCCTTGCCGCTGTCGGCAATATGTCCTCGCTGACATTTCTGATAATCGGATTTTCGCTCGGACTTTCAAACGGATTTTCCGTCCTCATTGCCCAGAACTTCGGAGCAAAGGACTACGCTAAAATGCGCCGTACCACTGCCGCTTCGATCAAACTTGCCGCTGTAATAACTGTCATACTTACCGCTGTAAGCGTTCTGTTTCTGAAATCTGTGCTGAAACTTCTGCGGACAGACAGCATAATTATGAAAGACAGCCTGATATACGGCTATATTATTTTCGGAGGCCTGGCGGCGGCGATCGCTTATAATATGTGTTCCGGAATTCTTCGTGCGCTTGGGGACAGCCGCACGCCGCTGACGGCTATAATTATTTCTACTGTTATCAATATTTTTCTGGACGCTTTTTTTATCTTTGTTCTGAAAACAGGCGTTGAGGGAGCGGCTGCTGCAACGGTTCTTGCACAGATAATATCCGCCGCCGTTTGTTTCTCAAAACTTCGCAGACTGGATATTCTTCGTCTCAGCCGTGTGGATTTTTCGGCAGATGTCCGTCTCAGTGCCGATCTTCTGAAAAACGGCATACCTATGGCTTTAATGAATTCGATTACTGCTGTAGGTTGCATGGTGATCCAGTACTTTGTAAATGGACTTGGAGTTGCCTATACATCGGCTTATTCCGCATGCAGCAGATTCATCAATATGTTCATGCAGCCAGCCTGCACCGCAGGATTCACCATGTCATCCTTTACAAGTCAGAATTATGGTGCACAAAAATATGACCGTATAAAAGAAGCTCTCCGTGTATGTCTGACGATATCCTTCATTTCCTACATGATCTTCGGGTCTGTCATGGTATTCTTCCCAAGACAGATATCCGCTCTTATGCTTAACGGAAGTGAACAGATAGGTCTTGCAGCTCGGTATCTTCCTATCAGCGGCGTCATGCTGATATTCGTAGATTTTCTCTTTGTTTTCAGAAGCGGCGTACAGGGAATGAGTTATCCGCTTATCCCCATGTGTTCGGGAATACTTGAAATGGCGCTGAGAATAGGCGTTATTATTATATTTGTTCCGAAGATCGGATTTACGGCAACTGCATGGGCTGAGGCAGCCGCATGGTTCGGAGCAGTTCTGCTCAACGGTGTGGCATTTGCAGTCATACTCCGTAATAAGATCGGGGGTGAGAAAGTTTTCCGGGCAGGAACAAAACTCAGAAGTGTATAAAAACCAGCCGCACAGTTTTTCCTGTGCGGCTGGTTCCGTAATATCTAAACTAACGTTTAAGAGGGGGGATTATTTAAGATAACTTGAAAATTCGTCAACATCGTCCAATGAAGCGGGGAACACTTTCCAGCCCTCGCCTTTCATTTTTATAAGTACGCATTCCATATAATATTTTGTTCCGCCGGCTTTGAATTTGATCTTGTATTCGTATCCTTTCTGAATTTTGACCTTTTTATCTACGCCTGACATGGTACAAAGAAAATTGTAATACTTTTCAATCTTCTTGCAATCGTTTGATTTAATGGATTTTCCGCATTTTACGCCGAGAAAGCTGGTGCTTCCCTTTGCTTTGATCTCCCGTGAACTTTCTTGTATAGCCTTCTGGCAGAGATCGTAAACCTCGTCGTCCTTGATAAGTTTTTCAGGAAAAGCCATTTCAACAGCGTCGTCAAGATTTTTTCCGCTTACTATTGCTTTTCCGTATTTTCTCGCCTGCATATATGATGGACCAAGCGAAATAAGGGCAATTGCAAAAATTACCACAAGCACAATTACGGCGATTATAGCTGCCTTGGATATCTTCTTTTTAGGCGCTGCTGCCGGCGGAAATGTTTCTGGCTGAGTTCCCGGTGTTTGTCCATACTGTCCCTGCTGTCCGTATAGCCCCATAGTCTGTTCGGATGTATCGGGGGTGTTGTTTTCTCTGATATCGTCCATATAAACCTCCTTAATATCTGCATATAACCTGCAAATTATGTAGTAATATATATTTTATCACATAATCGTCACAATGTCAAGAAAAAAACGAAAAAATCCTACGGCAGCGGCATTTACTTCTAATTCATGTTTATAAAGGGGGACGCTGTCCCATATGCGTTTACTTAATAGAAGAAATATGATATAATAAGAAATATGGAAAC
>CAMZZN010000055.1 GCA_947345935.1 uncultured Ruminococcus sp.
GGTTATCTTTCTCCGGTTCAGTTCAAAGCTTCTCTCCCGGCTAAATAATTTCTGTCCTATTTTCGGTTGACAATTCAGCAACATTATGTTCATCCTGCATTTTCAACTGATTCAAAACAAACTGACAATTTCTGATAACCACATCTCTCTGTTCGAAATATCGGGAAAAAGCGTTCAAAAATTTCTGCTGAATTTCAGATTCATACAAATGCGGTGTTGTACAGAAATGTTCGCCCTTGAATTTATTGTTGCACTGCCAGATGACACGTCGATATTTTGAAGTCGAATGCCAGACCTTTGAACCGAAGAAGCATCCGCAGTCCGCACATACAATTTTTGCTGCAAAGAGTGAATTTCCGCTGTACTGTTTACCCAGCTTTTTTCGCCTTGCCATTTCAAGCTGGACTTGCTCGAAATCCTCCGGAGAAATAATTGCCTCGTGGCTTTCGTCAATGTAATACTGCGGAACTTCACCTTCGTTGATTTTCTTCTTTTTTGTGAGAAAATCGGTGGTAAAACTCTTTTGGAGCAGTGCAGAACCCTTGTATTTTTCGTTAGTCAGAATGCTTTCAACTGTTGATGCGTACCACTTTTCCTTACCACTCGGAGATAGCACACCACGATTCATCAAGTTCTTTGCAATGCTGTAAGTAGTCATGCCCTCAAGAAAAGAGCGATAAATGAAACGGATGATTTCGGCTTCCTCCGGTACAATTTCAGGCAGACCGTCTTCGCCCTTTTTGTATCCAAGAAAACTGGAGTAGGGGAGTGAGACTTTGCCATCCTGCATACGTTTTCTGTGTCCCCATGTGACATTTTCGGAGATAGAACGGGATTCCTCCTGAGCCAGCGAACTCATAATCGAGATAAGCAATTCGCCCTTTCCGTCAAACGTCCAAATACCCTCTTTTTCGAAGAAGCATTCAACATTTTTCTCTTTCAGCTTTCGTATCGTGGAAAGAGAATCCACGGTATTTCGGGCAAAACGGCTCACACTTTTTGTGATGATAAGGTCAATTTTTCCGTCCAGAGCATCTTTTATCATTTGATTGAAACCATTACGATGCTTTGTATTTGTTGCGGAAATTCCCTCATCCGTGTATACTTTTACAAACTCCCATTCGCCGTGTTTTTTGATGTATGGGTATGCGGACAAAAACCCGGACTAAAAAAGGAAAGGTGAGGAAGATGAAGTACAGCAAGAAAGAAAAAATAAGGGTTATCAAGATGTACTACAAATTAGGAAGCATACAAAAAGCTATAGAGAAATTAGGCTATCCGAAAACGAGGAATATGGTGTACAACTGGATCGAAGAATACGAAAGAACCGGGACTGTAAGCGATAAGAGAGAGGGGCGAACCCAAAAAACCATTTATACAAATGAACAAATAGAGAAAGCAGTGAAGTTTTATCACATATACGGAAAGAGTTATAAAAAGGCAGTTCAGAAACTTGGATATCCAACACCGGAATCGCTGAGAAGATGGGTAATTACTACCCCACATTTAAGTGCAGAGGATTGCAAATCAGATGCTGATGTGTTACAATATATAGGAAAAGAAATTATCAAGGCAACTATTGAATATTGTAGTGGAAAAACAGCAATCAGTACTGCAGCGAGAAAATATCATGTTTCCATCAAAAAAATTCAAGAAGCTGCTCCGATTCTATTAGGCAAGGAGTTTGAAGAAACTGTGAATATGAAGAAAAAGAAGGATTCGGATATTTCATCAAGCGAAGTTGAGTCCATTCAGAAATTGCTTGCAGAAATGACTACTTTGAAGGAAGAAAGAGACAAATTGCTCAGAGATATTCATTATCTGCAAATGGAACGGGATGCATTAGAGGTAGCAGGTAAAATATTAAAAAAAGCGGCAGGTATCAATCTGAAAACGATGAGGAATCGTGAAAAGGCGATAGCAATTGATGCCTTAAGAAATAAGTATCGCCTCAAAGAACTGCTCATAATATTTGCAATTTCAAAAAGCAGTTATTGTTACCAACAAAATGCGTTAAAGAAATATGATAAGGACAGCATGTACTGCGATACCATAAAGAAACTATTTACAGATAATTACAAAGAATATGGTTATCGCCGTATTCATGTGACATTGAAAAAAATCGGTATTTATATTTCCGAAAAGGTTGTCAGAAGAATTATGCGAAAAGAAAATTTGAGAGTTCACCGAAAAAAGGAACCGAAATTCAATTCGTATCAAGGTGAAATCACACCTGCAGTTCCTAATATTTTACAACGTGATTTTCATGCCGAAAAACCAAATGAAAAATGGCTGACAGACATTACTGAATTCAAAATTCCAGCCGGAAAGGTATATCTTTCTCCAATACTGGATTGTTATGACGGTATGCCGGTAAGCTGGAAAATCGGGATATCGCCCAATGCGGATCTGGCAAACAAAATGCTTGATGCTGCTGCAGAAACATTGAAGTCCGATGAACATCCAATCGTCCATTCAGACCGTGGTTCCCATTATCGATGGGACGGTTGGATAGAAAGAATGGAAAAGTATGGCCTTACACGTTCTATGTCAAAAAAAGGCTGTTCTCCGGACAATTCTGCTTGCAAAGGTTTTTTCGGTCTTATTAAAAATGCTATGTTTTATGGTAGAGACTGGGCGAATGTAACTATTATGGATTTAATAGAAAAACTAAACAACTATCTGCATTGGTTCAGAGAAAAAAGAATCAAAAAGGGATTGGGTTACAAAAGCCCAATGCAATATCGTGCTGATATGGGTTATCCTTTTATTCCATAATAGTGATTCACAAGTGCAGTTCAATCTGATCGGCATTTATTCCACGATCTATTGACAATGAGCCTCTGTGGATATGATATACTGGCTGCTGCGGCAGCACATGCCTTTGCACTCCATTATTTGATTGATTATCTGTGGTCTAACTTTTTGTCCGCACTTCCAAAGTAAACGCTTTATCCTGAGTAAGAGTCATTTTCTGTAATGCTGAACCAAGCTCTTTAGGCGTTCCATATCTGGAAGTACCGTTCCGTTTATAATCATTCAATTCAGATGTTTCGACAGAATATATGTTGATTGAATTCACTCCATCAAAACTGAAATTGTTATTAATTGCTGAATCAGTAAGAGATGACAGTTTGAATCGTTCATCAACCTCACCCTCATACTTTTCAGCATAATTTGTTGTATTGTATTCACTCATGATTTATCACTCCTATCTGTTTTCAAAAAATCCGCTTCGGTCTTTTACTGTGTTAGCATTTGTAGTTGACGGATAAGAATTTGGAATATTTCCTCTAAAAGCGGAAGTAAACGAATCACCGCCAGTTTTAATTCCTTTTGTACTTCCTCCCATGTCAATATACGGTTTTAATCGAATTTTTTCCGGATATTTTGTTGCAAGCAAGGAGAAAGCTTCTTCAAGGGAAGTTTCTTCGTCAACAAGCTTCATAGCTTTTGGAAGGAGTTCATCATAGTCGTCCGGCTCAACAAATAAATGCTGCATAATACACTTTTTTTCAAGTTCTGCAATCCTTGAATTTGCCTTTTCAAGTTCTGACTTATAGTCAACCTGTTCTGTTGATTCCGATACATTCTGATCCAATGACTGGCTTTCCTGTTCCGCTGCTGTCTGCTGCGCCTGTGCTTCAGCTGGCGTTTCTGACTTTGGTTGTTTCACCTGCTCCGGAACGCTACTTTTCTGTTCATCCATTTTCTAACCTCTCCTTTATTTTAGTGTTAATGATTGTTGGATTTATATGAACAAATATCATATACTGTTCGTTTAGATACTCCGTATTTCAAAGCAAGCTCCCTAACACTGTGTTTATTACGTTCTTCACGGATTTTTCTGTTACGAAGCTTTAACGTTATTGTATCGGGCATAGGTACATTAATTGGGGAACCGGAAAATGTTCTAACAAGTTTTATATACGATTCCATTCCGAGACATTCGGCAAGATCGTATTGATCTCCGTCTAAATCTTCAAGTGCAAGTTCGTCTAATAGGTCAATCATTTTTTGATTTCCTTTCCTTATTGATAATATCACGAACGGTTGCCACTGCAAGGGAATACTTTAATGCAATATCCTTATAAGATGTACCTGACAAATAATCTGAATAAATAGCTTTGTCACGCTCTTCTTTAACAAGAGATTTCATCAGCGGAATGTAAAGGAAAGCTCCGCCGCACTGTTTGACGATTTCTGCGGTATTCTGAACTCCGATTATTCGCCTTAAGTCTGCAATAACTTCATTGTCAGAATCTGAAATAGCTTTCATTTCATCCATTATGTCTGCCACTTTCGTTTTTGATTTTATTATACAAGTTTTGTATTGCAGAAGTAAAAAACGAAATCTGAATGAATTTTACTTACAGCAAAAGGGCGGCAGAAGCTGCCCTCGAATATTCAAACTGCTCTTCTGTTCCAACGCTCAATACTTTCTTGCATCGCCTGTTCTTCATGTGAAGCAGTTTTAATTGATGCTGTATGATTATGGCATCGAGTGCATTTCACCCAAATAAGCATTGCATGGGTTGTAAGTTCTGTTTTCGCTATTCTTGCTTCTCCGCCACAAAAAGGGCATTTCTTTATTTCCATTTTTCTTTACCTCTATGTACTGTTTAATTTGTGTTTAATAGCTCTTGTGAGCGTTTAAATTTCTTCGGACGTGTAATTTTACTATCTTTTCTCACAAGCCCCTTAAAATTGATTGTATGGGCTTGATTTTTCTTTCAGGGTGTGATATAATGATTGTGGTATTTAATCATTATTTTTGGGTGCTTGTTATTGCAGTAACAAGTGCCTTTTTCTTTATATCACTTTTCATTTGAATTGTGCTCCTTTTCCTACTCGATTTATAGCTTCTTCGATAGTAGCGACTGTTATATTACCCTGCTCCGCTGAATTTGCTACTTTAAAAAGGTTTATAGCGTATCTCAGACCGCCTTTTTGTGAAGCCGCATTACATAGGCATTTTATAACCGTATTATCAAGATTAAATGCATCAAAAAGACTTGAAATTTCTTTGATTGTAAATCGGTTTGATAAATTGCACGTATATTCAATACGGCTGTATACCTGATCGAAGTCCTCTTTTGCTCTTCCTATTGTCATACGGTCTATAATGTTAGGCGTTCCGGCATAAATTACGCCAACCTCGGCACGGTCATTCAGAACCCTGAGCGTGTCAAATGCTCTTGCTTTCAAATAATGAGCCTGTCCGTTCCGGTCAATTCCATTACAAGCTTGTCGAGAATATCAGATGAAGAACCTTTACATGGTTCATTTAAAATTGAGTTAGCGATAAGCTTAAGAACGGAGCAGGGAGACCATTTTGTAGCATCTGCCTGAATATAAATAACACCGTTCATGAGTGTCTGATAATTCTTTAATGCCGTTGTCTTTCCGCAGCCTGATACCCCTGCTACAACTCCGGTACATTTATTAGCGTAAACATAATCAAGTGTATTTATGATTTTACGAGTGTTTTTAAGCGAATCTGTGAAGTCAGGTGCTTTCGTGTACGCTGTACGCATATCCTGCAAGTAAAGGAAAGAATCAATCTTCATAGCGATTTCTTCATTGTCTCCGGCGTAAAAACCGTTGAGGAACTGCGAAATAGTAGCAGCAGATAAACCAATTCTTTTGGATATAACTGCCTGACTTTGCCCGGTGTTTCTTATGTAGTCAATAAGTTTACTTCTTGCTTTTTCTATGTTATCCATATGAATACCTCCTTGAAAGCTTAGATTCATAGTCATCGTCATCATTTTCATCAATTGGAAGAACGAATTCATGTGAAGCAACAGCTTGTATTGTTTGTTCTTCTGCCCGAATATGTTCAAGTTCGGAACGTTTATCAGCTTCAAAATACTTAACAGTGGGAATACCGCTTAAATCAAGGTCTCCAAAAGCTTTGGAACGTTTTTCATATATTTCCTCGATTGTTGGAACAACTACACCGTGCGGATACATGGACTTTGCGAATTTACGCATTTCACTTTTGGCTTTTGCATTTTCTCTGATAACCTGCTTTGAAACCTCAGCTCCTGCTCTGTATACAAACATCTCTTTGCAAGGCAATACTCCAAGAAAAGAATCGTTATCAGCAGAATAAATGTGAATTGTCTTTACATCGCTTGTAAAGTACTTTGCATAAACCTTTTTGCCGATATAGTTTATTACAAAATATGAGGTATAATAATCCTTTCGGTCGAGTTCGGCAAATTTAACGCCGTTCTTTGTAACTGTAACAGTTCTGGTTCTGCGGCGCATTACCATAAGCAATTCTTTATCGCCAACTTTTCGTATAGGCTACTTGAATTCTTCTTTATAGCATTGTGCAGGTGTTCTTCCGTTCACGCCTTTACCGCTATGAGGTGTATTATTGTAAATATTGATGACATTTTCTGCAATCTCCTTGAACTTCTCAAAAGTCATAACTTTATCAGCTATCTTATCATTTGTTTTTCCAAGTGATTCTGCTCGGTGTTCCGGACGATCGCCACAATATGAATCAAGCATTTTATTAAAGCTTTCTATGCTTCTGAATGCTCGTTCTATAGACTTTGCTTTAGCATTGTAAGGAATTGAATGTCTCACCTTTAAGTTGAGCTCTGTTGCAAGCGAATAATCATTATCCAGATTGAAGAGATCGTGAGCCGCATAATCTTTTCCGTTATCGATTTGAATCTTCTGTGGAAGCCCGCATCGTTTTACTGCTTCAACAAAACTGTCAAGAACCGTATCTGCGTTCGGGTCAGCCATTCTTATAACGTATCCTAAAATATATCTTGAACGTCTGTCAAGCCATGCACGACCGACTTTGCCCTTATCATTTACGATAACGTCATAAACATGATGATCTGCTACCCACTCATAATTTGACGGTACGCTGTCATAGTCCGTTGGAACACTCGGTAAGTAATTATCTTCAAAGTATTTATTGCCCTTGCGATACATGGCAAGCGTTAGATCTGGAACGGTGTACAGAAAACGCTTGAAACTTGAAAGACTCGGAACTTCACCGTTGAAATTAGCTTTTACTGCATCATAGCACTGTTGTATTGACGGCTCTTTATCGGTAAGGTAGTATCTCAGGAACATTTCCTGCATTTCCTTTGTAAGAGAAGTTTTCATACCGCTGTGCCGTCCTCTGAGATCAACCAATCCGCCTATGCCGTATTCTTCATACTTTTTAGCCCAATTCGCAACCTGCTGCGAATTGAATTCAAACATAGGATAGTTCTTTTTCATGTACTTCACAAATTGCTTTAAATGGTCTTTACGTGGGTAACCATCACGGAACTTAATGTACTCCTGTGTGATAAGGAGCTTTTCATCAAGTCTGTCTCGTTTATCCTGTGAGAGCTTGTCAAGCAGCATTTCTTCTGCCGTTCTCGGAGCAGGCTTTCTTCTCTTTTCTGCATATCTGCATTGAGCTTCCGGCGAAAGGCTTTCAAGTAATATCCGAAGCTGCTGTCCATTCTTGCCTTTTCCGGGAACGTATTTGTACTTCAGTTGGTCTCGAACTACCTGTTGTACTATTGTGTTCTCTTTGCACTCACAACAAATAGCTGCTTCTTTTGTTGTTATCCAATGTTCTGCCACTACTTTTCGCCAACTTGTTTAACAGCATCGGTAAGAATACTGATATCTACAGACAATATAGAAGAAAGCTTTTCAAGCAAATCCTTCGACGGATTAAGCCTGCCTCTGATTATGCCGTTGATTGTGTTTGTGCATCTGCGAACCTGTCTTGCAAGCCACGGCTGTGAACGCTCCATTTCTTCAAGACGTGCTCTGATAATTACTCCAATCGGCGAATCTGGTGTTTTCTGTTTCAGCATTTTTTTTCAAAACATCTTTTCTTTTTTATTTTTTTGTGGTATAATAAGTTATGGTTAACTTACGAATAAATTTTAACTTAACTCAGTTAATTTGTCAAGCAGATTGTCTATAAAAAATTAACTGAGTTAATTGTGGAGGTTGCACAAAATGGAAACTATTGGAGATAGAATAAAAATAGTAAGAAAAGACGAATGTTTAATGACACAGGCAGAATTTGCTGGAGTTTTAGGTGTGACTAATGCACATATATCTAAAATTGAAAAGGGATTAACCGCACCCTCCGAAGTATTAACTAAGTTAATTTGTAAAAGCTTTGGCATTTCCGAGTATTGGCTCAAAGAGGGCATCAAGCCCATTCGCACTGAACAACTTGAGGATGAATCAGACAAGAATTTAACTTTTGCAACTCGAGAAATCAATAAACTACTTACTAATGAAAATCCTCTTATTCGCCTTACAGAATCAAAATTACAAACTTTATTTGCCAATATCACTAATTCAGATAAGATTTGTCAAGACAATAAATAGTCTTATCTAAGAACGTTGCTTCATCTTTTTAGCTATATAAATGATACAATAGAAACTTTCAAACAATGCTCAGAAAATAATGAAATCGAATTAACAGATAAAGACATTGACAATCTATTACTTTTCAATATGAAAAGTATAGAATTAGAATTTAGAGAACTTGCAGGGTTTTGGTCAGAAGTTTAAAAGATACTATTTGTATATATTGTTGAGGGTAGCTTCAAGTGACAACAGCTAAACTGAATGAAAAATTAAAACAGCACAATTTACCTATATTTAGGCATTTAGTTGCGGATATGGTGATTCGCGGCTCAAATGTTAAAACGGATGGTAATCGCAGGTTTATTGATATGAGTGGCAAGTTCGTAAACCTCGATGAACTTAATATTGATCTCATCGACTCCATCAATCCGTTCCAGCAGGCATTTGAAGTAATCTCCAAGTCCATCACACCGAAGGTTCTTAAATCCATCCAGGAGTGTATCGTTGCGTTTAATGTTAATATGACGGATGACGATGCAATATATCTGTGGCCGAAAATCAATGAGTTTGTCAAGGTAACGAGCGGTAGCCGCCATTGGATGCGCTCGATCCTACAGAAAGACGCCTTGCTGAAGCTCTAATATACCTGCGTCAATTAAAGAGAGATCAGAAGAATGGATGAGAAAACAAAGAAAGACAAGTTATCCGAAATATTTGAAAGCGATCTCCTGGGATTGCTTGCCGTTGATGAGCCGAAAGCCGCTCCAGTTTCACAACAAGACAGCACGTTAATTGATAGCTTTCAAGAAATATCCGATTTTTATGAAACAAATCAGAGATGCCCTGAACTCGGTGACGATATAGGTGAGTATCGCCTTGCTTCACGTCTCGCAGCAATAAAAAAGACCCCAAGAAAGTAAAGACGCTTTTGCCATATGATTACTATAATCTGTTGGAAAGCGAGGAAACAAAATCTGTCTCAGTTGAAGAACTGATAAGCGATGATCCACTCGGATTGCTGGACGGAAATGACGAGGCTGATAGCATATATACCCTATCCCATGTTAAACCATCAGAGAGACTTCGTCCCGATTACATTGCTCATCGGAAAGTGTGTAAAGATTTCGATCTTTATGAAAAGGCTTTTCAGCAGATTCATGACGATTTGGAACATGGTCGTAGGCGTCTTGTGGAATTCAAAGAAGGCGATCTGCATGAAGGATGTTACTATGTTCTTCGCGGCGTGGTTCTTTACTTGGAGCAGAACTTGGCAGTCAAACAAAAAATCGAGTATAAGAGTGGCGCAAAAGTACGCCGTGAAGGTAGGAGAAGGTGTATCTTTGATAATGGTACAGAATCATCCATGCTCTATCGCTCTCTTGGAAAAGCATTAAAACTCGATGGCTTTTGCATAAGCGATTTAATTGAACAAAGCGAAGGCTCTGTTAGCATTGATGCATCTGATGTTCAGAACGGTTACATTTATGTCCTTCGCAGTTTAAGCCGTGCGCCGCAAATTCGCTCCATCCGCAATCTTTATAAAATAGGATACTGTTCCGGCGATGTTACTATGCGCATTAAAAATGCAGTTCATGAGCCACATATCTGATGAATGATGTTGAAGTTGTTCTGACAGTGAGATGCTATAACTTAGACGTTCCCTATCTCGAAGCAAGTATCTACAGTTTTTTCAGCAACGTCAATGTGTACTTCGAGGTGCGTGATGATGAAGGCATCATGCATTATCCCAAGGAATGGTTTACTGTGCCGCTAAATATCATCGAGGAAGCCATTCCCCTCATCGTTGACAAGAAGATTGACAGCTATCGATACGATAAGAACCTGCAAATGATTATTCAAAAAGGCACTTCCGAATAAGACACGGTGATTTATGGCTGATGTATTTTCAAAAGCAAAGCGGTCGCAAATCATGCAGCGTGTTAAGTCTTCCAAAAACAAAAGTACCGAGGTAAAACTGATTCAGTATTTTACCGAGGAAACAAGAAAAGCGTTTCAACAAACAAGGCTGAAACGCTTCACTTATGATCCATAGATACGCCCTTTATTTAATTCCAATAATATCGTATATTTTATCCATATCAATATTATGACGCAGAGCATCGGCGAGCTGATTGTACTGTTTTTCTTTGTATTCTTTATAATTAATCGTTTCTGAAAAATTCAGTCCACGGCGATTAAAAAGTTCGCTGATTACTGCTTCTGAGATATCTGTGTTATCAAATATTCCATGCAGATACGTTCCGAAAATGCATTCTTTATATGCACCGTCACAGCGACCGTCTGAAAATTTTATTAATGGTAGTTCACGACTTTCAGTTTGTCCCATGTGTATTTCATAACCGCTGACGCTTTTTCCTTTTAAATTACTGAAATAATGTGGTTCAGCAGTTATAATGCCGGAGGATTGTTGTTGTATTTTTTTTCTGCAAAAAACAGTATGCATATCGAGTAGTTCAAGTCCATGTATCGTTCCGCCGCATTCTGTATTTTCAGGATCAGAGATAGTTTTTCCGAGCATCTGATATCCGCCGCATATTCCGAAAACCGGAACTCCGGCGGAAGCCTTTTGTTTTATCAGACTTTCAAATTTGCTATCCCGTAACCACTTCATATCAGAAATGGTGCTCTTGCTGCCCGGAATAATTATTATATCAGGATTGCCGAGATCAACTGTTTTTCCGACATATCGAACTGATACGCCATTATACCTTGACAGTGGCGTAAAGTCAGTGTAATTGGAAATTTTAGGCAGTCTTATTACGGCAATATCAATAATATCTGCTTCTTTTGGGGATAGTCTGTCCGAGAGACTGTCTTCATCATCAATATCGCAGTCAACGTACGGAACAACGCCAAGCACTGGCTTACAGCTTTTTTCTTCAAGAATTTTTATTCCGTCCTGAAATAATGACCGGTCTCCACGGAACTTGTTTACGATCAAGCCTTTAATACGCTGCTGTTCGTGACTTTCAAGGAGTGAAACAGTACCGATAAGCTGTGCGAAAACACCTCCACGGTCTATGTCGCCGACAAGCAAAACGGGAGCGTCAATAAGTTCTGCCAGTCCCAAATTTACGATATCATCGGTTTTCAGATTCATTTCAGCCGGACTTCCCGCACCTTCGATGACAATAATATCTGCTTGTTCAGCCAATTTCTCATAAGCCGTCATTACTGTCGGGACAAGTTCTTTCTTTCGGCGAAAATACTCCGCTGCACGCATATTTCCGAGGACTTTCCCGTTCACAATTACTTGCGATCCATGGTCAGTGGTCGGTTTCAAAAGGATAGGGTTCATCAAGACTGACGGTTCGATCCCTGCAGCTTCCGCCTGCATTGCCTGCGCTCTTCCTATTTCCAGACCGTCGCTGGTGATATATGAATTAAGAGCCATATTCTGCGATTTAAAGGGAGCGGAAATATATCCGTCTTGTCTGAAGATCCTGCACAGTCCGGCGCATATAAAGCTTTTACCTACATTTGACATTGTTCCCTGGATCATTATTGATCTTGCCATGATTTCACCCCATTATTTCATTGACAGCGTTTACGAGACGTTCGTTATCGCCGTGTTTTTTTACGGCAATGCGGAAGTAGCTGTCATTTAATCCACGATAATTATTACAGCTTCGCACTGCAATTTTTTTTTGTAAAAGCAATTTATCCAAAGGCAGCGTACATTGCATAAACAGATAGTTAGTTTCTGACGGATATATTTTAATTTCAGGTCTTTTCAGAGAGCGGCACAGATAGTCGCGTTCCTGACGAATAAATGAGATCATTTTTTTTATATATTCCGATTCCTGCAAAGCTGCAATTCCTGCAAGCTGCGCAGGGACAGATACGCTCCAGCATTGTCCGGTATGACGCACTTTTTCTGATAGTTCCGTACTGCCTGAGATCAGATATCCCAGTCTGAGACCTGCCATTGCATATATTTTTGTAAATGCTTTTAGAATAACAATCTGTTCATTAAAAAGAAGCTCTGTATCATCATCGGTTCTGCCAGTGAATTCCATAAAGCATTGGTCAATGACAAGCACGATTTTTTCCTCAATGCACCGATGTATTATTTTTTCCGTCAGTTCTCGTGGAACAAGAGAGCCGGTTGGATTATTTGGATCGCATAAAAAGAAAATATCAACGTTATGCAGATCGTCAAGAATACGTTCGGTAATACAGAAGTTTTCTGTTTCTTTTAGAGTATGGAATTTTATCCGGCAGTCGGCTTCGGTCAGAGCTTTTTCATATTCTGAAAAAGTCGGAGATGTCAGCAGCGCTCTGCATGGTTTCAATGCACGGACGAGTCGGTATATCAGATCGGCAGCGCCGTTTCCGCATACGATGTTCCGTGGTTGTACCTTTTCGTATTCAGACAATTTCTGAACGAGTTCAACGCAGTCCGGGTCGGGATATTCCGAGAACCTGCCGATATTTTCGGCAAGAATTTTTTTTACGCTTTCAGGCATTCCGAAAGGATTGATATTTACTGAAAAGTCAAGTATTCCGTCCGGAAAGTTTCCGCCGTGTTCAAATTGTTTCATAAATCCCTCCAGTCAGAAAAACAGAAATGCGAGAAATATTCTTATGGAAAGTGCAAAGGCAAGCATGATCGCAGACGTGCAGAACATGAGCCAATTTACACGGCGGATATCCTCGGATTCTATGGGGCGTATATTGTCCCCGACAGTATTTTTGCGGTGCAGCTTTCCGAAATAATAAGCATCTCCGAGAAGCCGGATATCGAGAGCCCCAGCAGCTGCGGATTCGGTCTGTGCAGCGTTCGGGCTTTCCTGGCTTGCCCTGTCACGTCTCCAGATCTTCCATGCTCCTTTTGTATTGAATCTCAGAATACAGGATGCCAGAATCATCATAAGAGCGGATAGTCTGGATGGAATATAATTCATGACATCGTCAAATTTAGCTGAAAATCTGCCGAAATGAATATATTTTTCATTTTTATAGCCAAGCATTGAATCCATAGTGTTGGTGGCTTTATAAAAAAATCCCAGAGCCGCTCCGCCTAACGCAATAAAAAACAGCGGTGCAGTTTCTCCGTCAGAGGTATTTTCAGCGACAGTTTCTACCGCCGCACGAATCACGCCTTTTTCGTCAAGTTTATCTGTATCACGTCCGACTATCATTGAAACAGCATGACGAGCCTCTGTAATATTGTGGGATTCTGTCGCTCTGTAAACTTTCATGCTTTCTTTGTACAGACATTTTGCCGCAAGGATATAGTAGATCATAATGCTTTCAACTATTATGCCAAGCCATGTATTCAGATAGTAGCACAATGTCAGAATAATAAGCGGAACTGTGGAAGATACAGTCAGTACGGTAAGCGACAACAGAGTTCCTGCAATGATAAGTCTGTCCGGTAACAGCCTTCGGAAAGGTTTTTCAAGCGACGAAATCAGTTTTCCGATAAGTCGTACGGGGTGCGGAAGATTGTATGGGTCGCCTATGATCAAATCTAAAACAAATCCGATAATAAGGGGTAAAACTGCAATAAGATATTTCATATGATCTCCGATAAAATTTTGATTTTTTGTCCGTTCCATTCAGTCAGAAAGCCGCATCCGTTTTTTACCTGAAAGTCAAAATATGAACTTTCCGGAATGCAAAAACGTGACATGACAGACATAACAGTTCCGCCGTGAACGATCATAGAAACAGATAAGCTGTCTGGCAGATTGCTTATTTCATTTATAAAAGTATTGCAGCATCTTTC
>CAMZZN010000056.1 GCA_947345935.1 uncultured Ruminococcus sp.
ATACTGCCATAAGACTTGCAACGATCGCTTTTGAAAATTTCTTATGCATTTAATATACCCTCCCTGAAAAATTAAAAATATAATGTAATTATAACGCAGCGCCAGTGCATACACTGCGATTATAGCGTTTTATATAATGAAAAGTATGTCGTTACGACGGGTTGCACTTATCTCCTTTTCATCAATCTTATTATATTATATCCCGAAAAAAAAGTAAAGAGTTTTTCTGGAATTTCGTGCAATATTCCAATGAGACATTTAAATAATTGTGCACATTGACAAATAATTCAAAAATATAAGAGGGCACGCACGCCCTCTTATTAAAAGAATATTAATTGATTAAATTAGTTTTCAGGAAGTTCCGGAATAAGATTCAGAAGGAACTTCTGAATTGCCAGAGCGTCCATATTTGTAAGATTGCTTCCGTTTTCGTAAACATCCGCATTAAGCATTCCCTGCTTGGTGATATGCGACGGCTCAGAGCCATTCAAACCGTAGGCATCAGGATTTCCGATAGCCTGCATAACAAGCACGGCATCGTTCAGAAGAACCTGACCGTCGCAGTCAGCGTCGCCCCACGTCACATCAGGTTCAACGGGTGTTCCCAGGTCAGCTCCCGGAACAGCTTTTGTACCGTCAGGCTCCGTACCCCATACAAGAATATTGTTTACATACATGGTGATATGCTCATTAAGAGCCGCCTTGTAGGAAGACGCACTAAGATTGATGCCGCTCTGCACTCCTTCATATGACCAGTCGTTCGAAGGATCCCAAGCTCCTGCCGTAGACTGACCGTCGATAGCATCGGGGATAGAAACCCTGAACTGTACCTCGCATCTGAATTCACTCTGCCCCGTAGGCATGATTGCTCTGCCGTCCTCAAAAGCGATTTCTGCGTAATAGGTATTTCCGGTGGGATCGCCTTCATATTTAATAGGCTTGCCTGATGCAGTCGCATAGCCCTGCTGTCCCTCCTGATACTGCTGAGAACCAATTCTGACGCTTATGTCGTCGATGGAAAGTCCAGCTGCAAGAACCTCAGAAACATCAAAATAATAACGGAACTTAACATTTTTTGCCACACGAGCCGGCCATGCCGTATGATTCATCGCCCATACCTTTATCTCACTGTAGCTGTTGCCGCTGCCGTTGAGAGTAGCGCCGATCTGCCATTCTGCCCACTTTGGTTTCTCCGGCTTCGGGAAGTCAGCAAGCTTCTCTCCGCCATAATCGTCGATCATAGCACAAAGAGCAGCTGTCCAGCCTGCGTTGTAGTCTATAGCAACCTCAGTATTTACATATGAACCGTTATCATCCTTGAAAGAGCCGTCAGGATTCGGACCGCCTTCCAATGCTCCGTAAAGAACGTGGGCGTACTCTGTCTGCCAGTCATCGGTTTCGCTTGGCTCAAATCCCAGTGAATTCCAGTGATCGTCATGGATTCCCGATGCGCCTCTGTGATGGATGTTTACAGGATTCTTCTCGCCCATACCAACAACATAGCTGAGTCCGAGGTCATTGTCGCCTAATGCGTAATGCATCATTTTCTTTGCCCATGTATTGTACTTATCGCAAAGAGCGGCATCATCCTTAAAGATCGTATCGCAGGAAAGCTTAGCAAGCCATGCTCCATTTTCAGCATATCTGAGAGTTCCCCAGCCCGCACCGTCAACAACAACCATGCCGTCTGGAGTCCAGCCGCCTACAGGCTTTTTGCCGTTGTAGCCGCCAATCAGATAATCAAGGTGGTGAGAAACATGGTCGATCCACTCCTGCTTGCCGGTATTTATGGCATATAGAAGGGCGGCAGCCTGAGTTGTATCATCCCAGCAGAAGCACCATGTATATTTCCGGTCAGTGGACTGCGATTCCTTGGGGAAGATCGGGATATACTTTTCTTCGCAAAGGTCAAGGTAAGACTTGTCTCCCGTAGCCATGTACATCCAGTTTGCGGCATACATCAGCTCATCGACGAAGTTGTCCGTTCCCTGATTGTTCTTGGTATTGTAATATTTACCCTGTATACCCTGATCGTCGTTAGCTTCAGCTCCTTTTTCAGCCCAAACATCATTTGCAAGCTTAAAGAGACTTTCCGCATGTTCAAGATAGCTCTTGGCAAGAGTAGGATCCTCGTCTTTGAAAACGATATATCCTCCTGCCATTGCCGCAGCCATTTCTGCAATGGTAGTACAGTTGGTAATCTCGTCGTAAGGTCTTTCCTCCGTATTATTCTTGAGGTTAAATTTCCTCATGTATACCTCAGGACTTCCGTACCATACATGATCGAAGCCGTCCTCACCGATCGTGCCGATAACTTTGTCGCCTTTGTCACAGGCTGCAACATAGTCAAGCCCCCATTTAAGGTTGCGCAGATACAGATCGTAAAGTCCCGCTTTCTTAACCGCATCCCTATACTCAATAAGCCCCCACGAGAGTACAGATGCCGTATAAGCGTTGGTCAGAGCGAATTTAAGGTGATCTCCTGCGTCAAACCATCCTCCGTCGATTACGTCGGAAGGCGTACCGTCCTCCTTTATCATGGAATCAGCTCGCCATGAAACCTGATTCCATTCCGGAAGCTTTCCTGCCTGCTGTACTTCATAGAAGAACATGGATTTCTGAAGCGCTTCGGCATAATTAACATCTTCTGCTGCGGCAGACGCAGAAATAACAGGCGAACCCGTTCCCGCCGCCGGCAGATACGCCGTCATGCCTGCCGCTATAGCCATAGCCGATACAGCGGCGGTTAATTTCTTGAATTTCAAGTAGCATACCCCTCTCTGAATCCCGGAGCAACATCCGGGTATAATTATACAAATATACTATACATCATTTATACAGCTTTGTCAAGAGAATTTGTGAAAATATTTCCTAAAAAATATTGACGTACAGTTAATTTTAGTGTATAATAATTATTACTTATTTAAAATAATTGTAAAGGAGTTTATCATGAGCACATCAACAATTATCATCATGATTACCATTATTGCTTATATGGCAATGATGATAATCATAGGAATTTCTTTCTCCAGAAAGAATTCCAGCGTCGGGGATTTCTATCTCGGAGGGCGAAGGCTCGGTCCTATCGTTACTGCAATGAGCGCTGAAGCGTCAGATATGAGCAGCTGGCTTCTTATGGGACTTCCCGGCGTAGCCTATCTTACTGGAGGAGCAGAAGCGGGCTGGACTGCTATCGGACTTGCTGTCGGTACATATGTCAACTGGCTCATAGTAGCCAAAAGGCTCAGAGTCTATTCCAACAAATGCTGCGCAATTACTATTCCGGATTTCTTTTCCAACCGCTACTGTGACAGTAAAAAGGTGCTTATGGGAGCAACTGCTCTTATCATTCTGATATTCTTTGTTCCGTACACCGGTTCGGGATTTGCTGCCTGTGGCACTCTTTTCAGTCAGCTCTTCGGCTGGGATTACCACATCGCCATGATCTTCAGCGCCGTTATCATCATTGCATACACGTGCACCGGCGGATTCATGGCGGCAAGCTTTACTGATCTTATCCAGAGCATCGTTATGACGCTCGCCCTTATCAGTATCGTAGGATTCGGCGTTTATACCGCAGGAGGATTCGGCGAAGTAATCAATAACGCAAAGGATCTGCCGGGTTATTTCTCACTGGATCATATACACGTGCTTGAAGCCGTGAATGACAACGGAGAGATCGTCAAGGCTCACTCGGAAAAATATTCACTCCTCACAATCGCTTCGCTTATGGCATGGGGACTCGGCTATTTTGGAATGCCGCATATCCTCCTCCGCTTTATGGCTATCAAGGACAAAAATAAAATCAAGACATCCAGAAGAATAGCTTCCGTATGGGTAGTTATCTCAATGGCAATCGCTATTTTTATCGGATTTATCGGAAACGCTATCGCAAAGTCCGGAAAGATCGACGCTCTTGATTCCAACAACTCTCAGCAGATAATAATCAGGATCGCACAGTTCATGGCGGACGAGCATATTCTTCTTGCTATAATCGCAGGTCTTGTTTTCGCCGGAATACTCGCCTGCACCATGTCCACATCAGACTCGCAGCTTCTTGCCGCATCATCAAGTATGTCGGAAAATA
Organism: uncultured Ruminococcus sp.; assembly: GCA_947345935.1. GTDB lineage: Bacteria > Bacillota > Clostridia > Oscillospirales > Ruminococcaceae > Ruminococcus. The sequence goes on from CAMZZN010000056.1 coordinate 4,088, forward strand.
TTCTCAAGGGCGTTTTCAAAGTCAAGATGTCAGAAAAACAGTCCATGCTTGTCGCAAGAGCCGTCCTTGTTATAATCGCAGTGCTTGGCGTTGCTATTGCCTGGGATGAAAACAGCTCCGTCTTTGATATCGTATCTTTCGCATGGGCAGGATTCGGTGCAACCTTCGGACCCGTAATGCTAACTGCGCTTTTCTGGAAACGTTCCAACAAATACGGCGCTGTTGCAGGAATCGGCGTAGGCGCAGTAATGGTATTCGCCTGGAAATTCGGTATCAGCAAGCTCGGAGGCGTATTTGCAATTTATGAACTTCTCCCGGCATTTGCTGCCGCCCTTATCACGATCGTCATCGTTTCTCTTATAACTCCTGCTCCCGGAAAGGAAATTAAAGAAGAATTCGATAGCATCAAAGCTGAAATGAACGCATGAACCGGAATTTGTCGGAACTGAAATCCGGTTCTGATGCTCCCCTGCTGCATACGGCAGGGGATTTTTTATTATACCACGACATCAGCATTTACTTTTATTATGATTATAAAAGAGATTTTGTTTCTTTAAATTCCTGTTAAAGGAAATACTTTCTGTCTGGATTTCATCCTGATTATTTACAATCCCCGCAAGGGGGATTGTAAATAATCAATAATGGGTTTCCAAAGGGAATGTACTTCCCTTTGGCAGGGGGTTAGGGGGACGGCGTCCCCCTTTACAAACGTGAATAGAAGTAAATGCTGTTGCCGTGTTTATTATACGCCTCTATTGCAAAATCTGAAATAATCTGTTATAATATAAATAATGTACATCATTAATGAAAGGAATTACATTATGGATCTGAAAAATATTATTGCACAGCTCACGGAAGCTTCCGGCGCTTCGGGCAGCGAAGGTTCTGCTGCCGGACTTGCCCTGAATATGCTGAAAAAATACTGTCCCGACGCTGAGATCAGAAACGGAAACGTTATCGGAAGATTCGGGAAGTTCCGCAGCGGACTCCCCTCCCTTGTACTTGACGCTCACATCGACCAGATCGGTATGATAGTAACGCATATCACAGACGAAGGCTTTATAAAGATTCAGAATCTCGGAGGTATCGACCGGCGTCTCATGCCGGCTCAGCCTGTTATTATCCACGGAAAACAAGACCTGCCCGGTGTCATCTGCTCGGTTCCGCCGCATCTTTCATCCGGCAACGGTAAGGTGATCTCCTTTGACGAAGCCGCCGTTGATGTCGGAATGACCAAAGAAGCTCTTGAAAAAATTGTTTCTCCGGGCGATACAATAACCTTTGACGTAAAATGCAGAAGTCTTATCGGCTCACGGATAACTTCAGGCGCTCTCGACGACCGCTGCGGTATTGCGGCGATAATTTACACCCTTGAACTTTTAAAAGAATGCTCTACTGCATACAACGTGACCGCTATCTTCTCCGTTCAGGAAGAACTTGGGGAAAGAGGAGCAAAAATCGGTGCATACGAGTTTAACCCTGACATCGCCATCGCCGTGGATGTAAGTTTCGCCTACGCTTTATCCGAGGACGAAAACAAATGCGGCTATCTCGGCAAAGGTCCTATGATCGGAATTTCTCCGTCTCTTGACAGAGAACTTTCAAACGAGCTTATCAATGCGGCGAAAGCTTCGGAGATACCATTCCAGACAGAAGTCATGAACGACCTTACATCCACAAATGCCGATCAGTATTCCGTAAGCCGCTGCGGTTCAAGAACCTGCACTGTTTCCATTCCGCTCAGAAATATGCATACTCCTGCCGAAGTCATAGATATCAAAGACGTTGAACTTACTGCGGGACTTCTGGCGGAATTTATCAAGGAGGGAAATTAAATGAAAGATCTGCTTAAAGAATTGTGTCTTGCTGACGGGATATCCGGAGATGAGAAAACTGTAAGAGAACTTATTATCGGCAAGATCAAGAACTTTTGCGATTACCGAACCGATAATCTCGGCAATCTTATCTGCTTTAAAAAGGGTAGAAAAAATCCAGGTAAAAAACTTATGATATGCGCACATATGGACGAGGTAGGACTTATCGTCACCGGGATAAATGCTGACGGAACTCTGCTTTTCGGCACCGTGGGAGGAATCGATCCATCTGTAATCATAGGACGTCAGGTGCGTGTCGGTCAAAAAAAACTTAACGGTGTGATCGGCTCTGCCGCCGTTCATAATCTCTCAAAAGAACAACGTGAAAAGGCTCCGGATATAAACAGTCTCTACATTGACATCGGCGCTGAAAATAAGAATGAAGCTGAAAAATACGTTTCACTCAGCGACTGCGTTTATTTCAGTTCCGAATTCACTGAACTTGGCGCAGACCGTCTTAAATCCAAAGCCATCGACGACCGTGCCGGATGTGCAATGATGATAGAAATGATACGGGAAGATATTGAATATGATACGTATTTTGTTTTTAATGTCCAGGAAGAAATAGGTCTCAGGGGAGCAAGAGTATCTGCGTTTTCAGTTGATCCCGACTTTGCCGTGGTTCTCGAAGCAACTACAGCCGCCGATATTGACGGAGTTTCAGGCGCAAAACGTGTATGCGCACTTGGAAAAGGTCCTGTTGTATCTTTCATGGACAGAAGCACCGTGTACGACAAGGAACTTTACCGCCTTGCATTCGAGACAGCAAAAGAATCCGGCATTCCCTGTCAGACAAAAACCATGATAGCCGGCGGAAACGATGCGGGTGTGATCCACACAAGCCGCAGCGGCGTGCGTACTATAGCCGTTTCTGTTCCGTGCAGATATCTTCATTCCCCAAGCTGTGTGATTCAATGGAGCGATTTAGAAGCTTCAATTAAACTTGTAAAAAAGCTTACACAAAGGATCTTTGAATTATGATAAAACTGATAGAACACGAACATGAGCTTGATCGTCAGATACTTATGAAAAGTCTTTCCGGAAAAAAAATGATATCCTATATGAAAGCATACGGTCCGAATTATGAATTCTGCCGTTTTTACAAGATCACCGACGAAACCGGCTGTGGATTCATGTTCATAATCAATTCCACCCTGATAATCTGCACCGACGGCAAATTACAGCCAAGTCAGGAGATAGATCTGTTTATCTCCATGAATCTGCCGTTCCGCATCGAGGGAGACGCCAACATCATAGGGGGCATAAACATTCCGGAACGCTATCAGCGTCTTAACAGAACGATTTTTGAACTTATCCCCGACGGTTCATCGCTTGAAAGCATAGAAGAACACGTTGAATTCAATCCCAGATTGACTGACGTATATAGCATACTCTGCGAAGGTTTCCCGAATATTGCCGACTTTTCGCTGTGGTATACCGATACTTCTCACCGGTGCAGACACGGAATAAGCCGTGTATTCACCTACAAGAATTCTACAACCGCCTCGGTGATGTTTGACATCGGCAGTACCATTCTGATAGGACAAGTCGCTACCACATCCGCTGCCCGTGGCAGAGGATATGCCAGGGATTTTCTGAAATGGCTGGCGAAATTCTTTAACGGACTTGGAAAACGTGCTTATCTTCTTGCCCTGGATGTCCGCAAAAGTTTCTACGAAGAAATCGGATTTCGTGAGGCAGGGCATGAGATAGTTTTGGAGCGTATTGATATTGAAAAAGATAATATGATAAAAGGAAAGCTTTAATGAAAGAGAGAAAATAGATGAATATCGGAGAATTATATAATTTTGACGCAAGACTTCTTGCTCTTGCTGAACAAGCTGAAAAAAACTGTTCAGAGGCTTTTTCAGAAATAGAAAAAACAGCCGAATACAACGGTGCAAAGGTACTAAAGGCCTTCTCGGACAACAGAGTGAGCGAACCGTGTTTCTACGGCTCTACAGGCTACGGCTACGGAGATATCGGACGTGAGACTATTGACAAAGTTTTCGCCCAAGTCCTCGGCGCTGAGGACGCTCTTGTAAGATTCAACTTTGTTTCGGGCACTCATGCGCTTTCTACCGCTCTTTTCGGGATTCTCCGAACGGGCGACAAGCTGGTTTCAATTACCGGAAAGCCATATGATACTCTTGAGGAAGTTATAGGTATCAGCGGAACTAAGGGAAACGGCTCCCTTATGGATTACGGCGTACAGTACGATCAGGTTGATCTAAAAGATGACGGAACTGCCGATACAGAAAGGATCACCGAAGCAGTAAAAGACGCAAAGGTTGCCTACATACAGCGTTCCAGAGGATATTCACTGAGAAAAGCCTTTACAGTCCCCGACATAAAGCAGATGATCGACGCAGTAAAAAAGGGAAATCCCGATGCTGTTATCATGGTCGATAACTGCTATGGAGAATTTGTTGAACAGCTTGAACCGTCTGCTGTCGGAGCCGATATCATTATCGGATCTCTAATAAAAAATGCAGGAGGCGGAATCGCCCGTACAGGCGGATATATCGCCGGACGTTCCGATCTTGTAGAACTCTGCTCCTATCGTCTCACCTGCGTAGGTATGGGCAAAGAAGTCGGATGCACTCTTGGCATGAACCGTGAAATGCTCCTTGGATTGTTTTTTGCTCCTGATGTGGTTGCAAACGCTCTGAAAACCTCCGCATTCGCCAGTGAGCTTCTGACAACGCTCGGTTTTGAATGCTCCCCACGAAAGGATGAAAAGCATGGAGATATCGTCACTGCAATAAAACTTGGGGATGAGGAGCATCTTACGGCTTTCTGCCGTGGAATACAGAAGGGCGCACCGGTCGATTCATTTGTTGTGCCAGAAGCATGGGATATGCCTGGTTATTCCAGTCAAGTGATAATGGCTGCCGGAGCTTTCACAAACGGCGCTTCAATCGAGCTTTCTGCCGACGCTCCTATCCGTGATCCATTTGCCGTCTGGATGCAGGGCGGTATTACATACACCAGCGGAAAGATAGGAGTTATGCTGGCAGCTCAGGAAATGATAAACAGCGGACTTATTACTCTTGAAAAATAAAAAATTTTGCATACTACAAAAAAGCTGTATGAGTTTTTCACTCATACAGCTTTTTAATGCAAATCATTTTGCACCTTTTCTCTTTATAACGGCAGTTACCGTTTTAAACATCAGTTTTAGATCAAGAACAGCGCTTCGGTTTTTTATGTAGTGCACATCTCCCTCTACCCATTTGTCAAATTGCATATCGCTCCTTCCCTCAGTTTGGCAGATACATGACAGACCGCCTTTGACAAGAAGTCTTTCCATTTGTTCGGGCGTATACAGAACAACCTCACGGGGAAGAGGCGGACGTGGTCCGATTATTGACATATCTCCCTTTAAAACGTTAAAAAGCTGAGGAAGTTCGTCTATTGAAGTTTTTCTCAAAAAACCGCCGATTCGTGTGATACGTGGATCCTTATCACTTTTAAAAGCAAGTCCATCTGACTGATTCTCTTTCTGCACATCAGCAAATCGAGCTTCAGCATCCACACACATAGTACGCAGTTTGTACATTCTGAAAGGTTTTCCTTTTGTAGTAAGGCGCACCTGTGAAAAGAACGGATTTCCCTTATCGTCAATATAAATGATAAGAGCCACTATTCCGATCGGAATTGCAAGAACAGCCAAGGCGCAAAATGAAGCGATAATATCAAACAGTCGTTTAACTGCCTCATATAATTTCCCACCTGCCGGTCTGACCTTACTGTATTTCAAAGTATTTGTTACGCCGTCATAAAGAAGCTTCAGTGCTTCGTCATCAAATTCAAGTATTGGATAATCTTTTATTCCGGATTTTCTTTTAACTTCCGGATCTGTAGATTCATTTATATTTAATTCATCAAGAAAGTTTTTAGTAATATCTTCTTCGGTCAGAAAAAACTCTTTCCTTATCTTTGTATACTGCATGATACCCTCCTGTTATATCCGAAGATAGTCAAAATGCAACAAAATATCGCAAAAAATTTACAGGTCAATACTATCATCGTCGAACCCTATACATTAATAAAATTCCTTTCATACCTTACAAATAGAAACTGACGACAAATTCATTGAAAGGATATGTATAACTCCTCTTTTTCTGTTATGATTAATTTATTTTTCATCTTTTTATCAGCTTACTGCACATCGGATGAATAGGTTCTGCTGAATTTCCGGAAATATTTTTTATAGCATACGCCTTATGTTACTAACTAATTATAACACACATATGGACTAACGTCAAGTTATTTTCTTAAAAAAATACTGGAAATTCTGCAAATTACAATCATTTTTGCAAAAAATTATGCAGTTTTATAAGCAAAAAATGATAAATGCCACATAAATATTCAACGCTTTACAAATGCTTTCCTTACAGACATATACGACAGCTTGTGCATAAGAATATAATTTTTTTCATATTCTTATCGTAGGTAAACCTATAAAAAATAAAGTCAATACCACACAAGGATTGTACGTCAGATTCACAGTCAGATTTTTTGTAAGATTGTACAGAAATTTCACAGACAATCTGTCGTTAAGAAATTTACATACACTATGACGGAAAATATGTATCCCAAGGGCACTGCCTCGGGTGCAACTGATGACGTACAAAGCCGTCAGGCGTAATTTGTGCGGTTTTGCCTAAAAGGAGAGATATTATGAATAAAGTCAAGCGTAGAATCATCAGCGGTGCTATTGTTTTCTGCTGTGCCGGGATCGGAATAAGCGCAGCTGCTCATATCAGCAAAAAGGCCGAATCCGGAGCTGTCCCAGCTGCTGTTACAGATTATGAAAATGAAACTCCGGTTATTGTGCTGGATGCGGGACATGGGGGATCAACTTATACCAAGTTGTAAAACAAAAGGCTTTGTACCATTCATTACAATACAAAACCCTTTATTATTTAAAGACCTAAAAGCATAAAAATTTACTTACTTTTGTCACCATGAATTATCATTCCCACCGAACCTCTTGTATTAATGACTTTTGCGGGAACACCGCCAACAGTAACATTATCGGGAACATCCTTATTAACAACAGCATTAGCCGCAATTGCAACATTATTGCCAATTTTTATCTTGCCAAAAACCTTTGCACCCGGTCCGACATAAACATTGTCCCCAAATACAGGAACATTATCATCTGTCCAATTTTCATCATAAAGCGAATAATTTCCGACATTTACAACGGCATGAATTCTTGCATTAGAACCAAACTTAGAATGGCTGTTAATAATAATTGCACCGGCGTGTGTAATTGCAAGTCCAGGGCCAAATACATTTAACGGAATTGTAAAACCGAGCTTTAACCCATAACTCTTAAACATATTATACTTAACAGCAAATATAAGTTTTCCGATTTTGTTTTTACAACAACAATTTTTTCTATATTCAAGTTTACGCATTTTAATCTGAAACTTCCATATCTGAGGACAAAATAAAGCGCCAAATCTAAGCTTCATATTTATTTGCTTTATACCCAATGATTTAAGATCTGCCTCTATATAATATTTTAAATCTTCCTTACTCTTTATCATAACTTAGCTCCTTTTCCAAACTTCCTTTTTAAATTATTCAAAAATTTCATAAATATTTCGTCTTTAATAAAATTCAAAAAAATCAAAGAAAAAACGCCGTAAATCACGACTCCCGCAATTACCTGTATAAAAAGAGAAGAAATATTTATATCCAATAGTTTACTTGTCTGATACACCCCTACAAACATTATTATTCCTACTGGTACAAACATTATAAACTGACTTATACATTCTTTCATCGGAATTTTCCTCATTACCAATACACTTTGAGACAGGCATACAATAATTTCTGCAGATATAGTTCCTATTGCAGCTCCTATACCACCATATATCGGAATTAACAAATAATTTACAACAATATTTACAACTGCTCCCAAAATAACAGAAATAAGATATTCTTTATCCATCTGATACGGTATCAGATATTGTGTCCTGAGTATATTTGCAAAAGCAATAAACGGTATAGTAACCGACAGCAACTTAATTATATTTCCGCAGGCAACAAATCCCTTTCCCCAGAAAACAACGGAAAATGTGTCACTTATTCCTGCCAATCCGAAAGCAAGCGCCAAAGCAAGAAGCATTATATATCTCATAGATATTTTCATGTATTTACCGGAAAGTTTATCATTGGATTTTGAGATCATATTAGAAATTTTTGGTAACATAACAGTACCAAACGATGCAATAATTGTTATAGGGATATTGCAGACTTTTTCAGCATTTTCATAGTATCCCAACTGTGTTTTTGTGCTCATCATTCCTATCATTATTTTATCCATAAATCTGTAAAGGCTTATTGCAATAATAGGAATAAAAAGTATTATCAAAGGCATGACATGAATTTTCATTTCTTTTAAGTCAGGTTTTACTATACGCACATACCTCTTCAACGGTATCCATAATACTACCTGACTTATAAACATTCCGAGAGCCATTATAAGACAATATTTCCAAAGGTCTGTATTTTCTCTTACAAAGATAAATATAAAGGCAACGTTCAAAATTTTGATTATTGAACTTCTTATAACAGTCATTTTAAATTTTTCTATGCCAAAATAGAACCAGCTTATATCAAAAACAGCGCTGATTACATAGATTGTCTGTATTGCCGCATAGGTTTTCATTTCTGCGAAAAACTGAACATATAGAATATATACAAAAACGCACAGCACAGAAACTACCAGGTGAATTGCAAGAATATTGGAAAAAATTTTATTTAAAGCTTCTTCATTATCACGGTTTTTGGCAATCGTCCTGTTTCCGTAGTTTTTTATTCCCAACATTGCAAACAGAACAAAATACCCCGCAATGTTATAAGTATATGAATACTCACCAAGACCGTTCGCACCAAAGATTCTCGAAATATACGGTGAAGTGGCAAACGGAAGAATAAGTATAAGTATCTCATATATCATCTGGTAAATGATATTCTTTTTTGTGCTAGACTTTCCCATAACCATTTTTCCTTCTGTTTTTTGAAAACTTTATCAAATCTGTCAATGAAAATCTTTCAAATTTACACTCTATAAGCATCAACATTGTTATATTAAAAACTATATTTATCATATATGATTCACCAATTCCAACAAATATAAAATAAAGAGAAAACAACACATACTCTGCTTTTCTAATTTTCAGCAAATATCTAATTAACATCATATATGTTATGCACAAAAAAATCATAAAAATTAAACCATACATAAGTGTACCTCTAATATAAGCATTGTCAAGAATCATTGTACGGGTATGATTCATATTTGCTGCTCGAGTACTTATAGTTTCAATCTCTTGACCAAAAAGTTTAATATCATACAGCTTCAAAAACTTTGAAGCAGATGACAATCTAGTAGTAAGTATATTGTCAAGCTGAATAGCCCATGGAATTTTATTGTCATACATTTTCACAGCGAAAAAGCTTGCTACCATCATTAAGGGAGTAACAATAAAAAACCCAATTTTTGTTGGTAACTTATAAAAAGGTTCAGGAAAGTATTTATATAATATAAGAAGAATATAAATTAAGGCAAATGTATAACCCATTGTTCTCGAACCAGAAATATTTAATACAAAATACCATAATGCCCCAACACCAACAAAATGAATAAATTTCATATCATTCAACTTTATAATAGTATATTCAATCAGTATAATATAGCATAAAGCTCCAAAAGTATTCGGGTGACTGAAGCCTAATGCTTGCTTAAAATTGCCATTAATTTCGGCGGAATAATTGTCAATAAATCCACTCAAACACAAACCAACTATTATGACTACCATTGATAGTTTTAGTATCACATCAAATTTTATAATTTTTTTAAAATCTATTCCTTTAGCTGAAATAACGAACAAAGTTAAAAGCAACATTGACATATCGGTAGAATTTAGTTGCATCAAAAATGACAAAAGTGCAAAAGTCATGTATTTTATCATAGATTTAAGATTA
>CAMZZN010000057.1 GCA_947345935.1 uncultured Ruminococcus sp.
TTATCTTTCTCCGGTTCAGTTCAAAGCTTCTCTCCCGGCTAAATAATTTCTGTCCTATTTTCGGTTGACAATTCACGGTTTTTCGTGGAATAATCCAGTTCCCGTGGACACTCCGCACTGGCTTTCCGTGAACGAAAACTGTACGATTTCATACGGCGGTGTGACTTCAAAAATCGACGTTGAGAAAAACGGCATAAAGACCGAAGATAAGCCTTATTGGGAGTGTTCGGATGGCTCGACAATCGCTCCCGGCTCGGTGGTAATTGCCGATAATCTTGCGGGCGAGGACCACTCGTGGATATATATGGGCGAGTTTGACAGCCGTGACGAAGTTGTCAGTTATCTGCGAAATATCGGCGTAAACGAGTCATATATCAACTCGTCAACTGTCGGCAGCGGAAACGGTGACGGCGGTACTCACTGGCGAATCGAATCTAACGGCTCGCAGGGCGTTGTCATCAATAATAATACAGACGGTAAAAAAGCGACGGCAATGAATATGTCGGCGTTCAGAATCACGAAAACAGAGGCGGAATTCACGATAACAAAGGTCTTGAACACCGATAATTCGGTAAAAATCAGCGGTACAAGTCCGATTGACGGCACAAAGGCAATATACGGAGTGTATACTGATTCCGACTGCACCCAGAAAGTCGGAGAAATCACAATCGGCGACGACGGAACAGGCTCGATTACGCTGCCCGACAAGCAGTATTACGTTAAGGAAATTTCCGCTCCGACGGGCTATGATTTGTCAACGGACGTTGTGGCTCTGAAAGCTGGTTCCAACGTCAACGTCGGCGAGGATATTACAAATGGTATAATCAGAATCAACAAGACTGCAGAGGACGGCGTGATTTCAGACCGTGAGTTTATGGTTTCGTGGACTGAAAATGGCGTAGAATACAGCAAAAATGCGGTTACGAATGCCGACGGAATCGCCGAAATTGACGGTCTCCACGTTTACGATTTCGGAAGCAAAAGTGCGATTTCGTACAATATTTCGGAGATAAATCCTGACACAAGATACAAAACTCCGAAGGCTCAGGACGTGACGCTGACAGGCGGAAATGCCGATCTGACGGTCGCTGTGGACTTTGAAAATGTGCTGAAAAAGGGCAGTCTTCGCATAAACAAGCAGTCCGAGGACGGTCAGAACGGCGACAGAACTTTCACAATTTCGGGCGGTGGTCAGACTTACACGCTTGTTACAAGTGCGGACGGAACAGCGATTCTTGCCGATATTCCTGTATTTGACGGCAATAACGAGCCTATTGTGTACACCATCAGCGAGAACGATGTTCCGGTAAGATATGTCGTTCCGGCAGAGCAGTCGACAACGCTTGAGGCGGACGAAACTGTCGAAGTCACTTTTGAAAATAAGCTGAAAAAGTTTACAGCGGAGGTCACAAAAAAGGATTCCGAAAACGTATCAGCTCAGGGCGACGCAAGTCTTGCAGGTGCAATTTATGGACTATATCGCGGTGACGAACGTGTGGCTCAGTATGTCACAGATGAAAACGGATATTTCAAAACTGACGAATTTGTTTGCGGAAATTATACACTTCAGGAGCTGTCACCCTCCGAAGGATATCTTCTGAACGATGAAATTTATACTCTCGGTACAGAGCCTGAAAACTATGTGTTTGAGGTGAACTCTGTTTCACTTGATGTCACAGAGGACGTGAAAAAAGGCTGTATTTCGATAATAAAGCACTCCGACGAGGATGAAAACGTTGTTGAAAATTTTGAAAAAGGCGCTGAATTTGAAATTTTCCTCAAGTCCGCAGGCAGTTTTGAAAATGCAAAGGATTCCGAAAAAGACTACCTCATAACCGATGAAAACGGCTTTGCGGAGTCGAAATTAATGCCCTACGGCGTGTATACTGTCCGTCAGATAAAGACAGTCAACGATGCGGAATTCGTTCCTGACTTCGATGTTTTCATTTCGGAACACAAAAAAACTTACGAATATATCCTCAACGACGCTCCGTTCAAGTCATATATCCATGTCACAAAAATCGACGCAGAATCGGGAAAAACTATTGCTTACGAAGGTGTGGGATTTCAGATTTTTGACGCTGAAAATCAGCTTGTAAATATGGGTGTGGACACGTTCTACACCAACTCCGAAGGCTTTCTGATTACGCCCGAAACGCTCCCTTACGGCGACTATACGCTCGTTGAAGTGCAGGCACCTTTTGGCTATATACTGGACAAAACTCCTGTTCCGTTCAGCGTGACTGCGGCAAATTCCGAGGAAGAAAATGCCGTGAATATCGTCAAAGTCGTAAAGTCGGATACCGCTCAGAAAGGCAGAATTTCTGTGCAGAAAACAGGCGAAATCTTTGATTCCGTAAGCGAAAATGAAGAAAAATATACTCCGATTTTTGATGAAAAAGGGCTTGAAAACGCCGTATTTCAGGTGATTGCAGCCGAGGACATTATTACTCCCGACGGCACTGTCAGAGCCAATGCAGGCGACGTTGTGGCGGAGCTTGTGACCGATGAAAACGGCTATGCGGAAACTGATTTGCTCTATCTCGGAAAATACGAAATTATGGAAGTTTCCGCACCTTACGGATACGTGAAAAATCCCGAAATACAGGCGGTTGAGCTGACTTATTCAGGACAGGAGGTCACGATGAGAGATACAATGAATACGTCATTCGTCAACGATTATCAGGGCATTGAAATCAGCCTTGAAAAGTTTATGGAAAACGATGAAATGTACGGAATATCGGCGAAAAACAGTTATAAAAATGTTCGTTTCGGACTGTTTGCAGATGAAGAAATTGTCGCTGCCGACGGAACTTCGATTCCCGAAAACGGACTTGTCGCAGAGGTTTCACTCGGCGAGGATATGAAAGCCGTATTTGCCGAAAAACTGCCGTTTTCACGCTATTACGTTCAGGAAATCGCCACAGACGAACATTACGTCCTCAACGGCGAAAAGTACCTTGTGAATTTTGAATATATGGGTCAGGAAATGACTACAGTGTACGTGAACGGCGGACAGTTTAATAATTTACTCAAGCGTGGAACTGTCAAGGGTATCAAGGTGAACGAATCTGAAGAACCGCTTGAAAACGCACTTTTCGGACTGTTTAATACTGACTGTACAGAATTCACGGCAGACAACGCAATAGTGACTGCAAAGTCCGATAAACAGGGAAAATTTGAGTTTGCGGAAGTAGTTTACGGCGAGTATATTGTCCGTGAGATTGCAGCTCCCAACGGATATGTTCTGAGCGACAAAAAATATCCTGTTACAATTTCAGAGGACGGCGAAATCGTCGAAATTACGGCAATAAACAAGCCTGTTACCGTCGAAATCAGCAAGCGTGACGTTCACGGAAATGAACTTGAAGGAGCTGAAATGGAGCTTGTCAATAGTGACGGAGAAGTTGTTAAAAAGTGGACATCAGACGGCACAAACCACGTAATATCGGGACTTTCCGCAGGAAAATATGTGCTGAAGGAAGTTGCTGCACCCGACGGTTATGTGATTGCGACAGACATTGAATTTACTATTTATACAGACGGTACAATAAAGGTCGAAAATGTCGATTTTACGGCAATTTCTACGGACGGTAATCCGATGATTGTGATGATTGACGAGGCGGAAAAGGTTCCCGAAAAAACTCCTGAAATCCCGAAAATTCCCGTAACACCGAGCGTTCCGACGGGCGACTCAGGAAGAAATCCGCTGGCATACCTTATGCTTGCAGGCGGTCTGATTCTGCTTGTTTCGCTTGGAATCGGCAGAAAAAAGCACAAAAACTGAGAAAGGAAACCACATATGACAAAGAAAAAAATAATCCGAATCGGGCTGGCTGTTCTTGCAGCCGCCCTCCTCGCCGGAGGAGCTGTGATGCCCACAAAGGATGATATATCGCAGAAAATCAAGGAAAAAGAACTGATTCCGTATATGCCTGCACCAATTATACTTGCCGAACTTGCCGACGCTGTTCCGGAAGTTCCGGCGGAAGAAATTCAGGCTGAAACGGAGTATGCCAAGCCTGAAAATATTCAGAATTTTCCCGATATTACGCAGGAAACTCCTGTTTCGGAGGTACCGTCTGAAAATGTTCAGAACGAACTCAGGGAAACTGTCCGTGAAATGCAGACAGCGTATCCCGATACGGTCGGATGGCTGTATATCCCCGATACTTCGGTAAATTATCCGATTATGCAAGGTAGTGACAACGATTTTTATCTGCATCATGCCTACGACGGAAGTTGGTTGTCATCAGGTTCGGTTTTTCTTGATTTCCGCTGTGAAAGCCGTTTCATGAACAATCTGAATGTGCTGTACGGTCATCATATGAACAACGGAAGTATGTTTGCGGGAGTGTGCCATTTCAAGGATTATGGCTATTTTCAGGCACATAAGTACGGTTGGATGATTACTGCGGACGACGTTTACAGGATTGACTTTTTTTCTGCGGCGGTGACTGACTGTGATGATGAAATTTACAGCGGATTCGAAAATACTGCCGACCGTCTAAGTCATATTTACGATATATCGGCGATTTACGAGCCGATGGAAATCAGTGAACAAGACCGTCTGGTGCTGCTTTCGACGTGTTCGTATGAGTTTGAAAATGCGAGAACGGTGCTGACGGGAAAGCTTGTGAGAATGGGGGACGATATATGAAAAATCTCAGAAATAAGGCGATTTCAACGCTTTTCGGAGCGTTGGCGGTCGCAAATATGATGACCATGACCGCTTTTGCGGAGGGCGACGTTGCAGGAGCTGTCACAAGCACCTGGTCGTCCGCAAAAAGTCAGATTAAGAGCGTTGTGGACAACGTGGTATTCCCTGTAATTGACGTAATATTGGTCATTTTGCTGTTTGTCAAGATAGGTACAATGTATCTCGAATACAAAAAGCATGGTCAGCTTGAATGGACCGCACCGGCGATTCTGTTCGGCTGTCTTATCTTCACTCTGACCGCTCCGCTGTACATCTGGAGCGTGGTAAATATCTGATGAAAGTCCGTCCGAAAGGGCGGATTTTTCGTTGAACGGAGGTGAAAAAAAGTGCCATATATACCATTTACAGAAGAACAAAAAATAACGGCAAACAGCGTAGAACTGGCGGATTTTCTGCGTATGAGGGGCGAGAAACTTGAACGTGCCGGACGTGAATACAAGCTGATCTACAGCGACGGTTCGGGCAGGCATGACAGCATCACGATGTCGGGTTCAAGGTGGTTTGACCATAAAAATCAGGTCGGCGGCGGAGCGATAAAATTCATGCAGTATTACTACGATATGGACTTCCCGGCGGCTGTTCAGGAACTGCTGGGATATTCGGTTGAACCGCTGCAGCGAAGTCCTCCGAAAACGGCTGTACAGGCGGAAAAACCGAGGAATTTCCGACTTCCCGAAGCCAATGAAAATATGCACAGAGTGTACGCTTATCTGATTAAACAGCGGTTCATAAATCCCGAAATTATCGGATATTTTGCGAAAAATCACACGTTGTATGAGGATAAGGAGCATCACAATGCGGTGTTTGTGGGAGTTGATGAAAACCGAGTTCCAAAACAAGCTCACAAGCGTTCAACGTCAACTTTCGGGAAATCTTTTCGGCAGACCATCGAGGTTTCGGATACAAAATACAGCTTTGCACACTTCGGAAATTCCGAAAAAATGTTCGTTTTTGAAGCTCCGATAGATATGATGAGTTATCTTACTTTGAATCCCGAAAACTGGCAGAAACACAGCTATATAGCCATGAACGGCGTGTATGAAAATGCTGTTTTGACGGCATTAAAAGGGCATTCAAATCTGTCGGAAATTATGATTTGTACCGACAACGACGAGGGCGGAATCGATGCTGCGGACAGGCTGAAAGATATACTGTCAGACAGCGGATATGCCGATATCAAGCGGATTCTGCCTACTAATAAAGATTGGAACGAGGATTTGAAACAGCTTAACGGCGTTGAATTTTTGCCTGCTGTTCCTCACAGGCGACTGGAAAAATATCATGAAACCGCAGGCGGTCTTCAGTACATCAGATGCCGTCCGGAACGTCTGATATCGCAGATTTCCGCCGCTTTCAGAAACAGACAGTACCGATATCTTGCCGAGTATGCACTTGCAGGCTCGGCGTTTTTTATCAGTGCAAAAGATGAAGAAGCGATGTTTGAAAAGCTGAAATCCAAGCTTGCAAACGAGTACCGTGCGTACAGCGATAGGGGCAGAATATCGGCGAAAATTGACAATATGAAGTCTGCGTATTCGGCTGTATATCAGGATTTAAAAATGCCTGCACGTACCCGTGAGCAGTCGGTTCAGACGGCAAAAAATCTGTTTATTTTGGCGGATTGTGCCGTGAAAATCTGTACTGAAGAAAAGCTGTGCGAGGTGCAGGAAAATGGTGAAACAGAGTCGGAGACTTCGGAGATGTCACCGGGGGAGCGTCATGAAGTCATCAGATATTAATATATCAACTGAAATTGACAGTATATAGCAGAAAGAAGAATATTTGGAGGGATGTTTATTGGACGAAAAGCAGATGACAATTATAATTATACTGGTTGTAATATTTGTAGTTTTTCTTGTGATTGTAAACTTACTTGACAACAGGAGTATTGACGGAATAAAGGCAAAAACCGTGGGTGACGGGCAGCACGGAACGGCTCGTTGGGCAACGAAACCGGAGATAAAAAATAATTTTGTTTCCGTGCCGTTTGAGCCTGAAAAATGGCGTAAAGGCGAGGATTTGCCGACGGTTCAGGGTACTGTGGTAGGGTGCAGAGGACGGCGGAAAACGGTCGCACTGGTGGACACGGGCGATGTTCACACGCTGATGATCGGCGCTGCGGGAGTGGGAAAAACGGCGTTTTTTCTGTATCCAAATATTGAATTTGCCTGTGCATCGGGAATGTCGTTTCTGCAAACCGATACGAAGGGCGATGTTGCCAGAAATTACGGAAATATAGCCAAAAACTGCTACGGATACAACGTTTCTGTGCTTGATTTGCGTAACCCGACACGCTCCGACGAGAACAATATTCTGCATCTTGTGAATAAGTATATGGACTTGTATCTGCAGGACAACACCAATCTTTCCGCAAAGGCAAAAGCCGAAAAATACGCCAAAATCACGGCAAAAACAATTATAAATATCGGCGGCAGCGACGGAAATTATGGTCAGAATGCGTTTTTTTACGACGCAGCGGAAGGTCTTCTCGCTTCTGTGATTCTGCTTCTGGCGGAGTTCGGAGACAGGAATGAACGCCATATTGTGTCGGTTTTCAAACTGATTCAGGATCTCATTGCGAAGCCTGAACCGAAAAACAGCAAATCACCGATGTATTTTACGACGCTCATGGAAAAACTGCCGTCGGAACATAAGGCAAAATGGCTTGCAGGAGCGGCTTTGAATTCCGCAGATCAGGCGATGATGTCGGTCATGAGTACAGCTTTGTCGAGGCTCAACAGCTTTCTGGACTCCGAAATGGAGCAGATTCTGTGTTTCGGCACGGCAATTGATGCAGAGCAGTTTTGTTCTGAAAAATCGGCAATTTTCATTATTCTGCCCGAAGAAGATAACAGCAAATATTTCATGGTGAGCCTACTGATTCAGCAGTTGTACAGAGAAATTCTGGTCATCGCTGACGAGAACGGCGGTACGCTGAAAAACAGGGTAATGTTCTTTGCAGATGAATTCGGAAGTGCGACACGTTCCTGACTGAAAAGGTCAGGCACTAATAAAAGAACGTAAAGTTCTCAAGTTAGGAGAACTGATAATCCGAGAGGTGGAATGAAGGAGTAACGCCCAGAAACGCCTCCCCTGATACTCCGACTGGCATTATTGGGAAACTGATTTTGTCAGAAGCTCGGTGAAGTCGGCTGAGAGATACCGTAAATCTGCGAAAGCGGATACGAAAGCTGTTCAGAGGTGGACGGTGTATCCTATAGGTCGGGGGTCTATAAAATATATATGGTGAGAATGTTGGGAACAACTGACGAACCTGCGAATGTACGGGTCTATAACTCGACTGCATAGAAATGTGCAGACTGCCTTAGTGCAGTGACAGTGAGGTAAAGTAAGATTTTCCGATATGAAATACCTTGCAGTGTTACAGGCACTGCCAAGCTGTCAGGACTAGAGTGGGCGCCTAAGTATATATGCAAAGATAGGATTATCGGAACGTGGCAGCCTATAATACGCATTATTGTGGTACAGACGAAGAATAATAAGCTGTTTTGATTGTGGGCAAAGTCGTGGCATTACTGATGATGTTTTCTGTAATGGAAAACGGAGGGACAGCCACAAGTCAATATTACAAAAATAGTTATAGGTATTGAAAATCATAGCTTCGAGTATGATTAGGATTTTATCCGAGAAAAACGAAACTGAAAGGTGGAGTTGCCTATGACAAAGCAGAAAAAACTAAGACATTTGGAATATTATGATTTGCAGGAATGTTTTGATGATTTGTATGCAAAAAGCAAACAAGGTGAAGTTTTCACAAAGCTTATGGATTTAATATCCAGTGAAGAAAATATACGGCTTGCATACAGAAACATCAAGCGAAATTCAGGCAGTCATACAAGTGGGACAGATAATCTCAATATTGAAGATATAGAGAAGCTTTCCGCTGAAAAATTAACTGAGATTATACAAAGAAAATTCAGATATTATAAACCAAACTCTGTAAGACGAGTTGAAATTCCCAAGCCCAACGGTAAAACAAGACCTTTAGGAATACCGACAATAATTGACCGACTTGTACAGCAATGTATTTTACAGGTTTTAGAGCCGATTTGTGAAGCAAAGTTCCACGAGCGAAGCAACGGCTTCAGACCGAACAGGTCGGCAGAACACGCAATGGCGCAATGCTATCGAATGATACAAATGCAAAATCTGCATTTTGTTGTAGATATTGACATCAAGGGATTCTTTGACAATGTGAATCATTCAAAGCTGATACGTCAGATGTGGACAATGGGAATACGGGATAAACAACTAATCTGCATAATCAAACAAATGCTCAAAGCACCTATTGTAATGCCTGATGGTAGTATGATATATCCGACAAAAGGCACACCGCAAGGCGGTATATTGTCACCGCTTCTTGCGAATATTGTGCTGAATGAACTGGATTGGTGGATAAGCAGTCAGTGGGAGTCTATGCCAACGCATAAACAATTTAAATTGTCTCATAAAAGCAATGGTACAGCAGACAGAGGATATATTTACAATATCTTCAGAAATAAAACCACACTAAAAGAAATGTATATTGTGCGATATGCGGACGATTTTAAAATTTTCTGCCGTAAACGCAGTGACGCTGATAAAATCTTTATTGCTGTAAAAAAGTGGCTTAAAGAACGTCTTAAACTTGAAATCAGCGAAGAAAAATCAAAAGTCGTTAATCTCAGAAAGCATTACTCTGAATTTTTAGGGTTCAAACTCAAAGCAGTCAAAAAGGCTGATAAATATGTGGTAAGGTCACATATGTCTGATAAGGCGGTAAAACGTGAAACGGACAAGCTTGTAAATCAGGTAAAACTGATACAGCACAGCAAAAACAGCACTGAACAGATTATGCAGATAAAACAGTATAATTCTATGGTGTTTGGTATTCACAATTATTACAGATATGCGACAGTAGTAAATCACGACTGTATGAAAATGCAGTTTCAGATAAGCCGCATAATGTATAACCGACTTAAAGGGTTGAAAAAGAACGGTTCAATAGGACGGAAATATATTGCAGATGTCTACGGACAAAGCAAAATGATGAGATTTCTCAGTCAAGAGCCGATATGCCCTATAGGATATATCCAGACCAAGAATCCAATGTACAAAAAGAAAAAGATATGCAAATATACAGCAGAGGGCAGAGAAGAAATTCACAAATGCCTTAAATTTGATGAAAGCGTTATGACGGTGCTTCATATGCTTGCAAAAGCGGTTATTCCAAATAGAAGCATTGAATATATGGATAACAGAGTATCACTCTATGCCGCACAATTCGGAAAATGTGCCGTTACAGGCAAAATTCTTTGGATTGATGAAATCCATTGTCATCATAAAAAGCCGACAAGTCAGGGTGGAACAGACGAATACAAAAATCTTGTTATTGTTCATAAAGATGTTCATACGCTGATTCACGCTGTTAAAACTGAAACAATACAAGCATATCTTAATAAAATCAAACCTACAAAATCTCAGCTTGACAAAATAAATAAATTCCGAAAAACAGCAGGTAATACTGCAATAGAAATGTTTTGAAACTTTGAAAATAATACCAGTCTGACAAAATTGTAATATTGATGGGGCGCTGTATGAGTCCGAAAGGCTCACGTACAGTGCTAAGCGGGGGAAAAGGCGGAGATGACTTCAAAACCTTACCTATCGCAATCTTTCCCGAAAATCGATGGTGCAGAGGCGATGTTTTCCGCAGGACGAAGCCGAAAAATCAGTATTGTGGCGATAATTCAGTCGTTCGCACAGCTTGAACAGAACTACGGAAAACAGGGTATGGAAATAATTACGGACAACACGCAGTTGACGATATTCGGCGGTTTTGCACCCAATTCACAGTCTGCGGAGGTGCTGTCAAAAGCGTTGGGAGAGCAGACGGTGCAAAGCGGTTCTGTGTCCTGCGGAAAGGAAAAATCGCAGTCATTGCAGATGATCGGCAGACCACTGATGACGGTGGACGAGCTGAAAAGTATGCCAAAAGGACAGTTTATCGTCATGAAAACGGGCACTCATCCGATGATAAGCAGGCTGAAACTGTACTTCAGATGGGGAATAAAGTTTGGCGAACCGTTCCGGATTGAGGACAGAGGTGCAAGGGAAGTCAGCTACATGGAGCGTGACGAACTGATTCGTGAGGTAGAGCTGAAATATCCGCAGAAAAAGAAAAATCCTCTGCCTGAACCGGAGGAGGAATATGACGAAAAATCGCCGAAATCAAGGCGGTTACTGAAAACGGGAGGGATGTGAAATTGATTGTTCCCGAACGGATTTACGATGAAAATCTGCCGCACAGAGCCGTCAGCGTGTACTGCTATCTGTGCGGACGTGCGAATAAAAAAGGCGAATGTTTTCCGTCGGTCAGAACTGTTGCGGAGGATTTGCATATCAGCAAAAGGACGGTATTTCGGGCAATTTCAGACCTTGAACGTGCGGGACTCCTAACGAGAACTGCACGCAGGCGTGTTCACGGCGGACGGAGTTCTTCGCTTTATAAAATTAAAATTTAGGAGGTGGTGTGCCATGTTTGACTGGATCGGCGACGCGATTGACTGGATGAGCGACGGAATTTCGTCGATGTGGAACAACACGGTGGGGTCGGCGGTCGATTCCATCACTGATAAGATATGGGATGTCATGTTTACGTGGCTGTTCAATCTGATTTACGGCGGTATTGCGGACTTATTCGAATTTATCAACGAAACGACAAGCGATATTTTTGCACTTTCATGGGTACAGACTTTTATCGAACTGTTCCACCATCTGGCGTGGATGCTGTTTGTCTGCGGATTTATTGTGGCGGTGTTCGATACGGCGATTGCCTATGAATCGGGACAAAATAACATCAAAAATACCTGCCTGAATGTGCTGAAAGGATTTATTGCGGTGAATCTGGTCACGGTAGTTCCGCAGAGGTTGTACAGCTTCTGCACGTCGCTGCAGGGAACGTTTACCCACGATTTACTGGGAAATTTCATAGATTCAACGACTGACACGGTAGCCGGTTCCGCATTGAGCGTGATAGTTGCACTGGCGGAAGATATATCGCTGTTCAGCCTGTTTTTTATCATACTTTTCGGCTATTGTACGATAAAAGTGGTGTTTGCGAACATCAAAAGGGGCGGCATTTTATTGTGTCAGATAGCGGTGGGAAGTCTGTACCTGTTCGGAGTGCCAAGAGGCTATACGGACGGATTTTTCGGCTGGTGTAAGCAGGTCATTGCGACCTGTCTGACCGCTTTTTTGCAGACTACAATCCTGTATCTCGGACTTCTGACATACACACAACACGCTTTGCTGGCGGTCGGAATATGCCTTTCGGCGAACGAAGTCCCGAGAATAGCACAGATGTTCGGACTTGAATCAAGCGTTAAGGTCAATATGATGAGCGTAAGTCACACGGTGAGCATGGGTTCGAAGGCTGTGAAAATGATGACAAAAAAGTGAGGTGACTGCAATTGAAAACCTATATTTATCCCGAAAATTTGCGTGCCACGGTCAAGCTGTGGTTCTGGAATGTGCGTGATTTTCTGATAATCTGCGGCGGAATAATTCTGTCGGTGGCACTGCTTGCGAAGCTGTGGACGGTGATTCCGCTGGCGGTTACGGTCTGCTATGCATTTCTGAGTCTGAGGGCTGACGACAGCTCGATAATGGATTATATCGTCAGCGCTGTGAAGTTTTTTGTGACCTCACAGCAGATTTTTTTGTGGGAGGAAAGCTATGAAAAGTAAGAAAAACAGCGTTCAGAAGCTCATCGGCTTTGAACGCTTTACGAAATACGGTGTGCGGACGGACAGGTGTGAATTTGCGTTTTTCAGCATAGAACCGACAAATATTTCGGTGCTTTCGGCGGCGAATATCGAGGCAAAAATCCATCATCTCACGATGCTGCTGAGCATGATTCCCGACCTTGAACTGATCGCTCTGGACAGCGCCGAGTGTTTCGATGCCAACAAATCGTATATTCGTAAAAGACTTAACAAAGAAAATAATGAATCCGTCCGCAGATTATTGCAGGCGGATTTTGATTTTCTGGACGAAATACAGACGGAAATGTCGTCGGCAAGGCAGTTTTTGTTGTGCGTGAGATTCCGCAGGGAAAACGATGAGCAGATATTCAAGTCCGTGAACCGAATCGAAAAATTCATCGCAGAATATGGATTTATCGCCAGAAGAATGGCAAAATCCGACATCAAGCGTATGCTTGCACTGTACTTCGGAACAAGCATTGCAGGCGAGGAAATTCCCGATATTGAGGGCGAAAATGAGTTTGTTTTGGAGGAGAAATTTAATGAAATTTAAGAAAAAAGAACTGTCCGCAGAACAGCTTGAAACCGTGAAAATAAAGGACTTTTTTGACCGCATTGTACCGTCGGCGGTTCGATTTTTCACCGACCACTACATCTGCGGAAATTTTTACAAGTCGGTGTGGGCGGTCACGGAGTATCCTCCGACCACCGAAGAAACCGCTATTTTAGCACTGAATCGTCTATAATAAATTGGACAGAAAAGATTAAGCCATGGTATAATAAGATAAAAAGAAAAAAGGTGGAAAAG
>CAMZZN010000058.1 GCA_947345935.1 uncultured Ruminococcus sp.
GAAATTATTTCTTTAACTCCAAATGCGATTCCAACTGCCGCAGCTACGCTTTTGAGCTGAGATTTCAGTTTGTCAAGGCTTTGGGTAATATGATCGCTGCTGTCGTCAATAGATTTCTTCATATGACTGCCGGCTTCATCAAAATTTTCTGACATTTTTTCGGATGTGTTTTCAGAAGATTCCGTCATCTTATCCATATCAGACTGGAACTCGGATATAATCGAATCCATATCCGATATTTCAGGTTCGATTTCAGGATTTACCTGTTTATCATCAAGATAGCTCAATTCATTATTTATGCTGTCTACAGCCTGTTCAGCATCGAAAATATCGGCATTTACATCTATTTCAGCATCAGGAGTTTCGCTGACAGACGCTTCGATCTGCGGTTTGATTGCGGATGTATCTGCTTCTATCTTTATTTCCGGATCAGGAATGTTTTCGACAGCTTTAACTGTGTCGGAAACAGATTTTTCAGCTTCTGACGTATCGGCAGTAAACTTTATATCAGAAACGCTTTTAATAGCTGCTGCAAGCTCTTTTATGCTTTTATCAAGAACATTAAAGCTTTTCAATATTGATACTATTCCTTGTTCAAATCCTTTTGCATTGATCTTCGTATCAAAATTAAGAGAACCGTCAACCGCCATATATTTCCCTCCTTTCAGATTTTGGGTATAAGAAAAGCACCCCGGATGGAGTGCAAAAAAATCATTGACAGATAATGTAAAAAGTTGTATAATAAAAACGGAGAGTATACCATGAAACGGTAGGCGGTCAAATCCTTAACTCCCGGAAGGGAGTGAATACTTATGAATTATGTAACATGGCAAGATTTAATTCAGCTCGGAATTTTATTCATAGCTGCTGCAAGTTTACTATACGCAATTTTTCATGATAAAAGGAAATAACCGCCCTCAGCGACCAAACTAAGGCGGTTATCCTTTAACCTTACTTAATCGGGAGCGACCGTCTATCGGTGTGCTCTCTTTATTTATATTATACGTGATTTTTCTTGAAATGTCAAGACTTTTTTTGCCGTAAGCTGTCAAATAATCGTTTTAAGAAACTCTTCCGTCTCGTCAACAGCCGCCTGTTCCTCCGAGGTACGGAGAATGATAAGCTCCTTGTTCTGCTTAAAGAATTCCTGTTCATACTTTTCAAGCTTTTTGCCTTTGAATTTTTTCCGGCGGATGCTGAGAACCGATGAAAAAAGTCCCTCTCCGATCTCACCGAAGCAGCCGAGAAAGCTCCACCAGTGAAGATAGGGAAGTTCCCGGACATCTGCAACGCCGATCGTTTTGCTGACAGCAGGAAAAATTATCTGCTCATCGTGCTTCCAGTCAATAGTGCGGATCTCGTCCGGCTTGGTTTTCGGCATATCGCCGCCGTCACAGAACCAGTACGCTTTCCGAATAGCTTCTTCAATGTGTCTGAACGGAATATTCTCTGTATACAGCCTTTTCAGGCAGATATACGCTTTTTCCCTGTCCGTAAGCGATGTATCGCCGAACGCTTCAAAAATAGTGAGAATATTCCTGAAATCAGGATTTATCTTATAGCTCAGACCGCTGACTTCAAGAGCTGTAGGAAGATGTCCTATCATGTTATCAGCTGAGCGATAAGCGAACGTTTTTCTTCCGGAGTAAGTCTGCTTACATCCGGAAGCATTGGTTTATACGGCTCTGCAAGACCGGCAACAGGAGATATAGCAGGAGCTTCAACATATTTCCGGACTTCCGGACGAAGTTCGGGCGGATTCAGTTTTTTATTCATGACAGCTGCGCTCAGATCAGCTTTAAGCATAGGCATAAACGCCTCAAAAAATGATTCAAACAGAAGCTTTCCTCCGCTTACAGGCGCACAAATATTTGCGTCTCCGAAAGCCGGAGCGCATATTTCGGAATCGAACGCTTTATCAATAAGATCACGGACGTTTTTGTCAAAATCAAGCAGCGTGTTTTTATCCGGTCTGCCGCTGTACTTTTCTTTGAGCGATTCGATTTCAGTCAGCGCCGCTTCAACTCTTTTAAGGAGATTTATATCGGTAACACGTACTCTTACGATGCGTTTTTCATCGCCGTTTACGGCATAATTTTTATAGCCCTCGTCAAAATTTATTGATTTCATTTATTATCCTCCCTTGAAATTAATCGTTGTTTGCAGCGGAATCAGCCGTAAAAACAGGAACTTTATCTGTGATTTCAACAGTTCCTTTAACACGGTTCCCGCTGAACGTTACACTGTATGGAATACGCACGCCGCCCTGTGCTCCACCATAGCTTTGCGGCTTTACAATGCATTCTTCAGTCCATGCGTCGTAAGGACCTTCTGTTTTATCAACAAGAACTTCAAGTATCTTCGTCCTGCATTCCTCGCCGGTCTTGCGGTTGAATGCAATATCCTTGATCTTGGCATAAAACTGTCCGTCGGAGGGATTTGCATAATAAGTGTCAACGTCAAATGACGGTTCATAGCCGTTGTCGTTCACATTTGTTTCGTCCAGAATATTCTTTACCGATTCGGTATCGGGATTCAGTTCAACCGACAGATCTTCAACATCCTCGCCGATAAGAAACCATGAGACGGCGGTTCCTCCGAATGATGAATCTACATAATGAAGAAGTGCGCTTCTTTTAAGCTTTTTTACTGTTTCAAACATTTAAAAATTCCTCTCTTTCATATCTTTTCAACTGTGTATTCAGCAATAATTTGCAGCTGATACTGCACGCCGTCTGCAAGATTATCTTGCGGAACGGAATAGAGCATACCGTTTTCTGCGGTAAGTCTTGTAATACTTCCGGCAAATATTTCATTGCCTATCTTTGTTTCGATCACGGAATCTATCTGCGATTCCAGCCAATGGGACAGCTCCAGCAGAGCCGTACTGTTATTCATCCGTTCGTAGTCGTTATAGGCGCTGAAAGTTGAATACAGAATGAACGTATGCTGCCGCACCTGATTGCCGAGAACATCCTCTCTGACAAGGCTGTCTCCAATAGTCGAAAGTCCGTAGCTTGTTGGTTGAGGATCGGCAAAATCAACGTGTATCTCGCTGCATATCTCAGATATTTTCGGGAAGCTCTGCAATATTTCCCTGACTTTTTCTATAACGTTCATCTGTTTTTTCCTCCTGCAATTCTGGCTGCTCCCCGGAGTATCGCTGCGCCGTGCTGTTTTTTCATTACCTCGAACCACAGCCGCTGTGCCTGCGGATGACGAGAAGTTGAATACTGTAAATCCTTATTAGTCAGAATCTTTTTCTCGCCCCGCTTTGCCCATGCCGACCCGGTAATGCTTGATACCATAAGTTTTCCATAATACTGATACCTTGCATACGGCGAATTATACACAATTTTCCCACTGCCGATCTTTGTTCCAAGGACGGCGGATTTTGATAATATCAAATTTCTTGCCGGAGTGTATCTTACCATTTTTCGTATGCACTCTGAATCTATAAATTTCTGAGCCGTATCGAATTTCATGGTACTGTCCCTGCCGAAAGTATTTTTCCAGGCAAGATCGACTTCCATTTTCTGAGATTTTATTTTTTGATTTTTCGGCTGTTCTATTGATACCGCCTCCTCAGCTATAAAATAAGCGCCTTGAATTTCTTCAAAACGCTTGACATTTTCTTAAATTATGATATAATATACTTATAAAGGATGCTGCGATAAGCGGTTCACCCTCGACTAAAGTTATAGAAATAACCGTCGCCTTTGGAGAGTGGGGCGGCTATTTCTTTTTGTTATTGCTGATATCAATGATAGAAATTATAACTATAAGTAAAGTAAGTAATTCCATTATTGTCATATCGCTCACCCCCGTTTCCGAGGGAAGAATCGAACCGCCTACCGTTATGCAGCATCCGGGCAGCTTTGCGTATTCGCATAGCTGCCTTGTTTTTATTATATCACGGATACTGATTTATGTCAAATTTTATTTTGCAGTCACCTCAATATGCGGCAGACCTCCGTAACGGCAGTCATTGACATTTTTCACAACTGCAAAGCCCGGAAACTGCTCTCTGAAAAGTTTCATGCTATCCGATACTGATTTCTGGGAGCTGCTGTCGAACTCAAAATCAACGATGCCTTTTACGATAATATCGCCGGCTTTCGGGAGGTATTCATCGTCATAAATGTACACAAGAACGCTGTCCGAAATCTGAATACCGTTCTTTGCGACGGTCTGACCCCTGCTGTCGTTCCAGTAGATTCCCCCGATAACGTGACGGACGAAGCTGTCCTTTTCAAAGATCGTGCAATCAGCATTTGTCAGCATCTTCTCACGCACCTTTTTACCCTGCTGCACAGCAAACCGGTACCGGACAGCCATTTGTACACGCAATCCCTCTGAGCGTTTCTGAGAGCCGTTTTCCGGGAATCTGTGGATTCATAGGACTTGCTCCACCCCTGCACGCTCTCGCTTGATACGCCGCCGTTTTTAGACTCTGTAAGCTCGTCACGATACATTAGTTCAGCGATCGCACAGCAGCACATTTTTACTTCTTCCGGAATATTGTTTTCGTCAATATTATTAAAAGTGTACTGTTTTATGATCTGTGAAGCCCGTCGGGCATAGAACGAAAAGGCGGCAGAGATAACTGCCTCACGTCCGCTGAGATATTCTTCATAATCTGTCTCCGATGCAAAGATCATCCCTGCTGCTCCTCCTTATCATCCCCTTGTAATAATGCGTGCGATCGGAATAGCTTTATGAGGAAAATATTCCTTAGCGCTTTCATTTGAATTTGCAAGAGACCATTTTGAACCTGTTTCAAGCTGCTCGTCTGTAGGAGAAATAATCGAGCTGTCAGTCCATGAGATTCCGCAGGGAGCAAATATCTTGCGCTGACGGCTGTAAAGAGTATCCTGACCGCCGTTTACTTTAGGATCACGATCTGTCTCGTATGGAACTTTCACTCCGCAATCGGTATATTCAAAAGCTCCCTCGCCAAGAACATAGGTTGTGTATTTGATGTAAGCGTCAGCTTCTTTTCCTGCCGTTGTTACGGCAGGAACTTCTTCAACGGGCATACTGTCATCAATAAGAACAGTTCTTCCGTTAAGCGTGGCAAGAGCAAGGCTGCGCTGAATACCGTCCTTGTCTGTATATTTCATATAGTCAAGAAGCTGGAGATTTTCAAGACCCGTTGCAACTGCCGAATGCATAATTGCAAGACTGAATTTTGCCTTGTTATCGCCTAAAGCTCTCTGCATCGCAGTGTTAAGCGTAGTTGCTCCGAAAGTTCCCGCTATACCTGTATTGCCTGAAATGTCATATGTGTGTCCGTTTACGAATTTTAAATTTTCGCTTCCGGTCATTGAGAATATTCCAGCAAGAATACAAAGAAGCGTTTGCTGATCGATGTTATCCCAGTATTCGCCTACCTGTGAAGCCGCCTGAGCAAGAAAATCAACTCCGCCGGTAATATCGTAGCTGAAGTCTTTTTCCGTCCATGCCTTTGCACGTCCGACAACGATACGTCCCTGAGTATAGGTTTTGCCTGAGGTCGATGTGATATCCGTACTGCCATTATAATTGAGAGCGTCTCCGCCGATTCTGTCGAATATCGGGATAACGGCATAATTGCCGCCTACCTGATCGGCAAAACTGCCGGAGATATCCTGCCTTGATTTAACTGCTCTCGACTTGATAAATTCATTTCTGTTAAGGTTAGGAGTTTTGTCAATATAAGCTCTGAAAACCTCTGCGTTAAAGTTTTTTGAATCGAAAATACTCATAGTTTCCTCCTTAAATAAGCGTATTCACATCCGCATCGGGATGCTCGTTTTTATACTTCATTGCCTCCAAAAGAGTCATTTTCTTTCCGCCCTGATCGGGAACTCCTGTCGGAGCAACCGGATTTTTAATCGGCTCGCTGCTCTCAAAAAGGAAATCGTTTTCTGCTTTAACTTTTTCAATAGCCGCTTTGATGTCCTCGGACTGATTCTTGGACGCTTTAAGCGCTTCGAGATCGAGCAAAGCTTTCACGGTCTTTGAGTTTCTCGCTTTACTTCCGCTGATAGCTGTATCAAGAACGGAATTAAACTCCATATCGGCAATTTTAGCCTGATATTCGGTATCTTTTGCAGCAAGATCTGAGGTAAGCGCAGCAATTTTGCCGTTAAGCTCGTTGACATCTACTCCCTCGAACGTTTTGAGCGTATCCTGAGCTGTTTTAAGGTTGTCTTTCAGCGTGTCACGCTCTGTTTCAAGCTTAGCGGTGACTTTGCCAAGCTCATTTGTAAAGGCTGTTTTAAGCGCCTCCTGCTTCTCTTGCGGCACTTCTATTCCCAGAGCCGCAAGTATTGCTAAAATGTCCATTTCTTTTTCCTCGCTTTCTTAAAAATGGGTATAATAAAAGCACCTGCAACCTGCAAGTGCTGATATTCGTATTAATTTTTTGTATAAAAATACCGCCTGCCCGTAGGCAAACGGCTAATTCGTATCAATAGCGAGCATCCTCATCATAGTCTAATTTTATGCCTGTTTTTATAGCGGATTTTAACTTTTCGATCATTTGACTCTCACTATCAAAAAGAAACGTATAAGGGCACCAACCAAACTTATTTTTATATTCTGATTGTAATTTTATAAGTTCTTTACTGGGATTATCTTCCCATTCCCTAAATATATGTGCTCCCATTTTTATTTCACTCCTTTCAAAATTTCAATCATTGTATTATAGCTGTTAGGCAAATACTTTTTTATGTATTCAAGTTCTTCTCCGCCGCAGACAATTGCACTCATTATGTTTGCCCACATCTCAGAAGCTGTTTCGTAATTTCGGCAGATAGATTTTACCTTTGCCTGACTGCTTGCGTCAAAACCTAATGTCTTGTAAACGCTCTGTAAGTGCTTTTCGGAATTGGTTTTTCCCATTTTACCTATGTTTTTTAGGCTATTATATTTCCAATTGTAATAATCCTCGCCATGCCCCCAACGAATTCTATAATTTTTCCCTATAAACATTCCATCAATAGCATCCTGCACTCCGGAACTTGCGTCATGATCGTATAAATCTTCTTTCAAACCGTTAAACCCTAAACTTTGTAAATATTCTTTATCTTTGCGAACAGCCACTAAAAACTCATCGCTTGAACTTGGTACTTTACTAAAAAACTTATCCCCAAACGGAACATTTTCATGAATAGCATCAATTTCGTTGTAATGAACATTTTCAAAGCTTGCTCTTGAATCAAAGTAATGACCATACTCGTGCGCAAGCGTTGAATATTTATTTATGCCATTTTCTATATACCTTTGCTGAGGGTAGTCAAAAACAAGCGAATTATTTCCGGGACGATAATATCCGGTATCACCTAATTTGATACTTGAAACGTCATCTGCATATTCATTGTAAAGCTTCTTAATGTCTTGATTTTCATGGTTTCTGATAATTTCCATGTATTCGTTGTAATCGTCTTTTTTCATACCCGAATTTTCGAGTTTATCGATATTCTTAACGATTATTTCTTCCGCTTTAATTATATCACTTTCCGTTTCGCCTGTCAACGGATTTTTCAGCAATTCAAGCCTTTCCTGATCTGAAACTTTATCCACAGCCTTTGCCCCTACAGGAGGAATCTGTACATGAGATCCCTTGCCAGAACTGCCGGTATACTTGCCTTGACCGATATTGCCGAGACCGTCAATATTCACACGCTCCCTCTGCTGAGGAAGTCCCATAGCCTGAGAGAATTTTGCATATTCGTGAGACGTTCCCCGGTATCTGGCACGGACATTGATGAGATCGTCCTCGCTTGCTCCGCCCTCTTTGAGGAGCTTTATTTCCTGCCGCTGAGCACGCATAGTCGTTTCAAGTCTGCGCTGCCTTTGAAGAGCCTCATATTTGGTGTACTGCTTACCGTTATATTCGATAGGGGTATTCTCTTTTGCATTAAGTTCTTCAAGTTCATTTTCGGTGTAAGCCGGCTCGGAAACACCGGGAATTACGGGATAATAGTCATGATAGCAATTTGCTCCGCAAAGACCTGTTACCGTACCAAGACCACAGACGGTTTCAAGCTGTTTTCGGGTATACCAACGTCCCTGCCAGACCTGATGCTCAGGACGTGCGCCGCCGTGCCATGTCACCTCGAACATATCCGTATCAAGAGCTTCAGCGTTATCCTCGTTTATCTTTGCCGTGATCTGCGACATCCCCGTCATAACAGCACGTCTCGCCGCAACATCAACACGATTCGACCAGCCTGTCGCATAGTCAACAGTACGAAGTCCGGAATTTGCTATTTCTTTTACTATGCGTTTTAAGACTGTATTATAGTCGAATGCTCCGCTTGTAATATCGAGCATAGCATTATCAAGCGTTTTCTGATAATATTCTGCCAGCTTGATAAATTTCAGTTTACCGTCCGGCTGACGGACTGCAAATCCCAGTGACTGAGTGATATTTTTCAGCGTTAAATTTGTCTGAGAAGCAACAGCAGATACAAGCTGCTGAAGCTCGTGATTTTGCTCAAATGGAATTAATTCAGCTCCCACGGCTTCATAAAGCTTCTTATCACGGGCATATCCGCTGCTGATAATATTGCTGTACATTTCCTGCATATCATCATCCGAAAAATCAAGAGTATCCTTAATATAACCCTCAATTTCCTTCATACTAATTCCAAGCTGTAAAAGCCTTGTTATCTGCCAGTCCGCAGAGCGTGTGATCTCGCTATTGATTTTTATGCGCCGGACGATATCCTCCATGATACGCATTTCCAGATTTTTTAAAGAATTGTCCATAGACATTGATACGGCTTCAATCTCGCCCGATGTGAGCATTATTCGATCACCTCAGCAGATTGCGGAAGATTTTTAAAAGCCTCTTCCAGACTTTCCCCGTACCATTTTGCACGGTATTCCTCAGGACGCATAATTCCCATAGACACATCATTTCTGTCCTGCTGACGTTCCGTTTCCTCATCGACGAGAATACTGTCCTTGAAATCACATATAAATTCATATTTCCGCTGCGTCATAGCGTTGAAAAAAGCAAGCGCATACACCAGATCTTCAAGGCAGGTTTTAAGATTGTTTTGAATTGCAGAAACCATATTATATTTCCGTTTCTTTGCAGCTTTGATCTCCGTAGCAGTTTTTTCAACGGACTGCGGATTTGAAATATCCCCGTAACTCAGACCGACGGTAAATTCGATCGCTCGTTTATACTCCTCAAGACCACGGATAAAACTTTCTTCACGAAGAACGGGAGAAAATTCTTTGAAAAAATCCTGAGTTCCGTCTGAGATATTCAGTCCCTTAAAAAGTCTATCTTTCAGCTTAGGAACTTCATTCTGAAGAACAGCCCCTGTCTTTACAGGACGGATAACTGTATCATCCACATGGATAGCCCTTTCAGCAGATTCAAACTCCCAGTCAAGACGCCCGAATTGTATATCGGCAAGACGAATAAGTTCTGATGCCGAATCAAAAATTGAAACTCCTCCGTAACCGCCGTCTATAGTATTAGCAATCGGATTAACATAATATCCGAAAGCAGGACGCTTCATAAGCGGATATGCAACGCTTTCCATAAGACAAGACCATTCGGGGACGCTTTTCAGCGGTATCTCTTTTCCGAGAGAATCAGGAGAACTGCTGCGAAAAGCTTTGTTGGTAATAGTAAGACCGTTTTCAACATCAAGGCTGTGATATTCAAGACGGATAAGATATTCATGATCTGAAGTCCGTTTTATTTCAGGAAAAATAACCCTCATAAGCCTTCCGTTCACATCATATTCTATCGGGATAAATCCCGTCTGAGGAACATATTGAATCTTATTTCCGCCGAAAGGTTTTATTATCATTGCTCCGGACGCAAGAGCCTTCTGCAAATTCTGGTTGATGTCTTTTATTGCCGTTTGAAATATTTTATCAATATGCTTGTCAGTAACAGATGCGGTCATTTCATTCAGCGTAATATTGGCGAATTCACGGACTATAGCCTGTTCCAGCCGAAGGGATATCACATTGTCCGAAAGCCATGAAGCTTTTCCGGAATACATTCTGTCCCATTCCGCTATATGTCTCAGCATAAGATCGCTGACAGCTACGTCGGCTGAATAAATCTCTTTGATAGTTTTTGAAGGAAATATTTTTCTCACCAACTCTCTTATCGTATTTAATATTTTCACTGACCTCTCCGCCTCCATATTCTTTCGGTTGCATAACGAACCGCATCAATGGTATGATCGTTGCCGTCGGGATAACCGCTGATAACATTACCTTCTTTGTCACGCTCATATTCATAGTCAAGAAATTCTTTAGCAGCAACAGGGCAGCGTTTATTATCAATAATAATGGCTCTCAGACCAGACAGCCATTTGTATGAATATTCACGGCTTCCGGGACCTTTTACAGCGGGTCTTGCGCAAAGTCCGTATGCTCTGTAATCTCCCACAGATTTTGTTTCAGCGCTGTCGCAGGTGATAAGGTCGTTAGCGGTTATACCAAGCAAAGCGAGCCTTTCCGCCGTCTGAGCGTTAGTCTGTTTATTGCAGGTATATTCCTGAAATATATACAATGTTTGCTGTGAGGGAACATAATTGACACGAACGAAAGCGTAAGGATCAGGATACCAGCCCCAGTCTACGCCATTATGAATGTTGTCAAAGACTGCGATCTCTTCGTCCGTTATCTCACGAATAATAACGTTATCAAAAACGTTTCCGCCCGTACCGTTAGCAACACCCATGTACTCGTTATCATAAGCTGTAGGATTTGTTTCTTTAAGGAAGCGAGCGTCGTCAAGAAAAGATTTTCCCAGCCATTTTTTCGGTACGGTCAGATAGTTGCTTTCAGTAACAAGTCTGTCCGCCCTCGGAACTTTTATATATTTATTCGCCCAGTTATTAGCCGATTTCGGAGGATTGAAGCTTTTGAATTTATAGGAAATATCTCCGCCCCTGATAACTGACTGCTCGATTTTTCGGACGGATTCTTCTCCTTTGAACTGGTCAAGCTCCTCGAACCATACAATACCGATGTATCCAAACGGAACTTTTATCGACTTGATCTTATTCGGGTCGTCTGCTCCTCTGAAATATATCTTCTGTCCTGTAGACTTACGGGTTATTTCAAGAGGTGAGACAGTACATTGAAACTCGTCGTCAAGCCCGAGAGCTGATATCGCCCATAGTATCTGCTGGTACACGGAGGTTCTTAGCGTGTCAGCGATCTGACGGAGAATGCAAGCGTGCATCTCCTCATGTTTCATAATTAAATCTACAACATTTAGACCGCAAAATGATGATTTTGTCGATCCTCTGCCTCCGGGGAAAACATACTCGGAATGTTCATGCTCCGTTAGATCAAAAAGCGCCGGCGAAAATGTCGGTGCGATAAGCGATGCAGGAATTCCGCTGTAAATAGTTCCGGAAGGAATTGGCGGTTCTTTTTTGTTTTTATCAAATCTGAATTTTTCGTTCTCAAGGTTTAGTTTTTCTTTGGCGAAAAAATCATCCTGGATTATCTCCCGGAGTTCCTTGATCGCCGCAATATCTCCGGTTTTGGCTTTTTTCATCAGAGCGGCATTGACTACTCGGCGGTAAGCTGTTCTGCTCTGCTTGACTGTGGTTCGCTGTCCTCAACTTCTCCCTGCACCTGTATCCCCATAAGAACTTCGGGACAGTACACCCTTGCAAAAAATGCAACCGCCCTGTAAGCAAGCTCTGTTCCCTCGATCACATCGCCACCGCCGGTTACAGCCCTGACGAAACAGCCTCTTGAATCCGTGCATTTTTCGCCTACATAAACAGGATATGCGTCCTCATCTTTCTTGCCTTTTGGTTTTACAGTAAGCTCCACACGGTCATAATTATTCTTTACATATTTGTGCACCGCTTTCTGCTGCGCCTTACTGATATTTGACATCCTTAAACCTCTTTCTATGCAGTCGATTTTTATAGTCTGCACATTTCATTATAAGTATATAATTTATATATATTTATGTCAATATAAAAAATAGCCAAATCTATTCACGCAGCTTTGTGTGTATTGCCTATCAGATATTCAAATGAATAGCGCTATAATATAATCACAGTAAAGGATGAAATGCTATAAGCAAGTTCTCTTGTACTCGTAAAAGTCTCCTTTAGATCTACTTGTTTATTTTTTCATCAATAGCTTCATTTATAAAGCCGTTAAGTGATTTTCCCTCTTGTTCTGCAGCTGACTTG
This sequence comes from uncultured Ruminococcus sp., assembly GCA_947345935.1. Classification (GTDB taxonomy): domain Bacteria; phylum Bacillota; class Clostridia; order Oscillospirales; family Ruminococcaceae; genus Ruminococcus. Next base: position 12,195 of record CAMZZN010000058.1, read on the forward strand.
ATAATCTCCTTTTTGCCCTTTGGTACAACCAACGCAATTCGTTCATACGTTTTTTCATTGTATTTACGTTTACTTGCTGTCGAAGTTTTCCCCAATATAATCAGCTCCTTTCTTTTAGGATATGTAAAGTTTTAATATACTATAATTATTATATTACAATTTGTATACTCACACAAGTATACAAATTGTACAAGTATAGATTCGTAAGTTTGTTTGTTTTGCTAATTGAAATACTTGCACAAGTATGCTATAATATAATCACAGTAAAGGACAAGAGAAAATCTAAGTCCAAAGCTAAAAAATATCGGAGGTACGTTTCATTCCTGCTCCTCCTCTTTTATTATATCAAGAACATAATCCTTTAGCATAGCATTAGCAGTTGTTCCTTTTTGTTTAGCATAAGCCTTAAATTTTTCTGCCTGCTCTCTCTTGACCTTACATCCAAGCGTAGCCATATTTTCAGCATCCCATTTTCGGTTGCCTTTTTTATGTGATTCAGTTACCATAAATTTCACTACCTGCAAACGCAACCTGACAGATTTTCTTTCAGCTCATGCGCTTTTGCAATTTTATTTTTCATTCCTGCTCTTTATCTCTTTTCATAGTTTCATCAATAGCGCGATTAATAAAACCGTTGAGACTTTCTCCATGCTGTTCAGCGTGAGCCTTGATTTCATCTTTCTTGCCTTTTGGTTTTACAGTAAGCTCCACACGGTCATAATTATTCTTTACATATTTGTGCACCGCTTT
>CAMZZN010000059.1 GCA_947345935.1 uncultured Ruminococcus sp.
GTTATCTTTCTCCGGTTCAGTTCAAAGCTTCTCTCCCGGCTAAATAATTTCTGTCCTATTTTCGGTTGACAATTCAATCATCAAAAGCAGGCTGGTTTGGACTTGCGAAAAAAGTCTGTACATTGCTGCTTATTGCAGTTGCCGTTCGTATGGACATTATGCTCGGAACAACGTATATCCGTGATGCAGTCTGCATCAGCTTTTGCCTGAATGAACTGCTGTCCATCGTGGAGAATACCAGTTTAATGGGTATTCCGTACCCACCCGCAATCAAGAAAGCAATTGACGTTTTGCAGACGAAGGTCGGCAGAATAGATGAAGAAACAAACAATGAGGAGGACAAATAATATGGCAATCTTAAAACCTGATAAAACCACGAATTTTGGCGTTGTTAATGTCAATGAATACTTGCTGACAGCACACAATCCCAATCGTATCGCAATGCCCTCTGTTTCGATGGATGGCAAGATTATCGGTGTAACGATTCACAACACCGACTGGATTTCTGTTGCTTCCGGAACAACTCCTGCAGAGCAGTACACAAGAGCAACAGTCAATGGAAATATGAACGATGTTCGTGTGCATTATTACGTTGACAACACCTGTGCATGGCAGAATCTTCCGCTGAATCTCTCCGGCTGGCACGCCGCTGACGGTTCTGGAAATGGCAATCGCAGAACTATTGCTATAGAGTGCATTATGAGTTCTTCTTACAACGATAGAGATAAAAAGTCCGAGGATAACGCTGCAAAACTTGCGGCGGCATTGCTGAAGAAGTACAATCTTAGTATAGATAATCTTTACACCCATACCCATTGGCTGAATGTCCGTGACGGAAAATTGGGCAGCGTGGATTATCTGAATACAGCGAAAAACAGCTATAAAATGTGTCCGCTGTATATTCTTCCGCACTGGTCGGCTTTTAAGGCAAAGGTGCAGTCTTATATGAATTCAGGAACATCCGCAGCAACAACTCCAACCGCTGCACAGCTCTACAGAGTTCGCAAAAGTTGGTCTGATGCAAAATCGCAGATCGGAGCTTTTTCCTCTCTGGACAATGCGAAAAATGCTTGTAAATCGGGATATTATGTATTCGATGTCAACGGAAATGTTGTCTATCCTGCAAAGAAGTCCATTGATGAGATAGCCCGTGAAGTCATTCAGGGCAAGTGGGGCAACGGTGCTGACCGCAAAAACAGGCTAACAAATGTGGGGTATGACTACAACGCCGTGCAAAAACGTGTAAATGAATTAATGAAATAGTGTGTAGATATGTCCCTGAGTAGTTTTTCAGAACTGCTCAGGGATTTTTTTATTTTAGCGGACCAGAATTTTTGAGAATTATTATATATATGTGTAAGAAAAAATGGAGGTAACTGCTATGACTGACAAAGAAAAAATTGCAATTAAAGCATTAAATGCAGCAGGAATGTCCTTGACCGATATTTCAGCACAACTCAGTATTTCAAGGAATACTGTCAAATCGTTTCTGAAAAGGAGCAAGACGGAGGATTTATGCCTGAACTGCGGCACTGTACTCACTCACATTCCGCACAAGAAAAAGAAGAAATTCTGTTCCGATAAATGCCGTATGCACTACTGGAATGTACATCAAAACGAAATGTCGCATACCAATGCCACTATTATTAAATGTGAAGTTTGCGGAAAGGACGTTTTGAGTTACCGCCAAAAGTTGCGCCGTTTCTGTTCACGGGAATGTGCTGCAAAAGGGAGAGCCTGCCATGAATGAGAATATTTTAGAGTACAAAATATCGCTTGCTGTAATGAGAAATTTCCTGAAAACAGGACTTTTGACCGCCCAAGAATTTAAGCTGTCTGAACAGATATTAGCCGAAAAATGCGGCTTATCTTTGTGCAGTATATTTCGTGAAATTCCTTGACTTTTTGCCGATTCAGAGCGAATATAGTAGTACTATTAAATAGAAAGGTGAAGTCTATGGAACGCAAAGTACATCTGGTTAATAAGCGTCCGCCGAAGCCGAAAATGCTCCGTGTAGTAGGCTACGCACGAGTTTCAAGCGGAAAGGATGCCATGCTGCACTCGCTCGCATCTCAGATTGACTATTTTCAGAATCTGATAAAAAATCATGCAGGCTGGGAATTTTGCGGTGTGTACGCTGATGAAGCCGTGACGGGTACGAAAGAGAAACGTCCGCAGTTTCAGAAAATGCTTGAAAAATGCCGTAATCACGAGGTTGATTTGATTATCACAAAGGCGATTTCAAGATTTGCAAGAAACACAGTCACACTTCTTGAAACCGTCAGGGAACTAAAAAATCTGGGTATTGATGTGTGGTTTGAAAAAGAGAATCTGCACTCCATTTCGAGTGACGGCGAACTTATGTTAAGTATTTTAGCAAGTTTTGCACAAGAGGAGAGCAAATCCGTCAGCGATAATATAAAGTGGCGGATTCAGTCTAATTTTAAAGAGGGTATGCCGTGGAATGCTACGCTTTTGGGCTATCGTTACGAAAACGGCGTACTGATTATTGAACCGGAAGAAGCTGAAATCGTTCGTTTTATCTTCAATTCGTATCTGGACGGTGCAGGTGCTCAGAAAATCGCCAACGAACTGAACGCACGAGGCAAAATTACGAGAAAAAGCTGTAAATGGCATAAAAACTCGGTTATAAAAATTCTCTGCAACTATACATATACAGGAAACTTGCTTTTGCAGACAACTTTTCTTGAAAATCACATCACGAAAAAGCCCATGAAAAATGAGGGACAGCTTCCGAAGTACCACGTTGAAGACGCTCATGAGGCGATTATTCCAATGGAGCAGTACCTTGCCGTGCAAGCCGAAATGAATCGCAGAACAGTGGAATACAGCCGAAACAACGGCAAAAAACAGATTTATCCATTCACAGGAAAACTGATTTGTGATTGCTGCAGGAAACATTATCAGCGTAAAAAGACTGCAGTAGGATATGTATGGATTTGCAGTACGTTCAACCGTGAGGGAAAATCAGCCTGTCCGTCAAGGCAGATTCCTGAAATCACTCTGGAAAAGCTGTCAGCGGAGGTTCTTGGACTGCCGGAGTTCAACGCTGAAATTTTCGGTGAGCAGATTGAGAAAATAGACATCTGCAACAATTGCGTTGTAAAATTTCACTTTGCAGACGGTCACGAGGAAACAAAACACTGGCAGGTGAGGTCACGTTCAGAGAGCTGGACTGCTGAAATGCGAGAGAAAGCGAGGAAAAAATCATGCCGAGAATAACTGTCATACCGTCAACGTTCAATCCTGAAACCCATATGCCAACGGCAAATATTGAGAAGCGAAAAGTCGCTGCATATGCCCGTGTTTCCACGGATTTGGAAGAACAGGTAACATCTTACAAAGCACAGGTTGACTATTACACAAAGTACATCAAGGAGCGTGAGGACTGGGATTTTGTGAAAGTCTACACGGATGAGGGAATCAGCGGAACTTCTACCAGAAAACGTGAGGGATTTCAGCAGATGATTTCAGATGCTCTAAACGGAAAAATCAATCTGATTATTACAAAATCCGTCAGCCGTTTTGCCCGAAATACCGTAGATTCACTCAGTACAATACGGCTTCTGAAAGAACATGATGTGGAGGTTTATTTCCAAAAGGAAAATATTTTTACATTTGACAGCAAGGGCGAATTGATGATAAGCATTCTAAGTTCGCTTGCACAGGAAGAATCACGCTCCATTTCCGAAAACGTCACATGGGGACAGAGAAAACGTTTTGCTGACGGTAAAGTCAGCCTGCCGTACAGTTCATTTTTAGGCTACCGAAAAGGTGCAGACGGACTTCCTGAAATCGTGCCGGAGGAAGCCGAAATTGTGCGATATATCTACAGAAGATTCATTGCAGGGCTTACGCCGTACAAAATCGCAGCAGAACTTACTGCACAAGGCATTCCAACTCCTGCAGGTAAGGAAAAATGGGCAGGCAGTACGATAAAAAGTATTCTCACCAACGAAAAATACAAAGGAGATGCATTGCTCCAGAAGAAGTTCACGGTCGATTTTCTGACAAAAAAACAAAAGGTCAATGAGGGCGAAGTTCCGCAGTATTACGTTGAAAACAGTCACCCAGCTATTATAACTCCGCAGGAATTTGACATGGTGCAGGAGGAATTTCTGAAACGTGAAAATTTCGGAAAGCAGTACAGCAGTACAAGTGTTTTCGCATCAAAAATCATTTGCGGAGACTGCGGCGGTTATTTCGGTGCAAAGGTCTGGCACTCCAACTCAAAATATCGCCGTGTGATTTACCAGTGCAACAGCAAATTCAAGGGTGAACATCTCTGCACTACGCCGCATCTGTATGAACCCGAAATTCAACAGAAGTTTTTGAACGCTTTTTCCCGATATTTTGGGCAGAAAGATGTGGTTATCAAGAATTGCCTGTTTGTGCTGAATCAACTGAAATTGCAGGACGAACACAATGCAGAATTACAAGCAAAATTTGATGAAATCAATAAACAGCTGAAAGAATATATAGAAAGCGGCGGAAAAAACGCTGATTACAGCGAACTTAATGCACGTTACGAGGAAATCGCCGCACAAATTGATACTGAAGAACAGATTGCAATTGAGCGTAAAGGCAGAATTGCCAAAATGCAGGAAATTCTGCGTGTGCTGAAAAAATCTGACTCAGTTCTTGAAAGTTTCGATGAGAATATCTGGACAGCTCTTGTGGAAACGCTAACCGTTTTTCATGACGGCAGTATGGTATTTCTGTTCAAGGACAGTACGGAAATCAAAATCTGAATAAATAACAAAGTCCCTTAGCAGTGAAAATTACGCTGTTAAGGGACTTTTTGCTGTCAAACGTTTAGTGGGTGCATCGGGGACTGTAATCGTTTGATTTTGCACCCAAGCACGAAAAAAATGCACCCACCAAATGAGTGCATTTTCTACATTGTATCATCGCTGATACGATTATGGTCTGAGTGACGGGACTTGAACCCACGGCCTCTACCACCCCAAGGTAGCGCGCTACCAACTGCGCCACACCCAGACATGATTGAGATTTACTACCTCAATCAACGATATTAATTATATCACAATAGTTTTGATTTGTCAAGCCTTTTTTGAAAAAATTTTCAGATTTTTTTGTTTTTTTAGGTTTTACCCGAAATCAACAAATTATAGGAAAAAGTCTGAAATTATTTTTCTATGATGCGCATATCAACAAATCTAAATAGTAATCTGCCTGCCCAGAATTTCATAATCCGGAGGTATTCTTCCGGAAAAATAGTTCCGCCTATGCTCATTACATCATAAATGACCGACGCCTCCTTTATAGATAGCGGCAGATCCTCAAATCCATTACGAAGATAAAATTCACGTCGGCTGACTCTTTGCTGATAATTTGGTACAGAAATGTCAAGCTGTTCTCTTGCAAGAAAAATTCGACATCCGTGATATTTCTTTTTTATTCCTCTAAGAATAAGACCACCATAGCCTTTGCCTCTTTTACTTTCTTCAATAGCAAGATAAAAAAGATAAACAAGTCCTTCGCAGCAGATCATATACGCAAACCCGATAAATTCTTCTCCGTCAAAGGCAGTAAGCAGTTCGGCTTTTCTCTTGCGAAGTCTTGACATCATAATTCCAAACGGAGCACGCTCATCTGATGGAAATGCTGAGTTATAGAGATTTTTCAATTTTTCTTCCATATTTCTTCCTCGCCTGAAACTCATGATCGTTATATTCATACTGACAACTCCTTAATATTTCTTTTTATAATTATAATCTATTTCTTCGGATTAGTCAAGAGGGCGATCACGTATTGATTTACGTGACTTATATTGACTCTTGACAGAATGATTGAAAAATGCTATAATTAATTAAGGTATCATTGCAAGTTGCCTGGCGTACTTGTATATTGGTGCCTTAGATTTTATTTAAGGAGATCGTTGTTTGAAGAAAAATAACAGACCTGAGATAGCAGCGTAAACGGAAGGTTTGCGAATACTATCTTACACAAACCTCCCGTATTGAGTCAACAATTTTCAGGAGGAAAAACAATGAATAAAAATGACTGTATTATCCGTTTGGAAACAGAGAAAGACTACCGTGAAGTTGAAAATCTTGCCCGTGAAGCATTCTGGAATTTAAGTGTTCCGGGCTGTGACGAACATTACTTCATTCATGTTATGAGAAAACATAAGGATTTTATCCCTGAGCTTGCTCATGTCATTGAAATCAATGGAAAAATTATTGGCTGTATTATGTATACAAAAGCTGAAATTGCTGACGAAAACGGCAATATTAAGTCCATCGTTTCTATGGGACCGCTTTGTATTCATCCTGATTATCAGCGCATGGGATATGGCAAAATGCTTCTTGAGCATACTTTTGAAATCGTAAAGAAATTGAAATATGACGTCGTTATAAATTTCGGTAATCCTGATAATTATGTTTCTCGTGGCTACAAAAGCTGTAAAAAATACAACATCTGCTTTGAGGGAGATGTTTTCCCTGCAGCTTTGCTTGTGAAGGTCTTTAACGGTGACGCCTTTGATGGCAGAAAGTGGTTCTATCATCCCAATAATGCTGATGAGCCATGCAGCAATGCTGATGCTGTTGCGGAATTTGACAATCTCTTTCCGCCTAAAGTAAAAGCATGGCAGCCAAGTCAAGAGGAATTTTTCATTCACTCGAACTCGGTTATCAGATAATAACGGATAAAATCAAGCCGACAGTTTCTTGCTGTCGGCTTGATTCTGTTTAATAATAAAGAAAAATCAGAAAAATAAAGTACGTAGATCCTGTAATTATCATAATTGAAAATAGAATCTAAATTTAATGTGCCTGTCGATTTACCATTCATTAAGTTATTCTTACTGCCTATGCTTTTCTTTTATACTTTCCAGATTCTTTATGAAGTGTTTTTTGTTTTCATGTCGGATCTCTTTATATTTTTTCAGATGTTCCAATAAATTTTCCGATGAATACAGAGCCAATAAGAATTTTCTGCTTTCGGATCTGCTTTCTTTATATGTAAATATTTGTTTTTTTAATTCTTCTATAAATACTATTATTTCATTATCTTTAGCATACTGTCTGATTTTATCTATTACTTTTGCCGAGTTTACAAGGTCAATAATAAAAATTCCGTAGAAAAGTCCGATAAAAAATGAGAATGCAAGATTGTTTGAAAGCCATTCAAGCGTATTAATTATATAAGGATTTATAAGGAAATAGTAAAATGCACTCAATATATACCAGAAAAAAGTAAAGGTAGGACATATTATACCCTTTATATTTCCAAAATTGTTGGAATAGTCCCAAAGTTTGATATTCATTTTTACAATAAAAATCAAACCGGTAAGATATTCCACAGCCGTAATTGCCAGAGCCATTATGATGAAAAGCGTAAGCTTTCTTAATACTATATTTTCTATAGGCAACAATGTTTCCATACGTGACAGTAAAAACAAAATTACTAAACTGCACCCATATAGCGGTAAATAAGGACCTACAAGAAAGCCAGGGTTTATCCATTTGTGATTAGGGTTTGATTCAGAAAAAAATTTGCGAAATATAACCTCCAGACCCCAACCTATAACACTGCCAATGGCAAATAGAAAAGCGATAACCAAAAAGAAATTCATAATATCACCATTATAATTTTATACTTATATCCAACTAAAATATTTGATTTACTGGCTGCGTATGTGCCAAGTTTTGTTGCCGGATTTTTCCGTGCGGCAGATCAAACTGCGGCTGTTGCCTTAGATACTGAGCAGGCTCTGAAACATAAGATATTATTAGATTTGAAAAAGAATAGAAAATATAATAAAGTTGTAACAAGACAAGATCATTACGACAAGTAACTGGTGCGCCTGACAGGAATCGAACCTGCATGCCTTGCGGCACAAGAACCTAAATCTTGCGTGTCTGCCAATTTCACCACAGGCGCATAATATATTTTTATATGTGTAAGTCAAGATTTGTCAACTTAAATCATACGATGAATAACCATATTCAATTATCATCATCTACACAAGTCTCACTGTTATAACGACGTTTAATACATTCCCTAAAATTGATTTTTTCTCCGCTTATAAAAGCAATTCCATTTCTATTAATATTTTTTATTTCGGAAAAACTATATTTTAAATACTCCATACATATTTTACAAAAAACAATAATTTTACTGTCGTAACGCAACATAAATCTGGTGCGTCTGCCAGTTCCGTCATACCTCGCATATTAAATTATAATATCTACTGTAAAATTGAATTTTAACGCTCGAACGGTTTATTAAAAGAGCCAATTTCAATTAAATTTCCCTCCGGGTCAGCAATATAACAGGTTCTCTGTCCCCAGGGTTCGGTTGTAAACGCTAATGATATATCAGTCTTTTTATAATCATACTTTTCAAATCAATTCCAAAGCCCTTTTATAAAGTGCATCTAATTCGCATCCACAACTTCCGCATTCTTTATCAGCTTGCTTAATTGCTGATACTAAATCTTTTTTATCAGCTTTTCCATCTAACCATTGTTGTGCGGGAATAGATATTAATTCCCAACCTGATGTAGCAAATTTCTCCATAATAGATTTCAATTCTTCCATAATATTGATCCTCTCTAATTTTCAATACGGATATATAAAGTAAATTCATTTATTATTAAATTTGCAGTCTATAAAATACACTATAGTAATTCAACTTAAACTAAAGCTTCTTATTTTTTTCTTCTTTTAATTTTTTATATTGATTTTTCCATTTGGTAAAGGGAGCATTTTTCCACATTCCGATTATCCATATAACTGCAAAAATATCAATAAAAACTCCTATAATAGGAAAATAAATTGTAACAATAATACCCACGATAATCATGAGGACTGTTCCAAGTATATACCCTGGAATCACTTTACGATAATCATCTGTAATGTATTGAAATCCAAATTGTTTTCCTTTTATTTTTCTGTTTTCAAAGTTGTTTGTATTGAAAAGCGTGTGATCATCCTGCCATCCGTCCTCTTCTGTGATTTGATAATCTCTTTTTATAGAATGTATCACTCCGCTATCATCATTCCAGTCAATATTTTCATCAGAAATTTCTTTACTTTTTTTAATCATATTATAGATATTCCTTAAAATTTTGATAATACGGAAATGCCAAGCCGTATTTTGACTGTATCATTGTGGCATCAATAATAAATTTAAACGTTAGCAGATTCCTTAACTTCAATATTTTCACCAGCAGATGCTGATTCGCTAACTTCGTCGTCATATTCAGATTTCTGTTTTGCTGAGGAATCATCAACAGTTTTTTCAGTTTTGTTTTCTTCTTCTTTCTCTGCACGGTCGCCGGCAGATTCGGTATAAAGCTGCTCATCGTCAAGAATTCCTACAGAATTAAGCTGCTTTACCGGAATTCTTTTGAGAGGGGAGTAAACAAATTTATTACAGGAAAAATCAGGATCAACAAGCGCTTTTATTTCACAAAGAATTTTATTTCCGGCATTCGTACGCTTTCCGTACTGACAGTAGTCGCATTTGGGAGTTATTTTTTTATTAAAATAATTACCGCCGCTCTTAAAGATAGATAATATGCTCATTTTTAAATCACCTCATGAATAAACATATGGCAACCTTAAAAAACTCTTTTTGTAAAAATCAGTTATGTACGGCGTTTGATGCGTCTATCTGATTTCTGATTAACCAAGCAGGTTTTTAGAGACTGCCATATTTAAATTATATCACATAAATCAAGATTTGTCCAGAGATTTTCGATAATTTTACACGAAAATTTTCAAAAAACTATTTATTAACTAATTTTCTGATAAAGGAACCGGAAGGAAATATCATATCGGATCTGAAAGAGAACTGCATCATTGCATGATTGGCTGTTTCAATCTCCTGATCGTTTTCGTCATAGAGCGTATCAAGAACAAGTTCTACAGGCCTCCGAGAGGGCGGAAGAATCTCCACTGTATCGCCTGCAAAGAATTTATTCCGCTGAGTGCAGTAAACCATTCCATTTTCGCATTTTTCCACAACAGCTACGACATCATAGTTTCTTATATAGCCGCTGTTTTCATAATACTGTGATTCTTCCGGCACGCCGAAAAAGAAACCGCTGCAATATTTTCTGTGGCTGACCTTATATACCTCGTCCCTTATCCAGTCGGAAAGGCTGTAATTCGTAGGATCGCTGTAATATTCATCTATCGCCATTCTGTATGCGTTTGTAACAACAGCCGCATAATATGCGGATTTCGCTCTTCCCTCGATCTTGAAGCTGGTAACTCCGGCGTCCGCAAGCTTGTCTATGTGTTCTATCATGCACATATCTTTGGAATTAAGGATATATGTTCCTTTTTCATCTTCGTAAACCGGAAAAAATTCTCCGGGACGTTTTTCCTCCATGAGATGATATCCCCAGCGGCACGGCTGTGCGCATTCTCCACGATTGGCGTCACGGTTTACGAGATACTGGGAAAGGAGACATCTTCCGGAAAACGAAACGCACATTGCTCCGTGAACGAAAGCTTCTATATCGAGTTCAGGGGATGTTTTCGCTCTGATCTCAGCGATCTCCTCCAATGAAAGCTCTCTGGCGAGAACGACTCTTTTTGCGCCAAGATCGTACAATTCACGGGCGGTCACATAGTTGACGATTCCGGTCTGCGTTGATATGTGGATCTCCATATCGGGGGCATATCTCTTTATGAGCATCAGCAGTCCGATATCTGCAACGATAAGAGCATCGACACCGGCTTCTTCAGCTTCACGTACAAACTGTTCAAAATGAGGTATTTCATTGTTCCGTGGCAGGGTATTGCAGGTCAGATATACCTTTACATTTCTTTCGTGTGCATATTTAACCGCATTACAGAGCTGTTCAAAGTCAAAGTTAAGAGGGGAGGAGCGCATACCGAATTGCTTTCTTCCCAGATAAACGGCATCAGCGCCGTATTTTACAGCCGCCAGAAAGCGTTCTTCATCTCCGGCAGGCGATAAAAGTTCAAGCTTATTCGATTCCACTGACGTCACCCTCTCCCTGCTGTTCTGACTCCATCTGAGCAATTTCTTCATCTATTTTCTGCTGGTTGGCTTCGTGTTCCTCAAGAGTTTCTGCAAAAAGCGTCTCACCGGTGTATATATTGGCGATAAAGTAGAAATAATCGCTTTTCTGGTTTGCAAGAACTGCGTCAATAGCTTCAATTCCGGGATTACAGATAGCTCCGGGAGGCAGACCGGCGCCCTGATAGGTATCGTAGGCTTCTATCATTGTTTTGTTGTAAACGTCCTGATTAGGTTTTATTACATTGTTTACATAGTTAGTGGTCGGGTCGGACTGGAGTTTCGGGAAATCGTCCGGATTGTTAAGACGATTCCAGAAAACGGAAGCAACCATAGTCATCGTATTTGTAGTCGCAGCTTCTTTCTGAACGATAGATGCAAAGGTTATCAATTCGTCAAGTGAAAGCTGGAGTTCCTCCATTTTCTTTATTCTATCATCAGTCAGTTTGCTGTCGAAATTCAGATAGATCTTCTGACATACCTTTTCCGGATCCATTTCTTCGTAGAAGTAGTATGTATCCGGGAAAACATAGCCCTCCATAGGCTTGAATTTAAGCTGTGAATCAACTGGCAGCCTGTCCTCAAACTCAAATCCGTAGCCGGCGGCATTGAAGTAGAAAAGGAAATCATCCTGACTGCATACGTTGCTTTCTTCAAGGATCTGAGCTGCGTCAAAAATTGTGATACCTTCGGGGAATGTCACTTCTACAGAGTTTTTGTTTTCTTCCTCGTCAGTCGTAAGATTCTGGATTATCGTCTCATAAGCCATATTTGCACGGATAAAATGCTCCCCTGCAATATACATTGAATCCGCCTTTCTGAGACGTGAGAAGAGCACAAAGAACTTTGGTGACTTGATAATGCCTTCATCCTTAAGCTGTTCGGCTATCTGTTCGGTTGTAGCTCCCTCTTTGATTATAATGAGTTTTGTAGTATCGCTTTTTCCTATACCCAGCATATCTTTTCCAAATCCGATTATTACCATTGCAAGAACTATAGAAACAGCGAAAATAAATGTGGTGAGTATGAGAACGCCGGGCAGACGATTCCTTTTTTTCTTTTTTTTCTTTTTCTTTCGGGGAACGTTTCTCTGCGGAGGATATTCCTCTGTCGGCGGATAGCCGTAATCGCCGGAATAACTTCCATTATCCTGATATTCGCCGTTTTCTGTATAAACCTCTTCTGCCGTTTCAGGAGCAGGGGAGGAGTCCTGATAGTAATTCTGGTAGTCGTTTAGGAAAATATCCTCATTGGCAGATACTTCTGATTCTGACGTAATTACGTCATGCGCCGGTTCTGGTTCCGGACTGTACGGTTCATCCGGAGAGACAGGCGCTTCCTCAGGCGGTGAGTTCCTTTGTCCGTCAAGTTCGTTTAAAATGTCGTTTATGAGATCGTCGTTATTCTGCATTGCAGAGCACCGTCCTTTCTTCGGTTACAATTATATCTGTTCTGATGTCGTGGGTCATAAGCGGCAGCTCTGTGACGGTAAGTTCTTCATAAGAAAGAGCAATTCTGTTCAGAATCTTATGAGCCGCCAAAAAACGGTCGTAATAGCCGCCGCCGTATCCCAGGCGGCCGCCTTTTTCCGTAAAAGCAAGTCCGGGAACAATGCACACGGATCTTTCCGTCAGAGAAGGCTGCGGCAGGGAGGCGTCCGGTTCGCAGATACCGTATTTTCCGGCTGAAAGCTGTCTGACGGATGTAACGATATGAAAAGTCATTTCAGAG
>CAMZZN010000060.1 GCA_947345935.1 uncultured Ruminococcus sp.
TTTTTCTATTTCTTTTATTTTTGTTTCCATATTTCTTATTATATCATATTTCTTCTATTAAGTAAACGCATATGGGCATCACGCCCCTCACAAGTTTAAATTATCCGAGCAGTTCATCATAGAACGGCTTCATAGTTTTCATAGCGATACTTTTGGTATTGATGTCGCTGGCAATGTAGTATTGGGTGCTGACATTGCAGCTGCTGTGTCCGATGATAGCGCTTAAGTTTTTGATGTCCATATTAGTGGAGGCGAGTGTAGAAGTTATCTATACTTGCTTTTGATGCAATTTTCTTGCTCCAGTTTCTCAAAGTGGACGGGTCAACAAAACTACCAAGTTCGTTACAGAATATATATGGATCGTCAAGATATTTCCCGCAGCTTATTGCAGCTTCTTCGTCCTGTTTCTAAAAATGTTTATGCAGCAGCTTGACAAGTTCTTCGGGTATTGGTATCTGACGTGGTTTTGAATTCTTGGTTGAACCGATACGGAGAACAGTTCGTGTATCCGATTCACCTGAAAAGTCTTTCGCACGATTGAGAGAACCTTCGATTGAAAGATAATATATTCCGTTTTCGGTTTCAGTGAACTTCTTCTTAATGCCCCGAGTTCAACGATACGGCAGGCTGATATGAATGCCAATGGGAAGAATATTTCCCAGCGTTCTCCTCGACTGATATTTATAAGTTTCTTGACCTGTTCCAATGTCAGATATTCAACAGGCTTTTGTTGAAGTTTCGGAAGAATAATATATTCAGCAGGATTCTTGTTAATAATATCTGCCCCCACAGCTGCATGGAGACTCTTTTTAATCATCAGCATCATTGAACGTATAGTTTTTGTACTCAGTCCGCTGTCATTTTTCAGATTGCCACTTGATGTAAGATAACTGACATAACTCTGCAAATCGCATACGTTTAAATCTTTCAGCTTGATTTTACCAATACGGTGCTTGGAAATATGCTGTTCTATGTAGCACTCGTAGCCTGTTCTGGTGGAGTCCTTGATTTTCGGAGTAAAGTTTTTCAGCCAGAAAGTCAGCCATTCAGAAAGCGTTATCATTGGATTACAGACAGAATTGTCTGTTTTACCGTACTTTGAAAGCATATCGTCACGCCATTTTTCAGCTTCGGTTCTCTTCTTGAAATTTTTGCTTACCCTGCGTTTGCCATCAGAATGTGAGAAATCTGTAATCCAGACTTCAGCTCTGAACGGAAGATTCTTACTTGGGTGCTTTGGTTTGTAGACTGTACCTGTTCCGTTAGCTCCTTTACTCATTTTCCTCACCTCCGTTTTCAGTAGTGCGACCGATGCCGAGAATTTCACAGGCTTCGGCAGGTGAAATAAGAAGTTTTTCTGTTAACTGAGCGTTTTTCATGATATTTTGTCCTTTCATGATTATACTACATTATTCCAAAAAACAAAAGCTTTTTCTACAAGTTTTTTTCAGACAGGTAATTTTTATTGCACTTTGCTAATTAATCAATTTGTATAGCAGGCTCATGAAAAATATCAGATAAAAACAGAAGTAGGAAATCTGACTTTGACTTCTGTTTTCATTTAGTATTACAGGAAATTTTTCATACGTGAAACTTCATCATCCTTGAATTCTTCGGTTACGTGACCGTAAACATCCATAGTGAAGGCGGTACTGCTGTGACCGAGAATAGCTGACAGTGTTTTGACCGACATTCCCGATTCAAGTGCACGGAGAGCATAAGTGTGACGGATTCCGTGTACATTGATTTCACGGATATTGTTTCTTTGCAGAATTTTCTTGAAATCACGCTGGAAATCACGAGGTTCTATGGGAGTACCTGTAGTTGATGTGAATACAAATTCAGGCGCTGGATAGTCGTTCTGTTGGTGGTAATTTTCCTGCATCAGGCGATGCCTTGCAAGACGTTCTGCAATTTCTGGTAACAGTGGAATTGTACGTACAAAATGACTTGTTTTAGGCTCGTTTATAGCAAGTATTGTTTTCCGTGGTGAATCCGAATCAGGATTTTTGATTCTGTTAAGAGTCTGAGTAATTCTGATGTAGTTGTTTCCGTCAGGAGTGATATGTACATCTTTCCATGATAATCCGAGCAGTTCGCCCTGCCTCATGCCTGTATACAAATCAAGTAATACAGCCATTTCCAGCCTGTGACCTTTGATAACTTCCTGTAACTTTTTTTGTTCTTCTACCGTGAAATATCTCATTTCTTTTTTCTTACGTTTTGGCGGTACTGCAAAATCGGTCGGATTTTTCTGTATCATATCAAGATAAACTGCCTAATTCAGAGCCTTATGAAGATTTCTGAGAGTTTTCGGACTTAGATCACCTGCTCCGTCAAGTCTGCCGCTTTTTGATTTATCCATGTAGAATTGCTGAATTATCAGCGTATTCAGTTCACATAGTTTGTAACCGCCGATAGATTTTTTGATATGTTTATGTTTATGGACATATGTATCATAATTGACTTTAGTTGTCATGCGAATATTGCTGTTATAAGTTTCAAGCCATGTGCATAGTCATTCATAGAGTGTCATTTTACATGGTTCGATATAAGTATTTGTGCGGAGCTGATTCAGGAGTTCATTAACTTTTTCTGTTACTTCTTTTTTGGTCTTACCATAGAAATATTTCTTTTTTATTTTTCCGTCAGCAGAGGGCAGTGTGACCTGCCCCCTCCATCGTCCCTGCTTATCCTTGTAGATACTTCCCTCGTTGTTACCTTTTTTAGCTATAAAGTTACATCTCCATCAGTAAATCGTCATAACAATCCTCAAATTTGATTGCCCGCAAGGTTTCATGGAGCAGAGCATGGTCGGCAAGCATATCCTCAATCTCATCGCAGGTGTAGCCGTATTCAAGAAGAAGTTCAACATCGGAACTGTCCACGTCGTAGCAGCCGCAATACGCTAATAACAGCTCTTCCGTAGTATGGCTCGTTATCGCCGTACCAACTCATACATTTTGAGCGGTATAGCTTCGGCTCAAACTCAGAGCGAGTGATCCCGCCGTTTCTGTCGATACGCAGAAGATCCCCCTCGACAATTTCTATTTTCTCAGAAGCGAATTTATATAATCCGGCTTTGCGTAAAGCGTTCTTCATGATAGTCTCTGTCGAAGCATATATGTACAGTCCGAGCGATTCAAAACGGAGCAGGCACATCGGATTGCTGCCCTTTATAATGTAAAGGCTGTTGTTCTGATCGAGAACCGTGAAAGTGAAGTTTCCTTCTACCGTCTCCGCCATATACCGCAGTGAATCGAAATTCAGCTTTCCCTGCCGTTCAATAAGCTGGACTGCAATGTAGCTGTCAGTCCTGATATGCGTATCCGGGAGCTTTTTATCATTGCGAAGCCCTCTATCGTTCCAGAGAACTCCATTATGAGCGAAAGCAAAAGAAGTATCTCCGGCAGTACCGGAGAATGGATGATTGTTAAAATTCTGCGATTTATCGCCCTGTGTAGCCATACGAGTATGTCCCATAAAAGCTTTTGTACCGTCCGGAACATTGAATCTAAGTTTGTGCGCAGGCTTCGGACGTTTGTAAATTATAACTCTGCCGTCCCTGATATAGGAAATTCCAGCCGCATCAGTACCACGTTCTTCTGCTGCGTTTGCCAGAGTCTGAGTAAGCTTTTTCAGAATTTTGTAAGGCACAATTCCCTTGTAATCGAGCCAGCCGAATAATGCGCACATATTATTTTTCCTCCCCGTAATGAATTTCGCCGCTGTTTTTTCCGTCAATTATTGCCTTGACAATATCTTCGATTTTATAGGTAAGGCAGGCGGCTGCAACGAGGGCGGCGACCTTGATTATTTCCTGCACCGGATTTCCCATTGCCGGCGTTTTAGAGATGATTTTTGTGATGTCAAACTTGTTCATTAAAGTTCCTCCTCAGCGTTAATTTCCTCGTTTATGTAGATATCCCGTTCTTTCAGGTATTGTATAAGTTCCGGGTCAGTGATGTTTGAAACGAATTCAGACCATGACATTTTCTGCATTTCGTTGTCGGTGCAGAGCAGTGCCAGATCGCAGATTTTGTCAACTAATTCAAGCGCTGCGATATGCGTATTATGTTTCAAAGTGCCTCTGAACAGGCGAAATTCAATTGTTGAATAATTCATAAGATTGACCGCTGTATATCTTCCGCAGCTGCGTTTTTTAGTCTTTTCCATGATTGCCTGCGGACTTGATTCATATCCGTAACGTGAAGCCCAACGGTTCATTGCATACTCGCTTCTGCGGCTGAATTTCAGCAGTTCATTCCAGTGATGTTTCACGAAATAAAGAATTCTACCGATAACTTCTTCCTGCTCGATGCTGTCTAATCCAAGAGATTTGCGATGGACATGAATGTGCAGTCCGCAAGTGCTTGTCTGATGCGAACGGTAGCCGAGATATATCGCCTTTTTCGTAATATTTTCCCAGCAGAATTTTTTATGGTAATTTAATGACATCGGGTGAGAGACAATTTCCATGCCGTCGTCAAGCGAGCCATCGGATTTGATGTAGATATGTTCATCGTTTTCGTTTGCGATTTCAAGCAGTTCCTTGGCGTTGTCATCATCTTTATCCGCTCCGTCGATTTCCAGTTCAACGCCGAAATATCGTGAATTTTCGCCGTAAAATATTGGTTCGGGCTTGTAGTTGTATTCATGGATCGCACTGTTTTTGCTGACTTCGTGATAGCACTCGGAGCAGTAGTCGCAATCCTCAAAGAGAAAAGCGTCATCTCTGTGAATAAGCGCGTCGCATTCTTCGCAGCGTGTGTAATAATTTTCGTAACAGTGTGGACAAAGATTTGTATAATCATCGCCGTAAGCGTCAGATTCCCAGATTGTCGCTCCGCATCTGTCGCAAATGACGGTATATCGGTCAGCGCAGTCCTGACAGATTGGTTCTCCGCCGACTGTATTGAAGTCCTCATTCTCAATTAAAACTCCGCAGTGGGAGCAGTAAATTTTACTCTCTTCCATGATTTTTTCCTCTGTAAATGAAAATTGCCAGTCCATATGGACTGGCATTAATATTCTTCCGTAAGCAGCATTGTGCTGTGTTCGCCGTCATCAATCACATAGACTTTGGCGGTAATAGGGTGGTACGTCCGGATAAGATACTAACGTTTAAATTGCGGTTGTTCCTGTTCGTGAGTTATCTTCTGCATTGTTTTCATGGGTTCAAAAAAATCTGAAAAGAAAACAAAAGTCACATCATTACGCATGACGGAGGAACAGTATTTGGCAATACAGAAAATGGCGGATAAAAAAGATATGTCAATGGGCAGTTACATTGTTGATTCGGCGATACACAGCCAAAAATCAGTAACTCCCGATATTATGGTGAAGATACAGAATCTTGTGAATACAGCCTGCGGAGCGGTAGAGAAATTTGCTCCTGATAAGGCTGAAAAAATGGAAACGGAGGCAAAAAAAGTTATGGTTATTATTAAAGTGAAGCGCGATACCTTCGGTGGTGAGAAGTATATGAAAAATGCCGTGAATTATGTCGGGGACGGCAGATCTGTGGAGGTAAGAGGATATTGAGTTGATCCGTACAACACAAAAAATACATACGATCAGATGATGGCGGTAAAGAAATATTTTGGCAAAACAGGCGATAATCCGCTGATGCATTTCGTGATCTCATACGATAAAAATGTTACTGACAAGGAAAATGCAAGCGTTATGACAGAGCAGATCGCTGAAAGTCTTGCCGATAAATATCAGCTGATAACCGGGATTCACGAGGAAAATCAAGGTGGTTCGTTCTATCATGCTCATATGATTATGAACTCGGTGAACTTCCATAACGGGAAGCTTTACAACAGCAGTCCGGAAGAAATCGCTAAACTGCGTGACCGTGTTGCTGATGTGACCGGACGAACGTGCAGGTTTTATTTTTAGTGAAAAATTATGCCCGACCTAACGGTCGGGCGTGAGTTTGAAATTTTAATCAATTATGAATTATGTCATAGAGTTTAATATGATTTGCTTGATTTTTTGACTATAATGCAGGTCACATTATCTAAACCGCCATTTTCTATTGCCTTGTCCATAAGATAATAAGCAGCAAGTTGCTTATCATATTCAAGCATTGTTTCCAATATTTCCTGTGGAGAAAGCATATCCGTCAGACCGTCACTGCAAATAAGCAGTTCTCCGTGATTTAAATCAACAGGCTCACAGACAGCGGCGTAAAATCCTTTGTTGTTTGGATCAGAGCCTAAAAAAGCGGTCAATCTGTGTGCATTAGGACTGGTTGAAGATTCCTCCTTTGTATAGGTTCCAATCTTTAATTTGTACATGGCAAGTGTATGATCTGCTGAAAGTTGGATAAGTGTACCGTCAGTGTGGTAATAGATACGACTGTCGCCTATATAAAACGGATAAGCGATATTTCCATAAATAACTGCCATTGCAAGAGTGCAGCCGCTTACATCAGCTCCATTATTCGCAGCCATTTTGCATATACGCCTGTTGGCTTCATTGACGTACTCATTTACGACTTTGGTAAGTTCTTGCTCGGAAGCGTTTTTCAGATGATTTGAAAATTCTGATAATACTTCAACAGCTGTTTCGGCAGCTTTCGCTCCAAGCTCTTCTCCACCCATACCATCACATACCGCAAAAATTCGACATTCCGAATTAGTCAGAATATTTGCGACTTTGCTTTCATCCCGGAAGATTCCCATAGAATCAATAAAAAAGCGGTCTTCATTATGGCTGCGAGTTTTTCCACGACACGTAGCTGCGCTTATAAAAATAGCTCTATTTTCATTCATGATGTGTATTCTCCCTTTTATAAAGAGCGTATTTAATTTTACCTTTTTCCTTTAGGATAAACTCTTTCAAAACCTGTGTCAGTCAACTTTACGATATCATTATAAATCAGAATATGATTCTTATAATACACGCCTGACCGATGATAATGTCCGGAAAACCAGAGATTGAAATTTGTTTTCTTATCAACTTCATCAAAAAAATCAGTCAGTCTATTACGAGTGTAATCATGACCGTGAAAAAGTTTTCGTTGTATACTGCTTGGAAACGAATGCGTAACGATTAAATCCACATCCAAATTTGCAGTTTCAAGAATCTTCCTGCCATGAGCTATTTTCTACATACTTGGAAGCCCTTCTTTCCATATTGTAACACCAAGTTTTCGATACTGCTTATCATGACTTTCTGAACCGCCAAATGCAAAAATACGTTTTCGTCAACTTCAAAACTATTTCCTCTGTAAAGATGAAAAATATTATCTGTAATTTTCTGTATCTTACCCCCATGCTAACTTTCAACCGGATATTTCTTCAGCATATTGAAATTTTAGTGATTACCGTCTATTCAGAGCGTAGTCCACGGTTTATAGTCCAACCATTCCAGCCTGTATCTTTCTTCCGCAGAATTATCCCATACCAATCTGAATACCCCGCAGATAATCATATAATCTGAACGTGTTAGTTGTTTCTGCATATTAAAACGATTGCGGAAAATATATGTATATTATAATCTCCATGAATATCACTTGTAGTAAAAATCATGATCCCAATCTTCTCAAAAATTTATTTTCTGTTTTCTTGATTTGGTCTTTTTATGCATTCAGACGATTTGGATCATCGACATACACAATAATATCATCTATTTTCCTTTTCAGATTTTGGGCTAATCTGTTGATATCTCGAAGTTCTTTTTCAGTATAATTATCCTATTCTTCATCTATGGCATTTAATGAAGTCATTCCTGCGAAAGCCATGCTTTTCCCTCCGTAATTATTATTGTTTTCATAAGAATCGTCGTATCCTAAAGCGATTGCTTCAAAATTGCTGACAATGTACTCACGTTTAATCTCATTGATGAATTTTGTATCTGTGATTAAACGATGTATTGTTTCAATATAACCACCGAAATCCAATTGTTTTACACCATTCATAACATCTTTTTTTGCTAAAGCAAATCCTGCGCTTACAAGAAGATTAGACGATGATGATATCACATTTGCTGTTTTTATGATTCTTCTTGTACGTACTTCATACAATTTAAAATTGCCATCCTTTTTTTCGTCATATAACATAAGATGAATAGCTTTTATAATCATATTTATTAAAAAGCTTATTGAAAACTGTAATGCTATAGTCCCTGTTAATTTAGCGCTTTTTTTCAAAAATTTCTTTATTGCATTTCCGACTTCAACAGAATTCCAGCCTTTTTTTATTAATTCCTGTGCTTTTTCAGCACTTAAAAAAGGGATTGGAAGTCCTTGTTTGGTGTATTTATCTGATAAAAAATGTAGACTTTGTTTGAATACAGCAGCAGGAAGTCTTTTATGGTCTTCGATAGTACTTTCAATTGCGTTTTTGATTTCTTTAAGTATATTGCTTTTAGGCTCAGAAATGATGTTCAAACCTTCTTCTGTAACAGAGTAAGTATCTAATTTTGGATTTTTAAGGGTAATGCTTCTCGTCATAATATTTATATTTCCGAATATCCAGCCCCAAACTGGATCATGTCCCATAGTATAGGCTCTATGAGTTGATCCACCGATATTGCCTAATCCGATTTTGCCTTTCAGCATATCAGATGTACCGATTTTTTTCATTGCATCATATGGAACAGGGCGAAATATAATTTGATTTACATATTGCAGGTTTCGAAGAAAAACGCAGAAAAATCGAAATAGCCAAAAAAACATTTGAAAACGCAGGAAACATAATATTGGATTTGGATAAGGAATTCTCAGAAAAAACTGGAATATTCAACTCAAAAGATCTATCTCTATTATTTGCTGCAACTGGTATGTTATGTGCTAAATGGCTTATTATGGAGCAGATTTTACCACTTGATTTTGATTTTAAATATGAAAAAAGCCGATAGAAGATAGATTATCCGCCGAAGAAGGAGATAAACTTGCAAATGAAAAGCTTAATGAAAGCGAATATGGTAATTTAAAAGATGAAAATGATACTTCATCAAATGGATATCGTACTGTACATCGTAATTTTCCATGATCTCTTCATTGAGTTTTCGTAAATCGCGCATATCTGGCATATTCAATTCTCCCTTTCCACACATAATTTTCTATCATACAAGAATTGTATATTCTTGCTGAATTTACCATTCTCAAACATATCTATGTATGTAATATCTAACTATTGTCTGATTTCCCATTTTCATTTGAATCAGTTACAGATTTTTTTCTGTATTCCGATTCATAATATAACCTCCTGATTTTGTTTGGTTACATTTCAAAAATTGTTGAGAATTTGATATTTAAATATTCAAATTTAATTATATTTTCTTCTATTACCAATTATGAGAAAATATTTCAAGAATCAACGCAATACAGGCAAAAATCAAGCATAATATACCAAAAATCAGACCATCAATACAAATCAAAAAGCGTATAATTTCTGGAGCTGACGACGTTTGTCGTCCATTGAAGAATGAACATAGCGGTCGAGAGTAATTTTCACATTGGAATGTCCAAGCAGTTTGCTTACGGTTTTAACGTCAATTCCGCAACGAATACATTCAGTAGCGAAAGTATGGCGAAGAACGTGAAAGTTTTTGTAGGGAATATCTGCCGTTTTAAGAAAATTCTTATAACGTTCTCGATATGCTCTCGGCTCAATGTACCTATTGGAGCAGGTCAGGAAATAATTTTCAGGCTCGCAGTTTTCTTTAATTTCCGCTAATCGCTTAATCATAAAGGTCGGAACAGGAATTTTTCTAAGCGATTTTTTGCTCTTGGGAGCATCAATTAAAATAATCGTTTTCGGATCGTTTCCGGTAGGATTATTAATGCGATATAGCGTCTTACTAACGGAAATAAGCTGAGCATTCATGTCGATATCAGACCACTTCAAGGCGCAAACCTCGCCGATTCGCATACCCGTGTACAAGCACAGAAGGATTCCTAAATCCGATACACTTCCGGTTATAGCGCAATTTCTGATACATTCCATTTCTGTTTTGCTGAAAGTTTCAACTTCCTTAAATTCTGTTTTCGGAAGCGAAATATTTTTAGCTGGATTTGAGATATTAAGCGTGACTTCGCCGTATTTGAAAACGGATTTCATAATAATCGTAACAGCCTGAACAGTGTTTGCAGACAGTCCTGAGCCGTGTTTTCCGCCTGATTCAATCAGCTCTGAGATGTATTGATTTATCATGAAAACCGTAATTTTATCGGGACTGACTGCTGCAAATTCGGGTCGGATATGAGTTCCATAGAGTGATACATAGTTCACATAAGTAGATTTTTTAACGATGTTTTTCCTGCTTTCAAGCCACTGCTAAAAAAGCTGTTCAAAAGTGATTGAACTTTTGTTAACGCAGGTCTTTTTCCTTGCCTCTTGAAGTTTCTGTGAACATTCACGGTATGTACGAGCGTAAACCGATGAGTATTTTGTCTTTCCTTTTTCGTTAAGACCCGATTTATAGCGTCCTTCCCAGCGTCCGTCCTTTCGTTTGAATATGTTTTCTCCACGTCTTGACATTTAATGCACCTCCTGTTTTATCACTCATTTTTACAAACGAGCAAAATTAGTATAACACAAACAACATTCTGACTAGAAATAGAGAAAAAAGACTTATTTTACACTAAAAATTTAAAAATCTCATCATTTAAAGACGCTCTTTATTGTTAAAATCTATAAAGTTTTATACATACTTTCTGCGTTTTGTACAAATGTATCAAAAACAGTATTGACAATTTGTTCTCATAATGGTATATTATAAGAATTTATTTGCGATGAACTGAGATAATGCTAATTTGAAAAGTACAAATTGAATCATCCATGTATTTATATTATAACTAATTATAGCGGTATTTATCAATAGCAATTCCCGATAAAATTTGTAATGTCATCGCCGGAAATGTACTACAATAAGTATAGTAAAATAATTAATGCGGTACAATTATGAATTATGAGGAATTTATAAGAAATCGAATCACCAGGCTTCGGATGCTGAAGAACATTTCTGAATATCAGATGAGTCTTGATCTTAGACACAGCAAAAGCTATATCCATAGTATTTCATCCGGCAGAGCACTGCCGTCCATGAGCGAATTTATTTCCATTTGCGAATATCTTGGAATCACACCAAAAGAATTTTTCGACGATGAAAATAGTAATCCTATGCTGCATGGAGATATTATTGATGCGCTTAATGAGATTTCGGACAGCGATGCAGAATTGGTTCTTGCTTTGGTTAAGAAACTAAAATAAATTGGGATATAATATATAAGTCAAAGTATACTACCTGACACTTATTACAAAAAGTTGCTTTTCAAAATTTTAATTCACTTTTTAGGACATAATAAATCTGAAAAGAGGTTTTGAAAATGAAAAAATGTCTGGTAATAGTCGATATGCAAAATGCTTTTATTAATCAATATACTGAACATCTTCCTCACAAGACAGCAAAATTTATTGAGAGAAGTTGTTTTGACAGTATTATTGCCACAAGATACTGCAACACCCCGGAAACAGCATGTTACAAATTAGGGAACTGGAAAGATTGTATGTCCGGCACTTTGGATGCCGAGATTGTTTCGGTAATTAAACCGTTTGCACAGCATATTTTTGACAAAACTACTTGCTCAGGTTTTACGAAAGAATTCAGAAAGTATATACAAAGCGAGGGCTTTGACAGACTTTTTTTCTGTGGAGTAAATACCGATTGCTGCGTACTTGCGACAGTTCTTGCCTGTTATGATGCTGTGCAGGACTGTGTCGTTATTTCCGATTTATGCGCTTCGACTCTGGGAGAAGAAAAACATAATCATGCGCTTGACTTGCTGCGTGACAATATTACTCCGGATAGAGTTTTAAATTCGTTTGAGATTGACTAAAGGCCAAACTTTTAGCATACTCCCATGAAGTTCCGATTTCTTCTGCATATCCGACTATCGAGAACGATCTTGCGAGAGACAATTTAGAAAACGACATTCCTGTGGCAGATTTGCAGGATCAAAAAAACAACGCCGTTTGCATCGATGCAAACGGCGTTTTTGCAATGGAGGCAATTATGGAATCAGTATGGCAGACAAATATAAAATTGCCAAAACTGGTAAGAGATACTAAGCCCACGTATCCATAGGGATAAAAACGCTTCAAAGGAGTAGCAAGATAAGAAATATAACGCATAGTTTTAACGGAAGAACAGGAAATTTTATAATCCTTAAAAAGTCTACGATAATTGTTGAACTATAAAAAATACATTCTAATTATATTACTTTTTTCTATGAATATAAGTTCTAAAGCAGATGTCATTATTATCGGCAGCGGAGTAGCGGGAATGTGCAGTTGGGATAGAGATGTTCGGACTGCATAACGTTTGTGTGAAATTTCGAGACTGATAAAAGCTTATTTTATATTAAAATAATAATATGTATTTCGTGCCAAAAATATGCATTTCATGCCACAGGTATTGACAATTAAAATATGTAGGGTTAAAATAAATTATGAATAATTATTTTGATTCTTCATTAAAATAATTCAAGGTTCGACTTTTCACTGTATATAGACCGGCATTTCACTGCAAGTTTCTGCACAAACTGTAATCTTGTGTTATAATAAAACATAGTGTGAACTG
>CAMZZN010000061.1 GCA_947345935.1 uncultured Ruminococcus sp.
TCCGTCTTGACTTTTCTGACACGATTTGTATCGTAGTCATCAATCAGCAACGGGTTGACTACGGATACAAATATACCAGCGTTATGGAGTACATTTGCAATGGGTTCATAATAAGTACCGGTGTACTCCATAACAGCCTTTGTTTCACCGGACAGCGATTTGATAAAGGCAACCAGTTTCTTTAAATCACTGTCCGTGTGAAGCACATCGAAAGGTTCAGCTATGACGACTCCAAAGGGCTGGATTACAGCTACCGTACTTTTTCCTTTGGATACGTCAATTCCAACTGCGTTCATATACATCTCTCCTACTGATAGAATTTGTGATCGATAAATCCATTCTTTCCTCGTTACCTATTCTGCCTACTGAGTGATGCGAGCGTATACGAATGGCTCTACCTGCAAAATCGAACGCTGTAACGAAAGCATGGATAACTGTCTCACGTACGGGCGTGGTGTCCCAAGGTGAACTACGTTAGTCCAATCACTGCTTTCATTATAGCTTAAGTAACAAGTGCATGTAAACCATGGCTGGCTTGTCATGGATTTAACGACTAATATTATTATAGTAGGTGAATATACGGGGATTTCTGAAATTCAGTGCTATTTCTCCAATTCAATATGACATTATGGGACCTTTCAAATATATTCCATTCATGCAATGCAGACATAGTGTTTTTAGCATGAAACACCAGATAAATGGACAAATCATGATTAACGGACAGCAATATATTTTCAAACATGGAATCGGTTATATTGAAGGAGATTGCGGTACTTCCTTTCCAGAACGATACGTCTGGACGCAGTGCCATTTCAAAAACGGTTCTTTGATGCTGTCCGTTGCGGATATACCGTTCTTAAGATTTCGCTTTACGGGAATTATCGGCATCGTTTTGTTAAACGGAAAGGAATATCGTATAGCAACATATCTTGGAGCGAAAACAAAGCATATTGATAAGAATACCGTTACAGTTCATCAGGGAGACTTTCACTTAACTGTAAGATTACTGAAGAAAAATGCACATCCGCTTGCTGCACCTAATAACGGTTTAATGAACCGAACCATTCATGAAAGTGCTTCATGCAAGGCATACTACCGGTTTTCATACAAAAAACAAATCCTATGCGAATTTGTAAGTAATCATGCAAGTTTTGAGTTTGAGTACGAATAATTTCACTTTTAAACGGTAGTACACACTTTTCGGGATATAGTTCAGTTTAAAATTCAATCATAAAACGATAACCTCTAAAATAAAACGTTAGCTCTTAAAAATAAAACAATTACTCGCTTTCGTTTTATTTTAAACTGCAAAAAGAAAAAATCTACAGTGATTTTCCGCTCACTGTGGCTGTTATCGTTTTATGATAATCCAAAAACGCCTTATTTCTCGGCTTTTTGCAATAAAAATGCACCTAACGATTGTATCATTCGTTAGGTGCGATTATGCCAAAGAACGCTTATTTTGATACAATTTAAATTGCGTTTTCTTTTGCTTGAGCGTTTTCCGTTGGCTTGCATTTTAAGACGAAAGTTGCATAAAGAGAAAAAGGGTACGATCATTCATACATGTGTGATGCTTTTCTGCATTCTTATCATAACTGATGCCTGCCAGCAAAATCTCGCCAGAATAATCTTTTAGGCTCTTCACATATTCTTTCCTCTTGATCTGTTCAATTGCCGTCTCTGCTGAATGATTCCACTTCAGTTCCACAATCACAGCTGGTGTTTGACATCCCTTTTGTGGAATGAATACCAAATTCTCATAGCCTTTTCCACCTGCTAATCCCCGGTGAATTGTATAATTCGTTCTTGCAGAGTAGTATGCAAGTGAAAGTTTACAGGAAAGAGAATTCTCATTGTTATATTGCAGGATGGAAGTGTTTTCGTCATTCACCTGTTCGACGATTTCAGAAACTCTATTGGTATCGCCCCCGTGAGGTACTCCATGTTGCGAATAAGCTTATTAAGCTTATTTTTAACGATATTACAGTATTTCTGCACAATAAAGCCCTCCAATCAGATGTGTATATCTGATTGGCTTCGCCGCACATTTTCGTCTTTTTGTCAATACCTTTTTTGCAAAAATTTACATTGTATTCATAAAAATAGTCACAGTATCATTTTCAGATTCTGTGACTATTTTACGTTTTCTTAGCTTAATGACATTACCCAAATGGGCTGCCTCAATTGAATTTATAAGTACAGGTATGATTCCACATACTGGGTTCTTCAATCCAATCGGTATACGTAATCCACTGGCAGTAAGTCTGTGCTGCTGATTCTCTACAGAATGTGCTTCTACAGCAACATATCTGAGAAGATCGTTGAGATATCTGTGTTTTTAAGGATACAGCATCTCGTCCGCACAAGTGAAACCTGTTTCATTGATTGTACGAAGATGCATTTTCATCCCGTGCCTCCCTGATACGGAATATATAGCCGATAACACTGTCCTCGATGTCCGCTGAACAAGGCCCGATTATAAGAAGCGGTCTGCTGTCCTCTCCATTATCACATCAGCTATGGTCTTGTTCCTTTCCTTTATAACATCTTCAAGTTCCTTGGATACCGAATACTCTTCCTTTACCTCCATAAGTATCGGGATACGGCATTTAAAGTGCATATCCATAGTGTACTATCTTTTTAAACATAATGCCACAGCTTGACACTGTGGCATTAGAATTATTCGCTGTTCTATCGTCAGATCTCTGAGCAGTTACGGATAATATCTTCAAATGTATCTCTTCTGCGTATCAGTCTGTCAATTCCGTCAAGTCCGATGAGAACTTCAGCAGGTCTGAGGCGGCAGTTGTAGTTTGAACTCATTGAATAGCCGTATGCACCGGCATTTCCAACTATAACTATATCTCCTTCTACAGCCTTCTCCATATCACGCTCGTTTGCGATAATGTCACCTGATTCACAGATATTTCCGACAATGCTTGCAGTTATCCTCTCGCTGCTGCTGTCCTTCTTTGCGATATGTACTGCATGATATGAATCATAAAGTACTGGACGCATCAGGACATTGAATCCAAGGTCAGTACCAACATAGCACATATCGTAGTTCTCCTTAACTGAGTATACCTCACCAATAAGGAGTCCGCACTCTGCAGGAATATATCTGCCCGGCTCGATCTTGAAGATCACATCCTTGTTGTCATACTCTGCAAGGAATTCATCAAGAACATCATTCAGTTTATCTGAAAGATCCTTGAGATCCAGACGTTTCTCACACTCATGATAAGGCACACCGAATCCGCCGCCCATATCTATGAACTTCAGTCCAGGGAATTCCTTTGCTATCTCAAGGAGACTCTTGACACCATTTATATAAGGCTCTGCCTCAAGGAAAAGAGAACCGATATGCTGATCTATACCAACAAGCTCAAGGTTGTACTTTGCAATAAGTTCCTTGACCTGTGGAACAAAATCCTTCTGAACGCCGAATTTTGTCTTCTTTCCGGCTGTTACGACCTTCCGGTGATGACCTGTACCAACACCGGGGTTGAATCTTACAGCAACCTTTCCGCCAGGATTGATCTGACCGAAGGACTCAAGCTGTGAAAGTGAATCTACACTTACAAGTACGTTCTCCTTGATAGCATACATCATTTCTTCTTTTGATACATTATTACCAATATAGAATATTCTTTCAGCAGGATATCCAGCATATTTCTGTATGAATATCTCACCCGGAGACATTGCATCAACATCAATGTCTTCGTCCATTACTATTTTCAGCAGTTCCGGATTGCTGTTTGCCTTTGCTGAAAAATTGACTCTCAGCTTCTTTTCAGGCAGAAGATCATGCATATCACGGCATGATTTCCTTAATATAGCTTCGTCATAAACATACAGCGGACTGCCGTATTTTGCAATAAGCTCAAAAGCTCTTTCGTCAGAAATATACATTACTATTCCTCCATTAGTTAATCAAAATTCCAATACATCAGATGGATCAAGGATGTTCCTGTTACCTGACGTAAACTCTTCAGTCTTTGTCATATCAAGGAAATCTTCGGAATTAACGTGGATAGGCACAGCATAATCAGGACATATGATCTCATTGCATTCCATTGCTTCAGCAGCATCCATATTGTAGAAGCCGTCGATAGGAAGAAATGCATAATTGATATGCTTGCTTTTCAGCTGCTCCATTTCCTTTATCTTAGATGTATCACCGTCAAAATACAAAACCTTGTCCCCTGCCTTAATAATAAAGCCAACGCATTCTGATATATCATGATAATTATTATACGCAGGAAATGTTAAAATGTCAATACTTCTCACAGAAAAAGAAACCATGCTTCCCTTCTTTGCAAATTCTACACCACGGTAAATCTTGCAGTCTGCCTTCTTCGGAACCATATCAACCTGATTATGATCCGGATGTTCATGTGTCACAAGGACAGCATCTGCCGGAACATCATATCCTTCTCCTGCAAATGGATCAATGTAGATGACTGTATCATTTTTCTCATCAATAAGTCTGAAACTTGAATGTCCCTGATATAATAACTTTATCATTCTTTTCTCCTGCCTTTATAGTAGTTTCATGCCGACATATCTGTCAGGCTATGGCTGCAACATGCCTTTTTATATTCGTCAATAACAGTTCCGGATCACATCTCTGCTATACGCTTAAGATCATCTGATGACGGATTTACACGGGTAACGATAAACTCCGCTCCAGGCGCACTTGGTTTGAGATTCTGCAGCGTTCTGCCGAATCCGCAGGCACCTGATGTTGCAAAAAGTATTATCTTTTTCCCTGTAAAATCATAGCTCTCAAGAAATGTGTTGATTATAGTAGGAGCTATGAACCACCAGATCGGGAATCCTAAAAATATGGTATCATATTCTGCGATATTGGCACTCTTATCAGCCATAGCTTGTCTGAAACCGGGTGTATTCATTTCAATAGTGTTGCGTGCCCTGGGATTATGCCAGTTAAGATCAGCTTTTGTGTACGGAACATCAGGTCTTATCTCGTATATGTCAGCTCCGGCATATCCGGCAAGCTCCTTAGCTGTCTTGGCAGTGATCCCACTTGCTGAGAAATAAGCTACTATTTTTTTACTCATTATTATTCTCCTCAAATGTGCCGGAATTGATATAGTTTATCAAGCCTCCGGCTCTTATTATATCTGAACATACATCATTGCTTCCACTTCTGTACGTTACGCTTTTCCTTGCTGTTATCAGGCTTCTGTTTTTACGGTCTATCTTGATACTGCTGCCGTCAGCCACTATGTCAGCGATCTCGCTGCATACGATCAGCTCCAGACCGGTGTTCACAGCATTTCTGTAGAAGATCCTTGCGAATGACTTTGCGAT
Organism: uncultured Ruminococcus sp.; assembly: GCA_947345935.1. Taxonomy (GTDB): domain Bacteria; phylum Bacillota; class Clostridia; order Oscillospirales; family Ruminococcaceae; genus Ruminococcus. Next base: position 5,341 of record CAMZZN010000061.1, read on the forward strand.
CACTGTGCTTATACCTGTACCTGATATAGCCCATACCGCCGCTTCTCTTGATGAACCGCAGCCGAAATTCTCTCCGGCAATGATAATATCTCCCTCGCTTACACGCTCTGCAAATCCGGGAGAATAATCATACATACAATGTTTGGCAATATACTCCTTGCTTGGATCGTTGCAGAATCTCGCCGGTATGATAACATCAGTATCTATATTATCACCGAATTTATGAACTAATGCCATTATGCATCAAACTCCTTATAACCCTGTTGATTGACTGCTCGCAGTATGCAGAACAAGTCAGTCAGCAGCAGGTGATAAATCCTCTTATTGCAGTCCATGCAGCCGTCTCTGGAGAGCCAAGATATACCTTTGATTCTCTGTGACCGCTTCTTCCGTAGAAGTTCCTGTTTGTCGTGAATAAGCCGACTTCACCATCAGCAAGAACTCCCATATGACATCCGGCACACGCTCCGCAGGTTGGCGGACTGATGACTGCACCTGCATCAAGGAAATCACTGAGTAAACCGCTCAGTGTCAGTTTCTTCATAACATCCTGCGATCCGGGGACTATTATCAGCCTTACGTTCTCAGCTGCCTTTCTGCCTCTGAGTATTCTGTGCGCTTCAAGAAAATCCTCGTATCTTCCATTGGTACACCCCCCGATTAATACCTGATCTACATAGACTTTACCCATTTCCTCAACCTTCACTACGTTAGAAGGAAGATACGGAGCAGCGACCACTGGTCTAATCTGTGATACGTCTATATGATATACTTCGACGTACTCTGCATCAGCATCAGCTGTTACTGGCTCTCCTCCACCGCAGTAATCAATTGTCTTCTGATCAACCGGGATAAATGCATTTTTGGCACCCATTTCAACGATCATATTGCAGATAGTAAGACGACCTGCTATATCAATGTTTTCAAAGCAGCTTCCTTCAAATTCCACCGAGCTGTACGTCAGTCCGTTTACTCCGAAATGCCCTGTCATCCACAGCGCTATATCCTTTGCCGAAACATCGGCAGCAGGTTTACCGTCAAATATTACCTTAACACTCTGAGGCACTTTGAACCATATCTGTCCTGTATGAAGCGCACAAGCCATATCTGTCGAACCTATACCGGTAGAAAAAGCTCCCAGTGCGCCATATGTCACTGTGTGTGAATCAACTCCTACAACAAGATCTCCCGGTCTTACAAGTCTGCGTTCAGGCACAAGTACATGACAAATACCTCCGTTGCCAGAGCTGTAATAATGGCTTATGCCGTTGTCCTTCACAAATGCAGTAAGCATTTTAACTGCCTGCGCCGTTTTTATATCCTTTGCAGGTACAAAATGATCATTGACTATGACGACTCTTTCCGGATACTTGACATGACATCCGTTAATTTTTTCAAACTCACTTATTGCCAGAGGAGTCGTGCCGTCGGTACCGACCACAAGATCAACTGTTATGAATGCTGCGTCTCCTGCTTTAAGATCCGCTTCGGATTTTGCGGAGAGGATCTTTTCTGCTATCGTCTTTCCCATATCACTCTGCCGGAACGGCAAGGAAATCCTCTCTTATAGGAGAGAAAATATCCATTGAGCGGAACGGGACTTTTGTTATGTGTGCTGTATGCTCAACATCTGACGGGATAACACAGGCATCTCCCACCTTCATCACCCTGTCTACATCATTGTACATTATATGTATCTCACCCTCAAGCACAACGGTTATCTGCTCATGTACGTGCTTATGGGGTGCAAGTTTCATTTCTTCCTCAAAAAGAAAACGGCATACCATCACATTATCGCCGTTTACAAGCTCCATTTTTGCCTTATCGCCAAGCAGCTTGTTTTCCCTGCAGATCCAATTATCAGTCATTTTTACTGCTCCTTTCCGTTAGACCTTAAAGTTATGAAGCTATAATTAATGTCATATGACGGCTCAATGTCAATGGAATAGAGACCAACTATATCACCAGCAACTGCATCACTATCAGCATAATCCTTCAGATTTCTGAGAATATCCACATCGCAGATATGTCCGCCATATGGTATATTGTTAAAGAAGAACTTCTCAGAAGGTATGTCTAGATATGCACCGTATACATCACTGTATACGTCTTTTCTTACATTCGGCTGTATGATCCTTGACAGTTCGTTTATCTTGAATCCATACTTCCCGGAGACCCGGTTCAGAAAGTCAACACCTTCCTGTATCATAGCCATTCTGTTAAACTTGTCCTTATCTGGGTAATTTACCATATTATAGCTTGTCCTGCAATAATTGTACATATCACAGGTGCTTATCTCAAACATTCCTTTTTCGCTACTGAGCAGTGTCAGAGCAATTCCGTCACCCATAATAGTAAAATCAACACACCTGCTTATCTTGTTATCCCATTTGCTGAGAGTATGAGGCCAGGCATAAGCAGATAGTATCATTATGTACTTATGCTCTTCATCAAACAGTTTTGTTGATATTCCCATTGACAGCAATGAAGCAGTGCAGGGCTGAAGTATCGGAAGAATGACTGCCTTTGACAGTGCAAATTTCTCCTTGACATAATGGCAGACTGAAAAACCGTCAAAAAACTGAAGTACTTCATTGGCGCTTACCAAATAACCAATATCGTCAGGTGATATTCCTGTTTTCTTCAGCATGTTTTCAACAAAAGTTTCGACTCCTGTAATGAATTCAGCTCTGTCCCTGAAACATGTTATCCGGTCTAACTTAGATGTATTCAGGAAGCGTTCAATGCTTTTCTCCTCCCTGAATGCAGATCCAAGTTCAGTTTTACCGTACTCTCTGAGTATCTCGCTTGCACTCTTTGTCTGCTCAGGAAGATAATAATCGATATAGTTTATGTAGCTTTTCATCATACACTTCCCATAGTCTTATTCATGAATACTGACCAGAGAACTTCAGTATGCATATGATCCGATATAAAATCAATACCGCTTCCTGCAAGACTTGTATTATTGGTAAGCGCAAGGTCTGATTTGCCATCGAGCATATACATCAGCGATTTCTTCGTTGAATTCTCTATAGTTATTTCATATTCCTTATCCTTAAAAGCAGTTGTGTCGATAAGCTGAGGGATAAGATGCTTTACAGCAAGACAGGTAGCTATACGGACACACGGCTTGCTTAATGATTCCTCTAGATTGCGGGCAACGATGCCATAATCCGGAGTCTGCATAATGAAGGTCTGGATTAGCTCAAGATTAAAATCCCAGTAATAATACGTCATATTGCTGTATGCATTCGGCAGAAGAATAAAATCGACTTTACCTTTTTTCAGTTCTTCATACGCAAGATCGAATGAATCCTTGAGGATAATATTCAATTCAGTATCAGCCGGGAAAAAGCTCTTGAAATATCTTGCAGCACAACTGCTTGTAGTGCCGTCAGGGCCAAGTGTAGCTACAGATACGTACTTTTTCATACTTACATACTTCAGAAATCTGTCTCTCTTGGATGTACAGCTTGAACAATTGTAATCCATCATATACCAGTCTTTATTCCTTTTCAACTATATTTCCCATTGTCTCATTAAAGAAGGAATCATAGAGAATACCATCGATTTCCTCTCGTGCAGGAAGGATACCTATCTTGTTATAGATCTCGATAAGGCGGTCATAATCAGAGAAAAGCGGATCAAGAGTCTTCTCAAAGGAAGGATTCTTCCTTGACTTTTCATTGTACTCCTGAATAGCCAGCTCACTTGCACAGTTCTTCAGGAACTGATCGAAGAAACGCTTGTCTGACTGGAACTTTTCACCGTGGAGTTTTGAACAAGTATCCTGGATAATGGGGAAATCAGACTGGGCACATAACTGTCTTGTTTCCATATCACTGAGACAAAGAATAGGCTGGATGCAGTACACCTTGTGTCCGGGTACACCGATATCTATCTTGGGATAGGGTGAGAATGAAGCAATATGTGTTTTAATCATATCATACTTGATAGGCTGCTCCTTCTTGATCTCATCAAGTAATTTTCCGGATGTCCAGAGTATCTGTGAAAGGAGAGCATAAACAATATCCCACTTTGTAAGACCAAATGCAAGACAAACTGAATCAGGATCATCGTGACTTTCAAGATACTTGAACAGCGCCTTCTTTGTAAACATGAAGCAGTATACACAAGGATTTAAGGAATTATAGATCTTCTCGCTTTCAAAATCGTCAACACCATTGAGTTGAACAGTCTTTACACCTCTCTCTGCCCAATAGCTGATGTGTGCTTCAATCTCTCTCTGGCTCTGTAACAGGATCTCCTTCTTATCATCAGTCAGCTTGTCGAGGAAAAGCTCAGGCTTGTACTTCCACTCAGGGATTGCAATATTAGCAATCTCCAGTTCAACGTCGATACCTTCCCTGTTTCTGTATTCATTAAGGAAGTATATCATTGTGTTTGCATCCTTACCGCCGGATGAACCAATAACGATCTTCTTGGTCTTCTCGTTGATAAGATTCCATTTCTTGATGTATGCTGCAAATTTCTTGTATGTTGCTTCTATATTCATAATTATTCTCCTTTTTTATATGAATTGTATTCCTTTATTATATCATCAATAGTGTAGTGAACTCCTACACACTCGTTTGCCTTTACAGAATCCCAGAAGCGCTTGCATTCTTCATCATTTATCTCGTACCCATATTGAGCAAGGACATATTTTATAGTATTTTTTCCTGCATGCTTACCGAAAACGTACTTTCGCTCTCTGCCCACAAGCTCAGGATCAAAAACTTCATAAGTATTCACATCCTTGATCATGCCGTGGATATGTATTCCAGATTCGTGTGAAAATGCATTCTCACCTACTATCGGCTTCATTATATCCATTCTTACTCCAGAGTATCCCTGTACCATCTTACTGAGTTCCGTCAGCTTTCTGGTATCATATCGAAGATCCATCTTGTGAAGAACCTTCATTATCATTATTACCTCTTCCAGTGACGCATTTCCCGATCTTTCTCCCATACCGTTAACAGTAGGAGAACAGTATCCTCCGCCAGCCAGAAGTCCGGCAACTGTATTAGCCGTAGCCAATCCAAAATCATCATGGCAGTGAACGCCTACAGGCCTGTTAACCTTTGAAACGATACTGCTGATGAAATCATAGGTTTTCTCAGGAGTCAAGAAGCCTACCGTATCCGTTGTGCCAAGCAAATCAGCTCCACTTTCCTCTGCTTTCTGAAGTACTTCTATAAGGAATCCCGAATCAGTTCTTGTTGAATCCTCAACACCGAATTCTACAAACAATCCCTTATCTTTGGCATACTTTATCATATTTACAGCGTTATCAACGATGCGTCTGCGTGTTTCATTGAGTTCTCCTCCGAATTTAGCCTTCAGATGAACATCAGAGCCGGGAATAAAAAGAATAACACCATCGACATTACACGACAGAGCATGGTCTATATCGTTCTGCACAACTCTGCACATACTCATTATCCGCATATCAAGTCCAAGACTCGTTATCCTTCTGATAGACTCTCTTTCTTCTTCCGATGTTGCAGCGAATCCGGCATCAATGGACTCTACACCAGCCTCAGCCATCTTTACAGCGATCTGTTCCTTCTGCTCAGGTGTATACCTTACATCAGCCACTTGTTCACCGTCTCTAAGTGTTGTGTCACAAATGAAAAAATCTGGTTTCTTTTCATGTTTATAATAGCTCATTTTTCTCTCCGGTTCAGTTTTTTTCAAGTGATTCCTCAACGCATTTAACAATACATTCTGCATTATTGAGAATACCGTCTTCAAAATACTTCTCGTCAATATGTATATTGAAATTCTTTTCAAGCAGAACGATCATACGTATAAAAGTAAACGAATCCATTCCAAGATCTTCACGCAGCCTGTCAGTAGGAGTGATCTCTTCCTTGTCCGTTATGAGCTTCAGGATGTCTATTACCTTTTCAAGCATAAGTCATATTCCTTTCATTAGTCTTTCGATCTCACTTTTCTCTACTTTCCCAAGTGCATTACGCTTTATATCGCTTACTACATATACTTTATCAGGCAGTTTTTCCCTCATAAGAGTTTCGGTCAATACTGAATACAGTTTCTTTTCATCGAGTGCATCGCTTGTTACAGTCACAAGAGATATTACCTTTTCAGAACCGGTATCGTCTGCTGCTCCTAATGTAATGCAGTCCTTTATATCCGGATATTTCATTATGGCTGTATTGACTTCATTAGGATCGATCTTGTATCCGCCCTTATTGATTATTTCCTTTTTTCTTCCCGTAAGGAAGAGGTATCCTTCTTCTACATATCCTGTATCACCTGTATACAGCCAACCATCCTTCAGGATACTTTCTGTCAGGTCTGGCTCTTGGAAATACTCCTTGAAGATATACGGACTTCTTACGACGATCTCGCCGTCATCAAGTATCTTCACTGCGCATCTGTCTACTATTTTTCCTACAGAACCAGGACGGCTTTCGGTCTCAGGTGAGAAATATGCGATCATCAGTGACTCTGTAAGACTGTAGTTTTCATATACACGAGTCTTAAATTCATTCTCAAAATTTTCAAGAACATCTGCACGGAGTTTAGATGAACCGCAAAGCACCATTCTGATCTTACCCTCAATATCATTGTATCTCAGCTTCATCATAGTAAGCTGCTCAAGCATTGTGGGTACTGCGATTAGAATATTGTCATGATTATCTAACACAAGCCGGTCAAACAATGCGGCTACCTTTAAGTTGAATACAGGTGTAAGCACTGTTGATGCCTCAAAGAAATACGGGCAGAATACGCTATGACACCAACCATCTCCATGATATAAAGGAAGAGATACGATAAAGCTCGTCGTACTGTTGAAGCCATAACATTTGCCATAATCCATGAAATCCTCGCAGACTGCTCCGTATCCAAGAACTACCCCTTTCGGATTACCTGTAGTTCCTGATGTGTAAAGGATTATAAGTGGGAAATCACTGTCAATATATTCCGTAGTAAGATCCTGAGAACCTTCATTAGCGTCTCTGTACCTAACTACAATGCGCTCGGTCTCTGAAGAACTGAAATTATCGCTCTCTATATCTTCACCGTACATTATCAACGAAGGATCAGCCTGACCAAGTATGTATTCAAGATAATCACCCTTGGAGCCAGGATTTACA
>CAMZZN010000062.1 GCA_947345935.1 uncultured Ruminococcus sp.
GAATATCACACATAAGAAAAGAACGTGGTTATACTCAAGAAAAGTTAGCTGAATTAGCAGGTATTTCAATACAATTTCTTTCTGATATTGAAAATAACAAGAAAAATATGACTGTTACAACTTAAAAAAAGATAGCAGATAGTCTTAATATTACTACAGATTATATAATTTATGGCAGAGAGGAATCAGATGAAAATACTATGATAAGTGTTATGCTAAATACATTGTCGAAGAAAAACAGAAAGAAAGCAGAAAAGTTATTAGAAATTTTTATAAGTGCTATTAATGACTAATCTATGTAAAATCATATTTCAATCGTCTTAACATAAGTATACATCAAAAACTTAACTTTGTCAACATCTATGGATGATTTTATTTATCAGTAGTTGAGTGTATAATTAAACTAAAGGAGATGTTAGATGATGGATTCTATCGGTGAACGAGTATCATATATCAGAAGGGAGCGTGGGTATACCCAATACAAATTGGCAGAGTTAGCTGACATTTCAGTACAATTTCTTTCTGATATTGAGAATAATAAAAAAAGTATGACTGTTAAAACCTTATCTCAAATAGCAGGCAGCCTTAATATATCTACCGATTATATTATTTATGGCAGAAAAACAGAAAATGAAAATAATGCAATTAATATAATGCTTAATTCTTTATCAATTAAGAATCAAAAAAAGGCTGAAAAACTATTAAGTATCTTTATAGAAGCAATTAATGATAACTCTGAATAAATATAAGGTAAATTATGACTTACTTAGAATTTCAGCCCCCATTATCTCTGAAGGAAATTTCATATAAATTCAAAAAGTTCATATTATGTGTCGGACATTTCTTCGATGTCATGCCTGATACAGTCTGACTTTTGCAGGTGATATTTCCATAAAGAGTCAGTACCAAGATGAAACAGCATCTGCTCATCAAAACAGAAAACACCGAAGGAACAGTGGATCAGACGGTATATATCGGTTTCTACACAATCGAGGTCGGCTCTGTCGATTTTATAATGTTCGATATAGCGCCTGATTATGAAGAATGATTCTAAAAATAAAGAAAATACCGCACGATCTGTGCGGTATTCCTTTTATCATTTTTTATGCTATCTCATCCGTGCGGAAGAAGAACTTCACCTTGCCGTCCATATCATCGGATATTCCTGAAAATGCCTTGTAGTTTTCTGAAATTTCCGTCAATGCATTTATACGTACCATAAGACCGGCAACGTCGACATCAACAACAGTTTTTACACTGTCATATAATTTCTGCAAACCGTCAGAAAGCTGCTTTGAACCGTCACGAAGCTGCTTTATGCCTTCAATAAGCGCTGGCGTGCTCTCCTGGAGCTTCTTAAGACCACTGTAAAGCTCCCCTGCGCCCGAACTGATCTGCGACGCTCCCGTTTTCAGTGAATCAACACCGCCCTTGAGAGCTCCTGCTCCGTCAGCTGCCTGTGAAACTCCTGCCGTATAGCTCAGAAGTCCCTGATAAAACGTATTATATCCATCAAGCTGTGATTTTAGATCAACAAGCGGCTGTGCTCCCGTTGCAGCAATAGCCTGATCCAGAATATCACTGTAATTTTCGGCAGTCAGCTCCGGAAGCGCAAGTCCTGATGACTGGATCTGCGCATTTGCGGCCGCCAGTAAAGAATCAAAAACTGCTTTTGCTCCGCCATTCAATGTCTCGCTGTTTCCATTAAGTTCCTGAAGTCCACTGTTAAGCTGATTGGTTCCTGTCTGGAGTTCGGACGCTCCGCTGTCAAGGTTTTTAGCTCCGTCTGAAAGAGTTTTTGAACCTTCTGCAAGCTTATCAATGCCTTTTACCAGATTATTGGATTTTTCCAGCAGGGTACAAAGACCGTCATACAATCCGGACGAGCCGTTTATCAGCTGATCCATGGCAGAGGTAAGCTCAGATAATGAATCGCCTATTCCGTCGGATGATCCGTCGCTGGCGGTACTGATATCGCTGAAAACGTCGTTTGCCGCAATGGTAACTGTCATAGCCATGCGGAAATCAACCACATCAGCAGATACTTCAATATAATTTGGTATTTCTGCGATTTCCGGATCAATCTTCAGACTTTCCTGAAGTCCGGGGAACGCCATGCCGGCAGCGATAGTGCGGCTTCCGTCGTTGATAAGTCCTCCGTTGGTGATCTCGACATTACTGAAAACGTCATTGTCAAGTATCATTCCGGTAAGCATTGCATAAGGAACGCAGAGATTTTCCTGCTTTCCGTTTATTTCTGCGGCTTCAGAAGTGTTGTTTGTATAGTCAAAGCGTATTACTGCCCTGCCGCTTTTTCCTGCTATCTCCTCCGGAGTCACGTCCCTGCCGTCCAGTTTATATGACACCTTGAAGCTGACGGGGAGTTCCTTGTCAGTGTATCCTTGATAATAGATATCATTTCCGCCGCTTTCCCATACAAGTGAATTATCGCTGCCAGCGGTGAACTTTTCATCTCCTTTGACATTTTCAATATCTGTAAGAACAGAACTGTCGGTCAGGCTTTCAGCGCCGGACGCATTTTTCAGCCAATCGCTTACGATCACTTTCCGAACATTTCCGTCTGCTCCTGAAAGAACATAAACTGTTTCATCCTTGACAGTCTTTGGCTTCGGAACGGATTTTGTCTCCTCCCTAACAACTGTTGTTGCCTGTTTATTATGTTCCCTGTCAAATGCACTGTAGGCGCCGTATCCGATAGTTCCGGTTATCAGCGATGTGCAGAGTATAATTGAAATAACTTTTTTCACTGTATTATTCATGAGATTCTGCCTCCTTAAGTTTACCGCTTTGTGATTTTTTGTTCATTCCCAGCGTGGTTTTGCATATCACCTTGTCGCAGAGCATAAGTCCAGCCGGCAGTATAAACGTAACAAGTATCATGCTGACGATAGCGCCCCTTGCCATAAGCATACACATTGAGCTTATCATATCAACATCCGAATAAATTCCCACGCCGAAAGTTGCTGCAAATAATCCGAGACCGCTGACCAGTATCGACGGTATCGAAGTATAAAGAGCCGTATGAACGGATTCCTTTTTGCTAAGCCCCGACATTCTTTCTGTTTTATATCGTGTTGTCATAAGAATTGCATAATCCACCGTTGCGCCGAGCTGTATCGTGCTGATGCATATAGGAGCTATGAACGGCAGCGACTGTCCGAAATAATGCGGAAGTCCAAGATTGATAAAGATAGCCAGTTCAATAATGGCAATAAGGATAAACGGAAGAGAAACGCTCTTCTGAACGAGAAGAATTATAAGGAATATTGCCAGAATAGAAATTGCATTTACCACTTTGAAATCATGGGCAGTCGTCTCGATCATATCCTTTGTACACGGAGCTTCACCGATAAGAAGTCCGCTGCTGTCATATGATTTGAGTATACTATTGAGATTGTCAAGCTGTTCATTTACCTCATCGGTTGCAACAGCGTATTCTGAATTGATAAGCAGCAGCTCCCACTTATCGCTTTTGAGTATCTCCGTCACTGATTCGGGAAGAATCTCCTCCGGAACAAGCGGCCCTACAACTGATTCAAGTCCCAGAACGTAATTAACACCGTCAACCTTTTCCATTTCATTGATCATAGAACGGATTGATTTTGCAGGCAGAGTGCTGTCAGTAAGTATCATATGAGTTGACGCAACGTCAAATTTTTCAGAAAGCTTTGAGTTTGCAATGACAAAATCCATATCGTCCGGCAGACTTTCAGATATATTGTAATATACCTCCTTGTCTGTTTTATAATAACCATAGTACGCAGGTACAACGGCAGCGATAAAAGCTATAAGACATACCGGGAATATCTTTATAATTGCTCCGGAAGCCTTTTTCATATCCGGAATAAGAGACTTATGGTGAGCCTTGGAAAGCAACTTATCAAAGAGCAGAATAAGCGACGGAAGAACTGTAACGCATCCTATAACTCCGAAAACAACGCCCTTTGCCATAACGATTCCAAGATCTTTGCCAAGTGTAAAGGACATGAAGCATAATGCGATAAATCCCGCTATCGTCGTCACGGAACTTCCCACAACGCTTGTAAGAGTCTCATGTATAGCCGCCGACATTGCCGATTCTTTATCACTGTGTTTTGTAAGCTGTTCATTATAGCTGTGCCAGAGGAAAATTGAATAATCCAGCGTTACGGCAAGTTGCAGTACGGCAGAAAGAGCTTTGGTAATATAGGAAATTTCGCCGAAGAAGATGTTCGTACCAAGATTCAGCAGTATCATCATGCCGATGCTTGCCAGGAATACAAATGGTATCAGCCAGTTGTCCAGAAGCAAAAGCATTACCGCTGTTGACATCAGCACCGCTATCACGACATAAACAGGCTCTTCACGTTCACACAGATCTTTCAGGTCGGTGACCATTGCGGACATTCCTGAAACAAAGCATTGCTTTCCGGCTATGGAACGTATCTCACGGATAGCGTCCATTGTATCGTCGGAAGAAGTTGACGTATCGAAGAAAACAGCGATCATCGTTGAATTTTCTGTGTTGAAAGCGCTGTATATATCATCGGGAAGAAGCTCCATGGGAACGGACGGATCGAGTATCGAATCATACCATAGCGCCGTTTCAACATGATCAACATTCTCGATCTTCGATTTCAGCTTTGCAACATCCTTTTCCGGCATATCTTCGATCACAATAAATGAAAAAGCGCCCTTTCCGAAATCGTCAAGAAGCTCGCTCTGACCTTTTACCGTGTCCATATCCGAAGGAAGATAGTCCAGCATATCGTAATTGATTCTTGTTTTCACCATTCCGATCACGGCGGGTATCATGAGAACCACAGCTGTGACAAGAATGAGGATACGGTGCTTTACCACCGCATTGGAAAATTTCATAAATACGCATATCCTTTCATTAGTTATTCAACATTCAAAACATCATGTTGGATTGTTAATATTATATCATTCAATTTCAAAAAAATAAACAGACAGGATAACCAGTCTGTTTAAAATTTAGGCATTTGTTAAAATTTGTCTGAATTGTCCGTCTGACAGCGCCTGAGCATTTCCTCTGTCATTCCCCTTTTCAGCTCGCATATGCGATTTATTCCCTGAATGATATCAGTATCCATTCCTTTGCTGAACCAGTCCATGATAATACCAAAGCATTCGCATTTCAGAAATCTGATTATAGTCTGCTTATCCTGAACGGAAATTTTGAATTCCGGAAAGGCAGTATTTATGTACGTATCTGCAACGTGCTCGCACACACGCCAGAGATACTGTTCAAACAGCTCACGATTAGCGGAACAGTATATATGAAGAATAGCCTTTTTATTCTCCATTACAAATGATATGGCTGCCAGAAGTCCGTCCTCAATGGTGTCTATTTGGGGATAATCACGTATAAGCTTGTCAGCCTCTTCCGTGAATATTTCAGCGATAAGCGACGGAAGATCCTGATAGTGATAGTAAAAAGAATTACGGTTTATTCCGCAATCCTCCACAATATCCTTAACTGTAATGGTCTGATGCGTAGGACGCTCGTTAAGTAGCTTTATGCACGAACTGCGTATTGCCTGCTTTGTGAATCCGCCCATTTACATTCTCCTTTCTTATTATAATACATTTTTAGTATATCATATTTTTTCCTTTTTTTCAATAGTTTTCCGAAAATGCTTGCATTTTTTGTTAAAGTATGATATAATTGTACTATAAGTATTTAAAAAAGCATTGTACATAATGCCAAAGGAGGATGATTCACATGAAAAAGTACAAACCATTCCTGACAGCAATGGCGGTTCTGTTTACATCTGTATCAATTCCTGTCAGCAGCACGGTAGCTGACAGCGGAACTTACGATATGAATGTAACGATCGACCTGAGCGGCAAAACAAAAGAGATCAGTCCGCTGATCTATGGCGTAAACCAGTACGGAAACGAAGATTACCTGAGTGAACTCAACGTAAATTCAATTCGTCAGGGTGGAAACAGAATGACTGCCTATAACTGGGAAAACAACGCTTCAAATGCCGGTTCGGACTGGCTGCACAGCAGCGACAACAATCTATCCAATTCCGACAGACCTGCCGACTGCGTACAGGTTCTTTCGGATATGAGCGCAAAAAACGAAATTGGATATAAGCTTGCAACTCTCCAACTTGCCGGATATGTGGCTGCTGACAAGGACGGCAGCGTTTCCGAAGCAGAAGCAGCTCCGTCCGATCGCTGGAATAAAGTGGAATTCACCAAAAATGCTCCATTTGACGCCGAACCGGATCTCACCGACGGTACTGTATACATGGACGAGTATGTTAATTATATTATCAACAAACTCGGAGACTCTACGACATCAACAGGAATTCAGGCTTACAGCCTTGACAACGAACCGGCTCTCTGGAATCATACTCACAGCCGTATGCATCCTGAACCTGTAACAATGAAAGAACTCAGCGACAAATCTATTGAAATGGCGTCAGCTGTAAAGAAGCTCGATCCAAACGCAGAGGTTTTCGGTCCTGCTTTGTACGGGTATACGGCTTACGATCATCTCGCCGACGACGATAACAGCAACGAATGGGAGACGATCAAATCTCAGGGCGGTTATCACTGGTATCTTGACTACTATCTCGATACAATGAAAAAGGCAAGCGACAAAGAAGGAACACGTTTGCTTGACGTTCTGGATATCCACTATTATTCAGAATCCTCACGAGTAGGCGCTGAGGACAGATTACAGTCCGTCCGCACTCTTTATGAAAAAGGCTTTGTTGAAAACAGCTGGATCGGTCAGTGGTGTCAGGAAAACGTACCTATCCTGCCAACAGTACAGGCTTCTATCGATAAATATTATCCGGGAACAAAGCTCGCCATATCTGAATACAATTTCGGAGGCGAAGATCTCAGCGGAACTATCGCACAGGCGGAGGCTCTCGGCTGCTACGCCGACGCAGAAGTTTACTTTGCCACTCTCTGGGGCGGAAATCCCTATATACTGTCAGGAATCAAACTTTACACCAACTATGACGGAAACGGCAGTTCTTTTGGCGACACCCTTGTCCCCACAAAGACTGACGACGTTTCACTGGCAAGCTCATATGCGTCCATAGACGGTTCCGATAAGGGAACTGTAAAGGCAATGCTCACAAATAAGAGCTTTACCGACAGCGAAAACGCAACAATATCCCTTGAAAATTCATCCGCCGATTACAAGGCTGCCGCTGTTTACGCTGTTTACGGTGATTCTGATGAAATCAGGCTCATCGATATCGTAGACGACGTAAAAAATAACGAAGTAAATGTAACTCTTCCCGCACTTTCAGCAGCTATGATCGTAATTTCAGACGACGCTTCTGATTTTGACGGTCTCCAGATCTACGATCCTGACGCTATAACGATTGAAACAGTTACATTTGACGATCTTGATGATCGTATCAACGCCAACGGATATATTGAAGTTCCTGTTGAAGATCCGGAACATCTGAAAAAAGTCATCATCAATGCAGACGTCACATCGGAAAAAGGCTCTGCCTGGGGCAATGCAGGATGTGCAGTATGCATCAACGCTAAAGACACCAACGGCACAGAGTTTTGGACATCAAAAGGATTCAGTCTGCCTCTCGGAAGCAATTCCTCAGCAACCGTTGAATTTGACGGTACTTTGAAAAACGACGACGAGGTTGTGGAAGCAGTTATCGCTGACGGTAAGATCGAGTTCCAGAAATGGTGGGATTCGTCGGAAAAACAGGAAGACGGAGACGTGATAAACGTTGCCTACAAGAGCATCCAGCTTGTGTATGAATACGAAAACCAATCTACAACAGTAAGGGGCGATGTAAATAAAGACGGTAAGTTCACTATAGCCGATCTGGTAATGACCCAGCAGTGGGTTCTTGGCTCAGGAAAGCTTACGGACTGGAAAGCCGGCGATATGGACGGAGATAACATCATCGACGCATTTGATTTATGCCTGATGAGAAACGAACTTATCGGAAAATAAGCGAAAAACTGCTGCATCAGAAATGATGCAGCAGTTTTTTATATTAGTCAACTTCGAGATCAAGCTTGAACGGAGCGTATCTCTTATATGCAGATTTATTCTTATCAACGGAATATCCGTCAGCCAATTCCTTGATCCAATCAGCAAAATTATTGAAATACCTTTGTGAAAGAAGCTGATCCTTCATTTCGTCCGTCCACATATCCTCATCGTTCATACGCTCTTCAATATCCGCCTTGATAATGACGTATATGGTATTATCGTCGTACTGATACTTTTCCGCAGTATAAAGCGGCATATCACCTCCAAAGATCTTGGCGTCCAAAGCCTCGGACGCTTTCTGAGCGTCGGTTTTTTCAGCAGGTTCGGTAGTAGTAGATTCGGTATCATTTGAAGCAGTAGTCGTTGTTATCTTTGCCATAATCCTTTCATTTGCATGAGGATCAGTGGTTGTTGTCGTGGTAGTAACATTACTTGCAGCGGACGTTGTCGTGGTCGTCGTAGTAGTCGTTGAAGTCTGACCGGAAACAGTTGTAGTCAGCGTGGCTGCGTACTCCTCATACTCTTTCTTCAGCTCGTCCATTTTAGCAAGCTTGTCCTCGTTTGCCTTTTCGTTATTGATTTGTTTTACGAAATCGTCCGCCATTTTATCAAGATCATGGATCGTATCCTGATCATAAGCTTTTCCCTCGCCGTCGGCTGTTTTGATTTCGATATATTTGACTCTGGCATTATTTTCAATATAGTATTCCCTGAGTTCATCCTCTGAGCAGCCGTTCGGACCGCCGATACCATAATAATGATCAAAAAGATAATCTCGCTTGAATGAGATAGCTGCGACCTTTTTCAGCGACTCCTCGCCTATTCCGTTTTCTTCATAATAATCACGTGTCGCATCCGGCAGTGACTTAATGGATTCGTCTATCTGATCCTGTTCTTCTGCCGAAAGAGCACCGTTTATTTTTTCAAATTCCTTTTCAATTGCCACAAACTGACGACACTGCTCTGTAGCCTGATCCTGTATCCACGTTTCGGCGTCAGTTCCGTCAATGTGAAATTTCTTTACATCATCCGGCTTAGGCTCGGTATTTGTGCTGTAATAATACTGAGTAGCGGCGCTGTCATAAGCCGTCAGTTCATAAGCGATAAAAATTCCCGCCGGAATCTCATATCCGTCAATAGTTGCCGCCGTCTTTGTATTATTACCGATCGTCACAGCGCCGGGGGCTGAACAACCGGCAGAAACGGCAGCCAGTGCAAATGCAAGCGCAGCGGCTGCAAACTTGTTAGTATTTTTCATTTAAATTCCTCCGATTAAGTGAATGTATTCCATATACTGTATTATTATACTATATTATTTTCGATTTGTCCATAGTAAATTGAAATTTTCTTCAATTTGTCACCAAATAAACAAATAAGAATATAATTTAAAACGATTTTTTGATGTTCTTTGTTTATATTGTCTATTTAAAATTAGACATATGGTCAATTCTTTAAAATTTATCCTTTATTGTATTGACTTAATCGCCGAATAATGATACAATATAAATGTATGTATTATTGTCTGCGGAGGTTTTACTATGAATGTCATTTTACTTGAACATACTCCCGACCCGGAAAGATTAGCCGCCACAGCCGCAAAACTCTGCTATTCCAGCAGCGATATCGGCTCTCTCCGGAACGGTCTTACAGAAGATAAGATCAGTGATTTTATTGATATGCTCGTGTCCATCGGTCATGAAAGCGTTATGGAACACGTCAGCTTCACCTTCGGAATTGAAGGTATCTCACGTTCCTGCTCGCATCAGCTGGTACGTCACAGAATCGCTTCATATTCCCAAAAAAGCCAGCGTTATGTCAATGAAAACGGCTTTGAATTTGTAACTCCTCCGGCTATTGAAGCCTGCCCACGTGCACATGAAGAATTCCGGAAAGCGATAGATTCGATCAGGACAAGCTATGATAATATCGCCGCTGCGCTTACGGAAGCGCACCTTAACGATCTCACCGCTCAGGGAATAGACGAAAAAAGCGCTCTCTCAAAGGCTAAAAAACTTGCCAATGAGGACGCACGATTCATCCTCCCGAACGCCTGCGAAACCAAGATTGTTGTAACTATGAACGTAAGGTCGTTGTTCAATTTCTTCCGTCATCGCTGCTGCAATCGTGCTCAGTGGGAGATAAGGGCTGTGGCCGATGAAATGCTGCGCCTCTGCCTTGAGGCCGCTCCGCATATTTTTGCCCATGCTGGTCCTTCCTGTGTGGTGACAGGCAAATGTCCCGAAGGCAAAATGAGCTGCGGAAAAATCGCCGAGGTCAAGGAGCGTTTCAGTCAGCTTGGAAAAAAATGATTTCTCAGGGGGATATGTATGCTTGAATTCAGAGATATTGAAATAAAAGACAAGGAACGTATCACCGCAGCGCTCCGGGCATCTGACTTCATGGGCTGCGAATACAGTTTTGCCAATAATATGGCTTGGAAACGTCTTGCCGGTTCAAAAATATCTTTCTGCAAAAATTTTTACATATGCTGCGCCTTTGAAACAGACGACGGTGCCCCGCATTTTATTTTTCCTGCCGGAAACGGAGATCATCGTCTCGTGATCGGCGAAATGAAACGATTTTCAGAATCAATGGGCAAACCGCTGATTATTTCTGGAGTTACAGAAAAAACGCTCGGAATACTCAGCGAGCTTTTCCCCGAAAAGTTTACAGCAGAATACGACCGTGACAGTTCCGACTACATTTATCTTTCCAGTGATCTTGCATCGCTGAAGGGCAGAAAATATCATGGAAAGCGCAATCATTTTTCAAAGCTTAAAGATTACGTCTACACGCCTATTAAGGAGAAAGATTTTGACGACTGCATCTGCTTCTGCACTCAGTCTTACAATTCACTATCTGATCGTCAGGATCATTCTTCCGTTGCCGAACAGTATGCTATAAATACATATTTTAATCATTTTAACGAACTTGGACTCTGCGGCGGAATCATCCGCATAAACGGAGAAACAGCCGCTGTGACGCTGGGAGAACAACTCAATTCTGAAACATTCTGCGTTCATATTGAAAAAGCGGATACAAGATTCCCGGGAATTTACGCCGGAATCAACAAGCTTTTTGCGGAAAATGCCGCAAAGAATCTGAAATATATCAATCGTGAAGAAGATTTGGGGATAGAGGGACTGAGAAAAGCAAAACTGTCTTATCATCCTGCTTTTCTTCTTAATAAATATACAGTTACTTTTAAATGAAAGGATATTTAAATATGATCTATGTCTTTCTTGCAAACGGATTTGAAGAAACAGAAGCTATCGCTCCTATTGATCTGCTGAGAAGAAGCGGTAAAAAAGTGATTACAATAGGCATTGGCGACAACATTATAACAAGTTCGCATGGTGTTACTGTAGTGACTGACACTGTAGCTCAGGAAGCTCCTCTAAACGAAGAATTGGAAATGATCGTTCTTCCGGGAGGTATGCCAGGAACTCTCAATTTAGAGGCTTCGGTCTACGTACAGGCAGCTATTGATTTCTGCGTGTCACACGGCATATATATCGGCGCTATCTGTGCCGCCCCCTCAATACTCGGACATAAAGGACTTCTCAAGGGCAGAAAGGCTGTGTGCTATCAGGGATTTGAAGATCAGCTCGGTGGAGCTGAGATATGCGATACTCCCGTTTCTGAGGACGGTATCTTCATAACCGCAAGAGGTGCGGGAGCTGCTGTTGACTTTGGTCTTAAACTGGTTGAAAAAGCAGTTTCCGAAGCAGAAAGTAAAAGACAGCGTGCCGCTATCCTCTACGACTGATCTCATGGATAAAAAACAGCTTCGCCGCTATTTTTCCGATATCAGAAAGAAAGGAAAAAGCGCATGGAGCTGAAAAAGATAAAGGAATTGGAGCAGAGGATAAACAGCGATTACAATAATACTATAGGTATAGTTATATTAAAAAATGGAAATTTATCATACGAAAAATATTTTATGGATTGTACAAGAGAAAGCCGCGTTCATATTTATTCTGTGACAAAAAGCATTATTTCAGTGTTGATTGGAATTGCTTTAGATAAACAATATATAAAAAGTATCGATCAGAAAGTATTGGATTTTTTTCCAGAATATAGAGTAAAAAAGGGAGAAAATACGATACAAAATATTACACTAAAAGATATGTTGACAATGACAGCCCCTTACAAGTACCGATTTTTTGCACCTTATATAAAGTATTTT
>CAMZZN010000063.1 GCA_947345935.1 uncultured Ruminococcus sp.
ACCCCTCGCTTACAAATGAAAATAAAAATATATCGCAAAACCCGCTGCAATCTGTTTGCAGCGGGTTTTGTTGGATGTCAGAGCACATATATTTGTATATATTGCGGTATCTTCTTTTGTAATTGTTGTGCAAAATGACAGAAATTAAGGAAACAAGCAAAAAAATCTTCGTTTTCTCTTGACTAAACGCCAAAAATGGAGTATAATAACTATAGTGTTTAATAATCTTTAATTATTAACACTCGTTTTGTTGTCTCCTTTCTTTTGTTCTACACATATTTATTTTATTTATCTGTGTCAAGCAGGGCTTATGCCCTGCTTATTTTTTGTCATTTTGCAAACAAATAGTATATCAACCCGTACACGACCGACGCCGAGCATCCATAAAGAATGACAGGACCGGCTATAGTGAAAATCTTTGCACCTACGCCAAGGATAAAGCCTTCTGACTTTGCCTCTATAGCCGAAGAGCTTATGGCATTGGAGAAGCCTGTAATGGGCACCAGAGTTCCTGCTCCTGCGTGCTTTGCCAGCTTTTCATACCAGCCAAGCCCTGTAAGCAGAGCGCTGAATCCTACAAGCACAATGGAAGTCCAGGCGCCTGCCGATGTTTTGTCAAGTCCGTAGCTCTGAAACGCTGTCAGAAGAAGCTCGCCGAGAACGCAGATAGCTCCTCCGACGCAGAAAGCCGTAATAGTATTAGTCAGCGATTTTGATTTTGGTGAAGCTTTCTCGCTCATCTCGCTGTACATCTGCGGTGTTATGTTCAAATTTACTCACTCCTTATAAAAAAGATCTGTAAGACGAAATATGTCCTACAGATCTATTTTTCCGCAAAAGTATTAAAATATGCAATTAAAGATAATGATAACGCTTTTTCTTATTAATAAGGAAGCTTACAGTCACTAAAAGGGCAAAAATTTCAGCAGTAAGCTCTGACAGCCATATTCCGTTCAGCTCCAAAAAAATTGGAAGAATAAGCACTGCGGCTATCTGAAATACCAGCGTTCTCAAAAAAGAGATCAAAGCAGAAATAAAACCGTTTCCAAGAGCAGTGAAAAACGACGAACCAAAAATATTGAAGCCCATAACGACAAACGCAAGACTAAACAGTCTGAATCCATTGTATGTAATTTTATAAAGCGATTCGTCATATCCCACAAAAATATCTGCAAGCAGCCCTGCCGATAGTTGTGCCGCCATAAGCATAAAAGCTCCTGATAATGAAACTACGCACAAACTTTTTTTAAACAGATTTTTAAGCTCGCTGCGATTATCTGCACCGTAATTATACCCTATAAGCGGCGAACTGCCAATCGAATATCCGATAAAAATTGAAACAAAAATAAAATTTACATACATTATAACACCGTATGCCGCAACGCCGTCCACGCCTACAAATCTTAACAGCTGGCGGTTGTACAGAATATTTACAAGCGAAAGTGAAACATTGGTCATAAGCTCCGAAGAACCGTTGATACAGGTCTGGGAAACGATCCTGAGATCAATTCTTGATCTGACAAGGCGCAGCAAACTGTTGTTTTTTTGCAGAAAATAAATGAACGGAATTCCGCTTCCTACCGCCTGGCTTATGCCTGTGGCAAATGCCGCACCGGTAACCCCTAAACCAAGAACCCCTACGAATATCCAGTCCAGGAGCATATTTGTGATTCCGGCAGCTACAGTAACGGCAAGTCCCAGTTTCGGCTTTTCGGCAACAACAAGAAAACTCTGGAACAGGCTTTGCAGCATAAGGCAGACATCAAAAACAAGCAATATCCTGCCATAGGTCACACAGTTATCAATAAGAAGATCGTCTGCTCCCATCAAACGTGCGATGGGTCTTATAAATATGATTCCAATTATCGAAGCGGTTATGCCGATCATGAACAGTACTTTTACCAGCATTGAAAAAACTTCGTTTGCTCTTTCATTCCTGCCCTGACCAAGAAGCTTTGCCACAATAGCTGTTCCACCCGTTCCGATCATGAATCCTGCCGTACCGATTATCATGGGGAACGGCATAATGAGATTTACGGCTGCAAAGTCGTTTTTTCCTGCGTAATTCGATACAAATAATCCGTCTACAACGCCGTAAACAGAAGTAAAGATCATCATGACGACCGACGGTATGACAAACCGGATAAGGCGTCTAAAGTCAAAATGATCCGATAATTTTATTTCCATAAATACCTCCAAACAAAAAAAGGATAAAACAGCAGACGTTTCAGCCTGCGGTCTTATCCGGCATTACATTTCTATTGAACGTTCCGCCCTCCGTACCAATGTTAATTATTCTATCATATTTTCTGTTTCTTGTCAACCCACTGTACATACATTTTCTTCTATTTATAATCATAATAACAATAAATACCGTTATCATGAAATAAATTGTTCAGGGCGGAAAAATTTTCCGCCCTGACAATAGTTTCTGATTTGCCCCTTACAACAAATTTTAAACTTTATAAATACTTGTCATCGTTGTGCAGATGATGACAAAGTATTATTTAAGAGAACTGCCACCAATCGAGTTCTGTATCTCCGCTGAATACGAAGTATACATCCTTGGTGCCGGATACGCTGCTGACAGCAGGAACTGTGACCTCGCTCATGCCAGAACCAAGCTCTGCGTAGCCTATCACTTCGCCCTTGGGACTTCCGGTGCAGATCTTTACTGATCCGCCTTTGCCACGGAGCGTAATACTGTCCGTACCCTTGCTGAAATTCACGCCGCTGACTTTGATCCATTCGCCTTTCTTTCCGACTACTGTCGTATCGTAAAGACCGCTTGTGGAAATTCCCTTGGACTGATTCGACATAGTTTCTGCCTGAACCTTAACGTATGGATTAAGCTTTTCAATCTGTGATACGCCCTTCATCGAGCCGGATGCGGTAAACATTCCGTTTGAGAACGTTGCCTCGTCAAGATGACATGAACGATAATTTCCACCAAGATCAACGTTGCCATTGCTGTCGGTAGCCTGAATATTCATGGCTCTTGACTGATTACGACTATGGTAGAGCATATAATATTTGCCCTTGAATTCAACTATCGAATGATGATTGTTTCCGCCGCCGTCAAGCTTATATTCAGCAGGATTCTTAAATGCGATACCTTTATATGTGAAAGGTCCGAGAGGATTTGAAGCAGTCATAACGCCGATCTGGGCATTGCCGAATCCGTAAGGATTGCCGCCTGTGCTCCAGTTTGTGCAGTACGAATAATAATATGTGCCGTTAACCTTAAGGATTGATGAATCTTCAAAGAGATAAGGAGGATTAATTCTTGCGTATTCGCCTGAAAGGCTTACCATATCTGCGCCAAGCTTTACAGCTCTTGCAGTTCCGGGATCAGCAGCTTTACCGTCGGGAACGCCGCCGCCTACATAGAGATACCCCGTACCGTCGTCGTCAACCATTACAGCAGGATCGAAAAGCCATGTAACATCGCTGAAACCGGGAGTCGATCTGTTGATAAGAGCCTTGCCAATAGGATCTGTGTAGGGTCCTTCGGGAGAATCGGCTGTAAGTACGCCGATTCCGCCTGCGCTGTCTGCAAAGTAAAGGAAGAACTTATCCTTGCCGTTGATATTTTTCCAGCAGGCATCGGGAGCCCATGCATAGCCTGCCCACTTAGCCGCACCATTCTGAGTTCTGCTGTTTCTGCCGGCTACAGGAATTGCGCCGTGATCCGTCCAGTTCACGAGATCGGCAGACGAGAAACAGTTTATAGTGCCGGAATTATAGGTATTTACCTGTATAGATCCGTCTGCTCTGTACTCAACTGCGTCGTTTGTTGTGAAAACGTAAAGTCTGTCTTTATAGACCATGAATCCGGGGTCTGCACCGAAACGCTGAGTCCAGAGAACATTATTTTCTCCGTCCTTTTTCCAGCTTTCAGCAAGATTTACTGAACTGAACTCCGCCTCGAACTTAGCCGTGTCAACGGGAGGTCTGTTGTCAGGGAATTCCTTGATCTTTCCGAGAACGAATTTCTGGAGGAGAACAAGATCGTTTGTTTCAACCTTGCCGCTCTGATCCACGTCGGCTGCCTTTATGATATTTGCGTCTGTGATCTTTCCAAGAAGCACCTGGCGTTCAAGCACCAGATCCATTGAATCGATAACGCCGTCCATCGTAGTATCTCCACGGATAATGCCGCCTGCCGGAGGTACTGAAGGATGACCCTCGCCTGCAATTCCTGTACCGTCTACTGCGCCGATTACCTCGTCAATATAGAAGTCTGTGAGAGAGTCCTCTGTTTCGATATAGATCTTGATATCAGAAGCGCCCTCAGGAAGCTGGTATGAGCTGTTATGAAGCTGCGCCCATGTATCGCTGGGAACTACGCAGCTGTCGATCTCGGCATAAGCCGTCTCGCCGGCGGCGTCTTTATATTCGATCTTCATCATCATCTTAACAGACTCGCCGGAATTCTGCTTAACGTGTGCGCTGAAGCTGTACGCTTCTCCTGCCTTGAAGATGTTTGAAGGAAGTGAATAAGCTGCGCCCTGCCATGCGTTTTCTCTGCCGGAAACAAGAAGCGAATTACTGCCCCACTCTGTGTAGTGCTCGTTGCCGCTCTGTGCAACGGAATTGCCGCCTCTGTCAGTCCATTTCTGAACGCCGTCTTCGAATCCGCACTGGAACCACCAGCCGTATTCGTTAGGTTCCGGAGGTATTACCTCAACGCCGGGAATCTTTGTGCCGTCGCCCCATTCGCTTTTGGGAATTATTGAAGTAACTGCATTATATGCCTCTTTAGGCTGATTGTTTGAATCATAAAGAAGAGGATTATTCGGCTTGCCCGAAGCCTTATCCGTTCCTACCCATGAATTTGCATCGTTAGGTCCCCAGACCTGTACAAGGGTCACCTTACCGTTATACTTGCCGCTTGTATTGCAGTCGACGGCGTGCTGGAAAATAGCCTTGTATTTATTTGCCTGATCCTGTGCGGAATATTTGCCGCCCTCGGAGCAGATGTCAAGCTCTGTGATCTGGAGGTCACAGCCAATTGAAAGGTATCTGTCCATAGCGTCAATATATACGTCAGTACCTGCAAAACCCGTAGCATTTGCAGGAACATGAGACTGCATACCCATACCGTCAAGGAGCCCCTTCTGATAAAGCGGCTTTACAATAGTATTTATAATACAGTCACGCTTGTGATCCCAGTATTCATTATAATCGTTGTAGTAGAGATCGCATCCCTCCGGAGCATACTGTCTTGCATAGTAGAAAGCCTTTTCAACAAAGCTGTTGTCGCCGTAAACCTGAACCCAGCCGGACTTTCCGCCCTCGGCATTGTTGTCGCCGGGAAGTCTTGCGCCGCCGTTGTTTTGCGTTCTGTTTGAATCGTCCGAAACACACTCGTTGCATACGTCATAGGCATAAAGATCAAGAGTAGGGTACTGAGTTTTGAATGCATTAAACATATTCTTGATATAGCTTTCAAGACGCTGATTCATTACATCCTTGCTTACCCATGCTCCGTTTGCATTGAAGCCTTCCTTGAAAAACCATACAGGCGTCTGGCTGTGCCATACAAAAGTATGTCCACGGAAGCCCATTCCATTCTCAACACAGAAATCAGCAATTGCCGCACATCTGTTAAGAGATACCTTTACATCCGTATTTGTGCTGCCGTTCTGAACCAGCGTAGCATCGGGCTTTGTTTCGTTTTCGCACTCGATAGCGTTATGATCTTTTATCATATTTGCTCTGATTCCGGCATTCTGAACAGTACCGCTGTTAAGGATGTTGCCCACACGGAAGCCGTAGTTAGCAAATTCGTCTTTAAGACCTTTTTCTGCCGTTGCAGCAGATGCGCCATTTATGGCTTTTGTTGTGATCTTTACGTCGTCGATAACGAAATCGTTTGTCGAATCGGATGTAACGTTTATCTCAAATTCGCCGCTGTCCTCGGGCGCCGCATAATTAGCGGTAATAGTCGTCCACTTGCCTGCTTTGACCTTCTTTTTGGCGATCTCAACAACCTTTTCGTTTCCATCGCTGTCTAACGTCATCATTGTGATGTGGAAAGTCTCGGCTGTTTCACTGTAAACCTTCAGACTGTAATCGTAAGAAATGCCGCCGTAAAGATAGAACCCTTTGGATGAGCTTGCGCCGTCCTCAGCGGATGCACGGTCAAAAACCTTCATTCCCCGGCTGCCGCCAAATCCGATACCGTCCTCTACGACAACGTTTCCGTCCATTTCTGTTGCGTGCCAGCCCTCGTAGGTCACTTCAAAATCGTCTGACACTACCTCTGCCGCATATGCATTGTCGGTCAGCGCCGGCAGAAGCGTTATCATTCCTGCTCCGACTACTGCGGATGTCAGTCCTGATACAAACCTTTTCAGTTTCATTTTAATTCCCCCTTAGATATAATGTTATAAAATTCCGACTTTGTTTTCTATATTTATTATATCTTTATTCCGGACACATTTCAACTCATTTTTTGCAGATTAGGTGTAAAAAATGCATGAATTTATTTGCACAAATACAATTATCTCTGTCTGATATATTATAATATAATGTATAGACCACCTCTAAAAACCTATTTGATTAAGCAAAAATCACATAAATACGGCAGTTGCAAGGAAAGCCCTCGAAAGCGTACTTTTGTACCACAAAAGGACTTGACACAGCAAATAACGTGTATAGCTGATTTTATAAAAAAGAATTTTAGAGGCGGTCTATAGTTCTTATCGGGGGTAAGGCTCCTTTTCATCTGTCAAGCCAAGAATATAGTCGGTACTTGTTCCGTAAAACCTTGCAAGCTTTATGATTATCTCGACCGGAACGACCCTTGTCCCACGTTCATATTTGGAATAAAGCGACTGATCGCAGAAAAGATAATCCGAAACTTCTCTCTGCGTTTTATCGCTGTCTTCCCTGAGATTTCTGATTCTGACAAACATTTTATCACCTCGTTATATTAATTATAAAACAGGAAAAAAAAAAGCTTGACAAATAGGACAATATGTCCTATAATATGATTATGGACATATTGTCCTTACTCTATACATATCGGAGGTTTATTATGTCATACTGTGAAAAATGTGGAAATCAGATTTCTGAAAACTCAAAATTCTGTCCCGGATGCGGAGAACAGCAGAATAATAATTCTCCTGATGCCAGTATACCCGCTGACAGAAGTTTTCCATATGTATCGTCCGGACGCTCATACATTGAAACTACCAATAACGTTATTTTCAGAACTGGTTACAGCAACAGACTTTTTACACGTTGGATCATCCTCTGTTTTATACAGATCATAAGTACATTTGCGGCTGTCTGCATTATCAATATCAGCATATCTCACCTTGAAAATGTTTGCAGGGAATATAAAAAATATCATGGCAGATACTCTGCGTCATATTATGAAACAGCAAAGGAAGTTATATCACTTCTGGATATTCTACGCACGTGCACCGTAATTTTTTCCATAGGCATTGTCTGTATATACATTATTAGATGCTTTCAAATCAGACAAAACTCCCTTGCCGTTACAAAGGACGGAATACACGGAATTGCCTGTCCCTCTTTAGGATTCGGCACGCTGAATTTCAATATCCGCTTCAATCAGATAACATCTGTTATCGTCAAATCCGGGCACATAATATTTACAACGACACTCAGCAATAAAAAATATCATTGCTATGTTGAAGATTATGTAATAGCAAGACAAATAATCAAAAAGGTACTTATAGAAGAATGAAATTTCCCGGAACAGCACATTATTATGTTCCGGGAAATTTTACAGGCAGCGCTGCACCATTTTGGTGCGGCGCTGCCTGCGTCACATTGTTATAACAAAACTTACACTTTCCCCTTCACGTGTATCTACGGAAATTTTGAATTTATGCTTGTCAATGATAGATTTGGCTATAGCAAGACCCAGACCGTATCCGCCCGTAGCCCGGTTTCTAGATTCATCGCTGCGGTAAAAACGCTCGAATATTTTGTCTTTTTCAGACTCATGTATGCCCTTTCCGGTATTGAATACGGTAAATATCTTCTTATCGCCCGCATTTTTCAGAGTGACTCTGACAGTTCCTCCGTCGCCGGAGTATTTCAGGGCATTGTCAATGAAGATCGCCGCCATCTGCTTTATATGCTTCTCACTTCCGTTTATCATTATATCCTTGTCAACATCCACAATAAACTTTTTATTTGTTTCAAAAGCCTGACATTCAAACGGAAGAGCCGTATTCACGACCGCCTTGCTGAGATTGAAATCGACACGTATAAAATCTGCCGTATTATTCTCAAGTCTGGTAAGATTCAGCAGATCGTTCACAAGAACGTTCATCCTCTCGGTTTGCGATTTGATATAGGTCAGCCACTTGTTTTCACCGATCTCGCCTGACAAAACGTCAGCATTGGCTGAAATGACCGTTACCGGCGTTTTCAGTTCGTGACTGGCGTCTGAAACAAACTGCTTCTGCTTTTCAAAAGCAATTCTCAGCGGCTTGACTATCTGAACGCTAAGGAAAAACGCAGCAACAGACAGCAGCAGAAATGCCGCCGCTCCGATCGTGACAGTGGTGCGGATAAGTTTATTGAGCATATCTATCTCCGCACTCTTGTCGGTGAGAACCATAAGCGTTCCGTTGTCCTTTTTAAGCTGGTAGAACTGATACTGATTAAGAGTTCCCGTTTCAGCCTTTGAATCCAATATCTTGGAAATATACTTCTGCGCCGTTTCCTGACTGAGTTCGTCGTTGTTAAGAACCGACAGATATCTGCCGTTATTGTCAGACATTATAATAAAAAAGTCGATAGTTCCCAGAGATCTCGGAACAGGCTCTGCTCCGGGACGTTCGCCTTTCGGCAGCAATCCGTCTTTTTTTGCCGTTCCCATTTTCTCCGGTACTGCCAATGCGTTCTCCAAGGGCATTATACTGCCGGCTGCTGAACTTTCATTGGATGTTCCGCTGAATCCGTCCTGACGTCCGTCATCATAATAATCGGCATTCTGCTGATCCTTCTGTTGGAACGGATCAAAGCGACCGGGGGGACCGTATTGAGGATAATCGTAATCTCCCCAGTCCTGATCTCCGGGAGGAGGCCGCCAGCCCCAGTCAGGAGGACGATCATTTTCCCAGGGATAACCGGACGGCGGTTCAGAAGCAGGAAATGTCGTCGTCGGTTGAGTATCCGGAGGCGGCGTATCAGGTTCTGACGAGGGAGGCATAGGATCAGTTTCTTCAGGAACGGTTCCCGGTTCATCCCCTGTCTCAGGCTCAGGTTCTGTCCTTACAGTAGTTTCTTCATGAGTTTTCGTTGTAGTTACGGTAGTTGTGACGATTGATGTAGTCGTCGTTACCAAAATCGAAGTAACGGTCGTTGTCGTTGTTTCCAGTCTGGGCGGAATTTTGTCATCAGGCTTGAACGGTTCGTGATCCGGATGAACGAAAGTAAATGTGGAGGTCAGGTCGTCGTACTCCACGCCCTCGGCGATCTGTCGGAGAACATTCCTGGACTGCCGTTCCATAACAGCCTTCATTATCAGGTTTACAGATCCAAGAACAGTTATAAACACTGCAAGCAGAATACTGACGATAATAGCGAAAAATTTAAGCTGTGCCTTCCGGAACATAAAGTCCCTCCTTATTCAAGAAAATAACCGATGCCACGGGCTGTTTTTATCTGTACAGGAGCGGAGATCACCGACAGTTTTTTCCGGAGAAAGGATATATATACTTCAATGTTATTATACTCCACGTCACTTTCATAACCCCATATTTTCTCGATAATGCGTTCTTTGGGCAGTATCTGCCTCGGATTTGAAATGAGAAGCTCCATTATCTGGTATTCCTTGAGGCTCAGCTTTACATCGCTGTCCTGCCAGACAACAGAACTTGTATTCTTGTTAAGAAGCAGACCGTTGTAATCCATACGGTTTTCGTCAACGATCTCGCCCTTGCGCCTTGTAAGCGCCCTTATTCGTGCAAGAAGTTCTCCGGTAACAAAAGGCTTGGTAAGGTAATCGTCAGCTCCCGTATCAAGACCGTTTATCTTGTCCTCTATCTCGCTCCGTGCCGT
Source organism: uncultured Ruminococcus sp. (assembly GCA_947345935.1). Classification (GTDB taxonomy): domain Bacteria; phylum Bacillota; class Clostridia; order Oscillospirales; family Ruminococcaceae; genus Ruminococcus. Next base: position 10,054 of record CAMZZN010000063.1, read on the forward strand.
AAGCAGCAGAACAGGAGTGTTTATCTTTTCCTGCCGCAGACTGCGCAGAACCTCTATGCCGCTCATTCCGGGCAGCATTATATCAAGAATCACACAATCGTAAACTCCCGTCATGGCGTTATCAAGACCGTCTATGCCGTTGTAACAGGTGTCCACGCTGTACTTGTCACGCTTCAGTATCTCCGTCAGAGCGTCGGCAAGCTGTTCTTCATCCTCAACTACAAGAAGTTTCATAAAATTCTCCTCTCCTGTCCAACGCTATCAACCTAGGCGGGGACTCTGTCCCCGTACCCCTGCCAAAGGGTGACTCCACCCTTTGGAAACCCATTATTAATTAATTTCATTACCTCGTTAAGAGGTAATGAAATTAATTAGGGTGAACATCCATAGAGTTGATTACTCCTTGATAAGAGCATAAGAAACAGAATCCTCTAAGTTGTTGGCATTGCTCTCCGTCTCAAAGCCTGCACACATAGGTATGCGGACTGTTCTTTAATATACTTATTATAATTATAGCACAAAGTCTTGAAATAATCTTAAAGAATTATGCAAGTTAATTCTTTTGATTAGGAGAATTTCAGAGCGCTTTTTTGTGCATTTCAACAGTTTTGCAGAAATACGGCTATCTTATGTTGACTAATAATTGAATTTGTGATAGAATTATTAAAAGAATGTAATTTTTGTATTAAGGCAGTTGCCTGCCGTGATACTTTCGGGAGGGACAACATCTATGATATCGCCGTCTGAGCGCAAGAAAAGCAATTTTGCAAGATCACTTCGACCCTCGTTCGGAGCAGAAATGAAAAAATATGAAGAACTGTATGCCATGTTCACCGACACCGGCTATACAAAAGAATTGTGCGAAGAATACGCAGACGCCTTTATAAACGATGTCAAAAAGCCTGCTGCTGACGATATTATTCAGCTGGCAGGATTTTACGACAAGATCTATGACAATAAAAGCGCATCATTTTACCTGGATATGCTTATTGAAAAAAAACTTGGCGGAGACGAGAAATTTTCATACTGCATTGAAACGCTCAAAACCCAGAGCAAGCTTGGCAGATGGCGTGATGCAGAAGATTTCAGAACGGAAAACATTAATTTTATGCAGGTTTTCGCACAGAAAAAACCGCTGCGTCAACAGGCTGATATGTATATTGCTCTCGCTCTCGCCGACTGCGCCGCCAAACGATACCGTGAAGCTTTTAAACTAATGAACTTCGGTTACAAGCCTCAGGGCAGGAATGATGAAAAACTGCTTGAAATAATGATAACCGGCGTTTATCTTATCGCACGGTCCGGAGAAACCGAGGGACTCGACGCCGCTGTGGACAGCGCTCACGCTTGTCTCAAGCTGTTCAGCGAGTTTGAATACAGTTGGAGCAAGGATTATTATCTTAAATGCATCGACAAGGCTGCCGAGGGAATTATATGACATTTTCGGGGATCAGACGATCCCCATTTTTGTTATAATTTAATAATCAATAATATTTTTAGAAAAAATCATTCATCATGTAATCATTATTTTATTTTAATTATTATAAAAATAATTAATTGTAGTTCATAGTTTTTTCAATTTTAAAATATATTCCTAATAAAATCAAATCTTTTTATATAACGTATTATTTCCCTTATAAGCTAAAAAACATTATTCCAAATTTGTTTTAACTTATATGTTTTTTGTTATTTTATTCTGTATGTACAAAATAAATATAAGATATTATATATTTTTTATTTACAAAAGAAATAATAAAATATTATATCTAAACAGCAATATAGTGCTAAATTAAGGCAATATTTTCAATTG
>CAMZZN010000064.1 GCA_947345935.1 uncultured Ruminococcus sp.
GCCGTCATGGTCAAAAGCAGTGTCAAAGATAGAAGCAGTGCGGTAAGCGTTCGTTTCATATGCGATTTTCCTCCTTTATTCCGTCCCCGGAGGAATCAGGCCGAATCCCTCCGGGAAGCTGCGGGCGTATCGCACCCCGCTTTCAAACATGGCCATCGCCATCTGCGTGGCAACAAACATTAAGTTGTCATGGAGGCTGTTTACGTCAAGGTCCTCCTCCACATGCAGGCCCTGGAACAGCCGGTTTTTGGCGCGGTACGCCTGCTCATAGAACTGATCGCAGCGCTGCTCCGTCTGTATGAGCATGTCTGCATAGTCCTTTTGGTCTATAGGTCCCCCTTCAAGCTGCTTCAGTTCTATCGCGCCATTGAGAAATGCGAAAACAGAGCTCCTGTAGTTCTCTTCATTGATAGTCATACCATTTTTCCTTTTGTTTCATTGCTCTGTCACCTCCAGTGTAATCACGCTTGCAGGGCATTCCTTGGCACATTTTCCACAGCCGACACACAATTCAGGATTGATTTCGGCGAATATACCTTTTGGAATTGTAATGGCATTTTTCGGACAAACTTTCATGCAGCATCCACATGCGACACATTCACGGATACTGACTGTTGCTTTTCTTTTTGGCATAATAAATCTCCTCCTTATATTTATATAATTAGTATACCATAAGAGATAGTTTCTTTCTGTGATTAAATCACAAAGCAGCATTATGCAAAAAGCCGCTAATAAATTTCATAGCGTCTTGACTTTTTTGAAGATTTGGGTTATAATATTATCGTCATATGTCGGAAATAGAGGTGTGCGTATGGCAAGACCAAGCCGATGCCGAAGAATTTGTGCCAAACCGGAGTATGACAGTTTTGCACCATGCGGAGTTAAAAATGCAGTACAGATCGTTTTGACGGTGGATGAATTTGAAACGATTCGATTGATCGATCACGAAAAGAAAACACATGAGCAGTGCGCTTTGTTGATGAATGTTTCCCGAACGACAGTCACGGAAATTTATGAAAGAGCAAGAGCAAAAATCGCTGATTGCATTGTGAATGGAAAATCGCTTCATATCGCCGGAGGAAATTATGAACTATGCGATGGTACTGCATGGAAATGTTGCGGTAAAAGGTGCGGCAAAAGTAATTTTTCGACTCATAATCAAGCCGATATCAGAAAGGAAACAAAAATGATGAAAATTGCAGTAACTTATGAAAATGGAAACGTATTTCAACATTTTGGTCATACGGAGCAGTTCAAGGTTTATGAGATAGCGGATGGAAAGGTAAAAGATTCCGAAATCATAGGCACGAACGGCAGCGGACATGGTGCGTTAGCCGGACTGCTCTCCGGATGGAATATTGATACGTTGATTTGCGGAGGAATCGGTGCAGGCGCTCAGAATGCTCTTGCAGAAGCAGGGATCAAGCTGTTTGGCGGCGTATCCGGAACTGCTGACGATGCAGTAAATGCTTTGCTGGCAGGAACTCTTGCGTACAATCCGGATGTTCGTTGTAATCATCATGGTCACCACGGAGAAGGTCATTCCTGCGGTGAAAATAAGCACGGATGTAGCGGAAGCTGTCACGAGTGAATTTGTAATTAAGAGAAAAACGGCAGGGCTTTGATTAATAGCAATAGTCCTGCCGAATTTTTTTATGAAATTGAAATCAGACAATGCCCTCCATTTGCAGCCATTTTCTATCATGTACGATAATGCAATGCAAAAAGAAATTGATAATTCGATATCTCTGTTGTTTTTCGTACGATCGGCATTAAATGCTCTATCTTTGAAAATTGTTCTCTTGTCAGTTTTATATCCTTATTTTATCGTATTTTCTTAGTTTTGTAAAGATTTATGTAAACACGCTCTAAATTAAAAAACTTATACTCTTTGGACAGTTCTGTTTGTGTTTTTCCGTTCTGATGTAATGCCACTATGTTTTTTTGAAGCTTTCATCATATTTTTGCTGCTTATTTGTAATTTTTCTTGTCTACTTACCAAAAAACTAAAAAGAGCAGTTTTGGTAGAAGTCAATCATATGATTTTTCGAGGATTTCAGAACCCATGTTTATTTCCGAAAGAAAATAAATATAAATTCAAAAAGTTCATATTATGTGCTGGACTTTTCTCCGATTTTATGGTATAATTAAATTATCAATAATGAAAGGAAGTATGAAAATGAGCGAACGTGCCGAAAAGGCAAGAGCCCTATTTTACGAAGGATATAACTGCGCACAATCAGTCGTCGGGGCTTTTGCCGATCTTTATGATCTTGATGTGAAAACCGCAATGCGTTTCAGCGACGGTCTCGGCGGAGGCATGGGCAGAATGCGGCTTACCTGCGGAGCTGTATCCGCAATGGCACTGATCGCAGGTCTGGAGCTGAGTTCAGGCAGACCCAAAGATCTGGACAACCGTGCGAAGGTTTACGCTAAAGTAAGAGAAATGGCAGAAGCATTTCAGAAAAAAAACGGCTCGGTCATATGCCGTGAACTTCTCGGAACATCTATGCCGAAAGATAATAGCTCACGCCCTGAGGAACGAACCAGCGAATATTATAAAAGACGCCCTTGCCCCGGATGCATTTACGACTGCGCCGAAATCATTGACAGATATCTCATCGGAAACATAAATAAGAAATCACAATAAATGGAGTAATATCGGAAATAAATCAGATTCTGAAACATAAAAAGATTAATATTTCAAAAAACACTTGATTTTTTTTCGTAAATATTGTATAATATATGATATATGCTAAGGTGATATACTCACCTTAAATATGAAAGGAGTACTTTTATGATTTATTCTCACGAAGTTGAAAAAATGTGCCCCATCGCTCAGGGCGTTGCACACGGCGCCGCTCCTATCCCGGAGGAAGCAAAGTGGATTAAGGCTAAGGAAATCAAGGATATTTCCGGTTTCACTCACGGAATCGGCTGGTGCGCACCTCAGCAGGGTACCTGCAAACTCACTCTTAATGTTAAAGAGGGTGTTATTCAGGAATGTCTCGTTGAAACCATCGGATGTTCCGGTATGACTCATTCGGCTGCTATGGCTTCTGAAATTCTCCCTGGCAGGACTATCCTCGAGGCTCTTAATACTGATCTCGTTTGTGACGCTATCAATACAGCTATGAGAGAACTTTTCCTTCAGATCGTTTATGGTCGTTCACAGAGCGCTTTCTCTGAGGACGGTCTCGTAATCGGCGCAGGTCTTGAAGACCTCGGAAAAGGACTTCGTTCGCAGGTCGGCACAATGTACGGAACTCTTGCAAAGGGTCCACGTTATCTTGAGATGACAGACGGCTATGTTACAGGTCTTGCACTTAACGAAGACGACGAGATCATCGGTTATCAGTTCGTAAACTTCGGCAAGATGATGGATTTCATCAAAGCAGGCGACGACGCCAATACTGCAATCGAAAAGGCTAAGGGTCAGTACGGCAGAGTTGCTGACGCCGTAAAAATCGTTGATCCCAGAAAAGAATAAGGAGGACCTTAAAAATGGCTTTATTTGAATCATATGAAAGACGTGAAAAGCAGATACTTGCCGTTATCAAGGAATACGGCATCAACTCTATCGAGGAGTGTGCAGATGTCTGCAAGGAAAAAGGACTTGATATTTATAAGCTTGTTGAAGGCATTCAGCCTATCTGCTTTGAAAATGCAAAGTGGGCTTACACAGTAGGCTGCGCAATCGCAATCAAGAAGGGCTGTACAAGAGCTGCTGACGCTGCTGCTGCTATCGGCGAAGGTCTCCAGGCTTTCTGTATTCCCGGCTCTGTTGCAGATCAGCGTAAGGTTGGTCTTGGTCACGGAAACCTTGGCAAGATGCTTCTTGAAGAAGAAACAGAATGCTTCGCATTCCTGGCAGGTCACGAATCATTTGCCGCTGCCGAAGGCGCTATCGGTATTGCCGAAAAAGCAAATAAGGTTCGTCAGAAGCCCCTTCGTGTTATCCTTAACGGTCTTGGAAAGGATGCGGCTCAGATAATTGCAAGAATCAACGGTTTTACATACGTCGAAACTGAAATGGACTACCATACAGGAGAAGTTAAGGAAGTATTCCGTAAGCCGTATTCTGACGGTCTCAGATCAAAGGTAAACTGCTATGGAGCAAATGATGTAACGGAAGGCGTTGCTATCATGTGGAAAGAAAACGTTGACGTTTCTATCACCGGAAACTCTACCAACCCCACACGCTTCCAGCATCCCGTTGCAGGAACATATAAGAAAGAACGTACAGACGCCGGAAAGAAGTACTTCTCAGTTGCATCAGGCGGCGGTACGGGACGTACCCTTCACCCTGATAATATGGCTGCCGGTCCGGCTTCATACGGTATGACTGACACAATGGGTCGTATGCACTCAGACGCTCAGTTTGCAGGATCATCTTCTGTTCCCGCTCACGTTGAGATGATGGGTCTTATCGGTATGGGCAACAACCCGATGGTTGGCGCTACTGTTGCTTGTGCCGTTGCTGTTGAAGAGGCTATGAAGTAAGTACTATTCAATAAATTATCCCCTGAATTGCGTGTTCAGGGGATTTTTAGAATCTGCCCACATAATGGAGGTTGACAAGTATATGAAAAAATATTAGCTACTGCCCTATCCTGCGTATCTGTCTTATTTACAATTCCGCACATACAGGTAAACGCAGAGGATGAAGCAGAACCGAACGGTTGGCTTATGTGGCATAGTTATACAGACTATTTTGCATTAGACAGCAGATTATTTGTCAGAAATCCTGACGGAGAAACCATTGAAATAACCGGCGGTTTCAAACACGCAATGAACGGTGATTTTGGCAATTCACCGGATGATATCGTATTTATGGCAATTGACAGCGACGCTGATGAGTGGGATATCTATCTCTACAGATCGGGCGAGGTTATGAATCTTACCGAAAACAGCGGTTTCAGGAACGAAGACCCTAAATTTTCCCCTGACGGCAAAACTATTGTATTTAAAAGAGGGGAATGGAGTCATGACGAAGATGATTTTGTTTATGATCTTGCCATCCTTGACCCGGAAAGCTGTGAAGTAACTGTTCTGACTGAAGATATAGGTGAACAGGCTATGCCATACTTTTCGGATGACGGTAAATACATTTACTATACGGACTATACGGATAGTCCGGGAACTATATGCCGTTTACAAATCAGTGACAACAGTACGGAAACTATCTACGCAGAACCTGGAGTATGCGCCTATTACCCTATTGTTATGGGACGGGAGCTTTATTTTGCCAAGTGGTATTCTATTGATAATCATACTGATATCATTATCCGTTACGACGGCGCCGAATTTACCGGGATGCCCTTTAATTCTCCGGATTACAACAGTTCGGATCCATGTCCGATCAATGAAAATAGTATGATATACAGCGGCACGCAGAATGGCAGCTATGATCTGTATTATTTTGACGTTTTTCGATTGCGGATATTGTTCTGGTGCAGAAGTGGCTGCTCAATATCCCTGATACAAAACTCGAAAACTGGCAGGCGGGGGATCTTTGCAGTGACGGCAGACTTGATACATTTGATCTCTGTCTTATGAAGCAGAAACTAATACTGTCCCTTTAACTTTAACAGACAAACAACATAAAATGGAAAGACAGAAAAATGCTTAAAAGACTGGCATTGAGCGGCAGTACCAGCACGCTCTGTATTTATACTAAAAGGAGTAATTATGTCTGAAATAATTGAAGTAACTGATCTTTCAGCAAAGGAACTATTCATTTATTCCGGAACATCGGAAGTGCAGCTTATGCGGTATAACGAACCGGAACCAGGAATTTTTATCGCTGAAAGTCCAAAAGTCATACGGCGTGCTCTTGACGCCGGATACGAACCTATATCGCTTCTGTCTGAAAGGAAATATATTACAGGTCAGGCTGCAGATATTATAGAACGATGCGGAGATATCCCCGTTTATACCGCTGACTCGGACGTTCTTACGTCTATCGCCGGATTCCGGCTTACACAAGGGGTGCTTTGCGCAATGAAAAGACAGACTGCTGCCAACTTTGTCCAGATATGTACTCACGCAACGCACATCGCAGTTCTTGAAGATATAATGAACCAGACAAACGTCGGCGCAATTTTCCGCTCGGCAGCAGCACTGGGCTTTGACGCTGTTCTGTTGACATCCGGATGCAGCGATCCCCTCTACAGGCGCTCTGTAAGAGTGAGCATGGGAACTGTTTTTCAGATTCCCTGGGCTTATCTTGAAAAAACATCGTCCGATGACTATGTAAACATGCTCAGGGAACTTGGATTCTCCACTGCTGCAATGGCTCTTACCGATGATTCTGTCGGTATTGACAATCCGAAACTGAACAATGAAAAAAAGCTTGCAGTAATTCTCGGAACCGAGGGTGAAGGACTTAAACAGTCAACTGTTTCTGCCTGCGATTATACTGTGAAGATCCCCATGTCTCATGGTGTCGACTCTCTTAACGTAGCTGCCGCCAGCGCTGTTGCATTCTGGCAGCTTGGAAAGCATTAAGGTGACATCATGTCTGGAATATTAAAATTCTGTAAATCACAGCCTGTTCTGACAGCTGCCTTTACTGCTGCAATGATAACGGTGTGTATCGTTCCTCCTGACGCAGAATATCTTACCTACTGCAACCGTACCGTACTTATACAGCTTTTTTGCCTTATGACGGCAGTTGCCGGATTCCGGAGCACGGGGCTTTTTGAGAAAATAACTGATGTTTTGCTGTGCCGTGCAGGAAATCTTCGCAGGCTCGGAATAATCTTTACCTTTGCCTGCTTTTTTACATCAATGCTGGTGACAAACGATGTCGCACTGCTTACTTTCGTTCCGCTGACGCTGATCGTATACAATCGGATACCTAACGAAAAATGCCGAATATACACCATTGTTCTTGAAACGGCAGCAGCAAATCTCGGAAGTATGGCAACACCGTTCGGAAATCCGCAGAATTTGTATATTTATGAAAAATACGGGATGACTGCGTGGGACTTTTTCCGGATAATGTTCCCTGCCGGAATCCTGAGTCTCATTATACTTATCCTGCTTTGTTTATTTCTTCCCGTGACAGAATGCACTGCTCAAGGATTTGCTGCAAAATCGGTTTCAAAGGGATATTTTTCCGCATACTTTATTCTTTTTGCCATATGTCTGCTTACGGTATTTCATGTCGTCCCCGATATCGTTTGTCTGATTGTTACGATTTCTGCTGCCATCCTGCTTGATCGACGTTTGCTTCTGAAAGTAGATTATACGCTGCTTGCTACCTTTGTATGTTTTTTTGTTTTCGTAGGAAATATCAGCAGAATAGAAAGCGTAAGCAGCTTCTTTTCAAATATTATTACTGGACGAGAGCTTATAGTATCGATTCTTCTTTCCCAGGGAATCAGTAATGTTCCTGCCGCTGTAATGCTGTCCGGATTTACCGATAACGGCAGCAGTCTCCTTCTCGGCGTAAATCTGGGTGGACTCGGAACAATAATTGCTTCGCTTGCAAGCCTGATTTCATTTCAGTTTTACAGAAAATCAGAAAATGCACGATCCGGACAATATCTCCTCGTTTTTACCGCCGTCAATTTCTGTATGCTTGCTTTGCTGCTTCCGCTTGCGCTTATCGGTCTGATATAGCTTACTCTGAGGTGATCTGATGAAAAAAATCACAATAGGAATAATCGCACACGTTGACTCCGGAAAGACCACTCTTGCCGAAGCCATGCTCTACAAAAGCGGCACAATACGCAGAGTCGGACGTGTTGACAATGGAAATTCTGCTCTTGATACCAATAATATCGAGCGCAGCAGAGGTATAACTATATTTTCTCACCAGGCTGAATTTACTGTCGGCGATACTCGATTTTTCCTTTTGGATACACCTGGACATACAGACTTTTTGGCAGAAACCGAACGAACTATGCCTGTGCTGGATTATGCGGTGCTTGTTATAAGCGGTACGGACGGCGTTCAGAGCCATACGGTAACTCTCTGGAAACTGCTTCAGAAATATGAGATTCCTGTTTTTATTTTTGTGAATAAAATGGATATCACAAATATAGGAAAGCAGATTATTCTTGATGAGCTTAAACGGCGTCTTTCCGACAAATGCACTGATTTTTCAGGCGACGGCGGCATGATATGTGAGAATTCCGCCATTTGCTCAGAGGAACTTATGGAGAAATACTTTTCTGACGGTATTCTTGCCGACAATGATATTGCTCAGGCAATTAATGAACGAAAAATATTTCCATGTTTTTTTGGATCGGCATTAAAAATGGATGGCATTGAGAAATTTCTTGAAATACTCAGGCGTTTTACCTCCGAACTTATATGTAAAAAAGAATTCGGGGCTAAGGTGTATAAGATATCCTACGATCCAAAAGGCAGCCGGCTTACTCATCTGAAGATAACTGGCGGCCAGCTGAAAATGCGTGGCGAGATATCATTCAGGAACAAAAATAATGAGGATATAACCGAAAAGATCAGCTCGATCCGCTTTTATTCTGGTGAAAAATTTCGTACGGCGGATTTTGCCGGTTCAGGTGACGTATGTGCTGTTACAGGTCTGAATTCTTCGTACGCAGGACAAGGACTCGGTCTTGAATCAGGAACTTCCGGGTTGACCTCAGAGCCTGTTATGACTTATTATATATCAGTTCCTGATAATAAAAATATTAATGACGTCCTCAGTGATATGCGTCGGCTGGAGGATGAAGATCCGCAGCTTCACATTTTATGGAACGACCAGCTCCGTGAAATTCAGATCCAGCTCATGGGAACAGTGCAGCTGGAAGTTCTTAAACAGCTTATACAGCAGCGATTTGGATATGATGTGCGTTTTTTGAACGGCGTTGTTGCTTATAAAGAAACAATTGGAAATACAGTTGAGGGCGTAGGGCACTACGAACCGCTTCGTCACTATGCGGAAGTTCATCTTATTATGGAGCCTTTGGAATGTGGCTCGGGACTTCAATTTGACGTGAAATGCTCTCAGGACATTCTTGATACAAACTGGCAAAGACTTATTCTGACTCATTTGCAGGAAAAAACACATATTGGCGCTCTTACAGGATCGCCTATAACCGATATGAAATTAACGCTTGTTTCAGGTAAAGCGCATCTTAAGCATACGGAAGGCGGAGATTTCCGTCAGGCTACTTATCGTGCTGTACGTCAGGGTCTGAGACAGGCAAATAAAATCCTTCTTGAACCATGCTATGAATATGAACTTGAACTTCCTACAGAGTGTGTCGGACGTGCCATTGCAGATCTTCAGCATATGTGTGCTGATTTCAGCAATCCTGAAAATATTGGCGATATGTCAGTGATAAGAGGCATTGCACCTGTTTCGGAAATGAGTGATTATCAGGCTGAACTCATAAGCTACACTCGTGGAAGAGGACGTCTGAGTTTATGTGTATGCGGATACAGAGAATGTCACAATACCGAAAATGTCATTGAATCTATCGGATATGACTGTGACGGTGACATTGATAATACCGCTGATTCTGTATTTTGTTCGCATGGTGCAGGAGTTATCGTTAAATGGAATGAAGTCCACAGTAAAATGCATCTCTCTTCTTGTCTTGAAGCCGGAAATGAATCAAAGCAGCCTATTGAAAAAAGCCGGAAATTTTCTGTTTCTGATGAGGAACTTATGGAAATATTTCAGAGAACGTATGGCAAACTTAAAACAGAACCTCGCCGTGCCTTCAAAAAGACTAAGGCGGTAAATATTGATAATAAACCTGTGAAACTTCCAGATCTCAGTCGCCCGGAATATCTGCTGGTAGACGGTTATAATATAATCTTTGCATGGGATGAACTGAAAAAAATTGCTACCGAAAGCCTTGATGCTGCACGCAGCGAACTCATTAATATGATGTGTAACTACCAGGGATACGACGGCAGCGAACTTATTCTCGTTTTCGACGCATATAAGGTCAAGGGAAAGCACCGTGAAGTCGAAAAATATCTGAATATCAGCATTGTCTATACTAAAGAATCTGAAACCGCTGATTCGTATATAGAGCGTGTTACCCACGAGCTTTCACGCAATTATCGTGTAAGGGTTGCAACTTCCGACGGACCGGAACAGCTTATCATCTTCGGAAGCGGCGCCATGAGGATCTCGGCAGACGAATTTCACAAACGCTACGTCCACGCCAGAAATGAGATAAGAGAATTCATAGACAACATGAACAATAACCGTATTGATCCCGGAAGATAATTTATCTTCCGGGATCAATACGGTAAATTTGAACAAATTAAAGTTTTAAATAACAACATTTTTTTACGGCAACTTAGATAAAATCCCTTGACAAGTCAATCATTCTATGGTATAATTATTTATGTTGAATTTCAGAATTTAGTTTCAACTATATTAATAATATGCGGATATGGCGAAATAGGCAGACGCTCTGGCTTCAGGTAGCGTTACGTCTGTGTAAGAAATAGTTTCGCTGTTCATCTTAGCATATTTTGTGGAGCAACTTATTTAAGTCCACCTCGGGTAAAGAATCTGAGCCGAGTAAAAATTTCAGATTCGTAATAATGCAGGTGTGGCGGAATAGGCAGACGCGCTAGCTTCAGGTGCTAGTCTTCGCAAGAAGGTATGGGTTCAAGTCCCTTCACCTGCACCATATTGGTGCAATGAAATAGATGCACCCCTAGAAAGGCCCGTGTTTACGGGCTTTTTTCATACTCTGAGGGCGAAAATTTCAAGGTGAAAACCGTAGATGCTTTTCAACGATTTTAGCCGACCGGAAGGATTTGAACCCTACACAACGAAATATTGTCAAATAAATCGGTAAGTTTTGAGCAAATTTCGCTCTTAGCCTGCCGATTTTGTTGGTATCTCACAATGCTGAGAAACCAATAGAATCGGCTTTTTTAATTTCTCAAGGAAGGACGTGATACCCATGTGGCAGCTATACTATTAAAGTGGAAAATAAAACGAAGGAAGAAATCAATGAACAACAATCCGAGGATATGACCGAAGAATCCGATATGGGTATGACAATGTGAGGTAAGCATGGTATACAATGAAAAGAAAGTAGAACTGCTCAGGCAGAGATATCCCGAAGGTACACGAATTTGCCTTGATCACATGGAGGACTTATGTCCTGTTGAAAGCGGTACTTGCGGAACAGTTCAGTTCGTGGACGATGCCGGTACTCTGCACTGTAAATTTGATGACGGCAGAACGCTCGGTGTTATCCCTGATGTGGATAAATTCCATAAAATCGATCAGGAACAGACTCAGAACAACGAACACACAGAAGTAAACTATGAAAATGAGGAGTTATCAGCTATGAAGCTATCCCGTAAATGGTTACAAGAATTCGTAGACGTGGGCCCGGTCAGCGACCGGGACTTCGCCGAGGCCATGACCATCTCCGGCTCCAAGGTGGAGGTCACCGAGGACCTGGGGGCCGAGATCAAAAACGTGGTGGTGGGCCGCATCGACAAAATGGAGCGCCACCCGGACAGCGACCACATGTGGGTCTGCCAAATCGACGCCGGCCAGGACGAGCCCGTCCAGATCGTCACCGGGGCCTGGAACATCCATGAGGGGGACCTGGTCCCCGTGGCCAAGGACAATTCCTGGCTTCCCGGCGGCAAGCACATCACCCGGGGCAATCTCCGGGGCGTGAAGTCCAAGGGGATGCT
>CAMZZN010000065.1 GCA_947345935.1 uncultured Ruminococcus sp.
GAATCTTGTCTTTGAAACAGATATTGTTGTAAAAAATGATGTAAGAAAAATGACATTTCCTTTTTTATTAAGGAAAGTGTTGTTAAATATAACAGAATAATCTGTTTAAAATTGTTATAGATAAACAAAAGTATAAATAATATTGTAAATGTACTTGAAAAAATCTGTAAAATATAGTATCATATAAGAAGGTAATTTATATTGTCCGGAGCAATCCGTACATATTGGAGGTATATTAAAATGTCTTTAAAACTCAACACCAAATATTTGAAGGATTTTATAAATCCAGACGAATTGGCAGGTATCAGGGCTCAGGTTGAATCTGCTGCGGAGACTCTTCACAATAAAACCGGTCTTGGCAGTGATTTTCTCGGATGGGTAAATCTTCCTACAGACTATGACAAGGAAGAATTTACACGTATTAAAGCTGCTGCTGAAAAAATCAAGTCTAATTCGGATATTCTCGTCGTGATTGGCATAGGAGGTTCGTATCTCGGTGCAAGAGCTGCTATAGAACTTCTTAAATCGCCTCTTTATAATAATATTAAGAAGGATACGCCCGACATCTACTATATCGGAAACAGTATTAATCCGAACTACCTTAATGAAGTTATCTCACTCTGCAAAGACAAGGATTTTTCAGTAAACGTCATTTCTAAGTCAGGTACGACCACAGAACCTGCTCTTGCTTTCAGGATTTTCAAAAAAATGGTTGAGGAAAAGTATGGCAAGGAAGGCGCAAGAGACAGAATCTTTGCTACAACAGACAAGTCAAGAGGAACTCTCAAAAATCTTTCTGATGCAGAAGGATACGAGACATTTGTTATTCCTGACGATGTAGGCGGTCGTTTTTCTGTTCTTACAGCTGTAGGTCTTCTTCCTATTGCTGTTGCAGGATGCGATGTTGATGCCCTGATGAAAGGCGCTGCAAAGGCTCAGGTTGATTTCTGTGCAGATTTTGACAACAACGACTGCTACAAGTATGCGGCGCTCAGAAATATTCTTTACAGAAAAGGTAAATCTGTGGAGATGCTCGTTTCATACGACCCCAGCTTTGTTATGATGTCCGAGTGGTATAAGCAGCTTTTCGGCGAAAGCGAAGGTAAGGACAACAAGGGAATTTTCCCGTCATCTGCTGTATTCTCAACAGATCTTCACTCAATGGGTCAGTACATTCAGGATGGCGCAAGAATCCTCTTTGAAACAGTTGTTGATATCAAAAATCCCAAAACTGATCTCTTCCTTGAACCTGACGCTGAAAATCTCGACGGACTTAATTTTCTGACAAATCAGAATATGTCTGTTGTCAACAGAAAGGCGTTTGAGGGAACGGTTCTTGCTCACACAGAAGGCGGGGTTCCAAATATAATCCTTGAACTTGAAGATACCACTGAAGAAAGCATAGGCTATATGATTTATTTCTTTGAAAAGGCCTGCGCTGTTTCAGGTTATGTACTCGGTGTAAATCCATTTAATCAGCCTGGAGTAGAAAGCTACAAGTCAAATATGTTCGCTCTTCTTGGCAAACCGGGATATGAGAGCGCAAAAGCTGATCTGGAGGCTAAACTCGGCTGATCCGGAGATATGCTATGTCCCTGACGCCATGCTGGGGACAGGCATTCAATATACACAATGTTAATAATATCACATTGCCTTATGGCAACGGAAGGAGTAAATTATGATTAAACTTATTACCGGAAAAAAAGGAACAGGTAAAACCAAGATTCTTATTGACCAGATCAACGATGCAGTAAAATCTACAAACGGCAATCTTGTATGTATCGAAAAGGGCGACAATATAAGACGTTCTATCAGTTTCAGAGTAAGATGGTGCGACGCTGAAAGCTTTGCTATCGAAGGTTACGATGCTTTTTATGGTTTTGTCGCAGGTATGCTGGCTGGAAACTTTGATATTAAGGATGTTTTTGTTGACGGAATTCTCAAAATTGGCGGCAGAGATTTTGAAGCATTCGGAAATCTGCTTGAAAAGCTGGACAAGCTTACAGGTGACGAATCAAACGTTGTATTTACAGTTTCCGCTGACAACGAGGAACTTCCTGAAAGCGTCAGAAGATTTATAAAGTAAGATTTTATCTTAAAATTTTACGCCAGACTATTGACATATTATGTCATTTAGTGTATAATGTAATTTGTAATGCTCTTAAGGATTTGAAATATGAAGATTAACTTAAAACAGATTTTCAATATTGTCGGCGAGTCGAAGGATGTTGAATATGATATAACGGCAGAGGAGCTTTCAGATATCAGAGGATATGAATTCTGTTCCCCTGTAAAGGTGAACGGTCGTGTATATAATCGTGCTGGTATCGTGAATCTTGAATATTCCGTTGATTTTTCCCTTACTATCACCTGTGACAGATGTCTTAAAGAATTGATAAGGGGTTATCATTTTGATTTCGACCATGTTGTTGTTCCTTCTCTCAGCGGTGAAAACGATGACTATATCGTTGCCGAGAGCGAGAGCATTGAACTGAATGAAATTGCTGTTACGGATTTGTTGCTTCAGCTTCCTACAAAGAATCTATGTATGGACGATTGCAAGGGACTTTGTATGGTTTGCGGCTGTGATTTGAATGAATCCGAGTGCAATTGTCTAAAAAACTGAGCAGTGATGCTCTTTAAGGAGGTGCCATAATGGCTGTACCAAAGAGAAAAACTTCCAAGGCAAGACGTGATAAGAGACGTTCTGCTGTATGGAAGCTGGAAGCACCGGCTATGTCAAAGTGTGACAACTGCGGCGCATTTAAAGCTCCGCATAGAGTTTGCAAAAACTGCGGTTTCTATAAGGGCGTTGAAGTTCTTAAAATGGACGCTGAATAATCGGCTTTACACGACCAATGAGAAGGAGAGGAGGAGTATTCCTTCTCTCCTTTTTAACATGGAGCAATTACTATGGTAACGATCAATAATGTGATTCCCGGTTCACCTGCATATAAATGCGGTGCTCAAAAAGGGGATATTCTCGTTAAAATAAACGGGCATCCTGTCAGCGACGTCCTTGATTATATGTTTTATGCTGCGGAAAGCGGTGTCAATCTGGAAATAGAGCGCAATTCTTCTGTCATTCACATGAAAGTCGAAAAGGGCGAATACGACGATCTTGGTCTTGAATTTGAAACTTTTCTTATGGACTGTAAACAGTCGTGCCGGAATAAATGCGTATTCTGCTTTATAGATCAGATGCCTCCCGGAATGAGAGATACCCTTTATTTCAAGGATGACGACGCACGACTTTCATTTCTCCAGGGAAATTATGTTACCCTCACAAATCTGAATCAGAACGATATTGACCGGATCATCCGCATGAAACTGAATATAAACGTTTCGGTTCACACCACAAATCCGGAACTCAGAGTGAGGATGATGAACAATCGTTTTGCCGGAGAAAAATTGGACTATATTCGTCAGCTTGCCCAAAACGGTATAAAACTTAACTGTCAGATTGTTTGCTGTCCGGGTCTTAACGATGGAGCGGAATTAAGGCGTTCTTTAAGCGATTTAGGTGAGCTTATGCCAAATATTTCAAGTATGGCAGTGGTTCCCGTTGGTCTGTCAAAATTCAGGGACGGTCTTTATCCGCTGACGACTTTCACAAAAGAAACAGCAGGGGAAACCATTGATATCATTGAGGAATTTCAGGCTGAATTTCTTCGGAAATTCGGCACAAGAACGGTTTTTCCGTCAGATGAGTTCTATCTTATAGCAGAAAGAGAACTCCCGTCTGCTGAGGAGTATGAAGACTATCCGCAGTATGAAAACGGTGTTGGTATGGTTCGTTCACTTACAAATGAATTTATGGATGCTCTGGACTGCACCGAAAATGAGAACAGACAGCGTCATGTTTCTATAGCAACAGGTTATTCGGCTGCCGGTATGATAAGGTCGCTTGCAGAAGCCGCTGAAAAAAGGTTTGACGGTCTGAGATGCAGCGTTTATGCAATACGTAATGATTTTTTTGGCGAAAGCATAACTGTTGCCGGGCTTATAACAGCGCAGGATCTCATTGCTCAGCTCAAGGATAAAGAGCTTGGTGAAGAACTCCTTATTTCTTCGGCAATGCTGAGAACAGATTCAGATGTATTTCTGGATGATCTTACCGTTCCGGATGTTTCCCGTGAGCTTGGCGTACCTGTCACTGCAGCGGAAAATGACGGATATGATTTGCTTGATGCTATTTTAGGTCTTAAGGCAACACCGCATAATCAGCGGCTGTCGCCTTAAATTAGAAAGGAGATGTTAAATATGCCGACACCGATAGTCGCAGTGGTAGGCCGACCTAACGTCGGAAAATCCACCCTTTTCAACAAGCTGATCGGTCAGCGTCTTTCTATCGTGGAAGATACTCCCGGCGTTACCCGTGACCGTATCTATTCAAAATGTGAATGGAGAGGCAGGGAGTTTATGGTCGTTGATACGGGTGGAATTGAGCCTGACAGCACCGATGTGATTCTTTCTCAGATGCGGAGACAGTCGGAACTTGCCATTGAAAAGGCTGATGTCATCGTGTTTGTGACTGATATCCGATGCGGCGTAACAGCCGACGACTATACTGTTGCCCAAATGCTTTTGAAAAGCGGTAAACCAATTATACTGGTTGTAAACAAATGCGATACACTCGGCGAGCCGCCAATGGAACTTTATGAATTCTATAACCTTGGTCTCGGAGATCCTTATCCGATCTCGTCTGTTCATGGCCACGGAACAGGCGATATGCTTGATGCAATAATTAATTATCTTCCAGATTCACAAGAGGAAAACTATACTGACGAGTATATCAGGGTGGCAGTCATCGGAAAGCCCAATGCTGGAAAATCTTCTCTGATAAACAAAATTGCCGGAGAGGAACGGGTTATCGTTTCGGATATTGCTGGAACTACCCGTGATTCTACAGATACAGTAATAGAAAACGAATATGGTAAATTTGTTTTTATTGATACGGCAGGAATCAGAAAGAAATCAAAAATCACGGAAAAAATCGAGCACTACAGTGTTCTGAGGGCTTATATGGCAGTTGACCGTGCCGATGTCTGTGTAATTATGCTTGACGCTTCGGAAGGCTTCACGGAACAGGATTCAAAGGTTGCAGGATATGCCCACGAACAAGGGAAGGCGTGCGTAGTTGCAGTAAATAAATGGGATCTTATCGAAAAAAATGATAAGACCATGCAGGAGTTCCGTACAAAGCTGGAAAATGATTTTAGTTTTATGTCATATGTTCCATTTGTTTTTATTTCGGCTAAAACCGGTCAGCGTATTGGTAAGCTGTACGAACTTATCAAGTATACCTATGGGCAGAATAGTATGAGGATATCTACAGGAATGCTCAATGACGTTCTTGCTTATGCGACAACAAGGGTTCAGCCGCCATCGGATAAAGGACGTCGTTTGAAAATATATTACATGACTCAGCCGTCTACCAAGCCGCCAACATTTGTTACATTTGTAAACAAAGCTGAACTATTCCATTTTTCTTATAGAAGATATATTGAAAATCAAATTCGCTCTACCTTCGGACTTGAGGGAACTCCCGTACGTTTCGTTGTGAGAGAGCGGGGAGGTAACGATAAATAATGAAAGTTTTATTTGCAATTATATTAGCTGCCGGTTCCGGATATCTCCTTGGCAGTCTTAATTTTTCCATTATCGTCGTAAAGCTTATGCAGGGACGTGATATCCGTGATATGGGCAGCCGCAACGCCGGTCTGACCAACACTTACAGGTGTGCCGGAAGCACTTGTGCAATTCTTACTCTTCTGGGGGATATGTGCAAGGGGATAGTTGCAGTTCTTATTGCAAGGGGTGTCTGCGATCTTCTCAATGCCGGCATGAACCCTGGAGAAGATACTCACTACATTGGATATATTGCCGGTCTTTTTGCGATAATTGGTCATGTTTTTCCATTGTATTACGGATTCAAAGGCGGAAAGGGTGTTCTCGTAGGCGCATCATCGTTTATAGCTGTAGATTTCAAGGTGTTTATCGCTCTTCTTGCGATATTTATAATCATACTTGCTATTTCAAAATATGTTTCACTATCCTCAATCATAAGTACTGCATATTGTCCTCTGGCGACGCTGCTTATGTCCTGGATAGCTTCCGGAAACAGCTTTGGCAGAAGCTTTCTCTACATGATCCTGTCGCTGCCAATGGCGGCTCTTATCATATGGATGCACCGTTCAAACATCACCAGACTTATGAACGGAACAGAATCAAAGTTTTACTTTGACAGACTCAGAATGTCTAAAGAAAAGTAATTAGCGGATATAACTTTAAAGGGAGGTATTTTTATGGCAAAGGTTGTCATTCTCGGATCAGGGGGCTTCGGATTAAGCCTTGCAGTTTCGGCTGAGCATTGCGGAAACCACGACGTTACCGTATGGTCTAAATTTCAGTCGGAAATAGACAGCATCAGAATGCACGGAGAGCACACGCAAAAGCTTCCGGGAGTATCAATCTCTGAGAGCATTGCAATGACCAGCGATATTTCGTGCGTCAAAGGATGCGATATTCTCGTTTTCGGAATTCCATCGTCTTTTGTCAGGGATGTTGCAAAGTCAGCCGCTCCATATATTGATCGGCATACTGTTATTGTAAATACAGGAAAAGGACTTGAAGAGGGGAGTCTGAAAACACTCAGCGAGGTCATCAGTGAGGAAATCAAAACTGACAAGCTTGTTGTGCTCTCTGGTCCTTCCCATGCAGAAGAAGTCGCAAGATGCATTCCAACTACTATCGTTGCAGCATCTAAAAATATTGAAGCTGCCAGATATGTTCAGCAGGAATTCGGAAACAACTATCTGAGGATATATCTAAACGGCGACGTAAAGGGCTGTGAGATCGGCGGAGCGTTAAAAAATATTATTGCTCTCTGCGTAGGTATCTGTGACGGTCTTGGCTACGGAGACAATACCAAAGCCGCACTTATGACAAGGGGAATCCACGAAATAGCCCGTCTTGGAAAAGCGTGCGGAGCTGATGTATCTACTTTCAGTGGTCTTACCGGAATCGGCGATCTTATTGTTACCTGTACCAGTATGCACAGCAGGAACAGACGTGCTGGAATACTTATCGGTCAGGGAATATCCCCCCAGGAAGCAGTGGATAGAGTAGGTACGGTAGAGGGATATATCTGTTGTAAAGCTGCATATGATTTATCAAGGCGGCTTGGCGTGGAAATGCCGATTACAGAGCAGCTGAACGAGGTTCTTTTCAACGGCGGTGAGGTGCGTTATGCTCTCAGCGCTCTTATGAACCGTCCGCAGATCTATGAAGAAATATGAGGTGTATGTATGATTGAAATCAGGGAGTACAAGGGTCATATCGTCAACTGGCGCAATCTGTGCGATGAATTGGGACTCAGCAGGGAGCTTTCACGAGAGAAAAGAGAATACGAAATTATTCGATGCGGCTATGAAAAATGGGGTCATGAAATAGGAGATCATCTTTATGGAATGTTCGCTTTTTGTCTCTATGACGATTCTAACGATGAAATCTTCTGCATCAGAGATCATTTTGGTACGAAGCCTTTCTATTACTACGTAACGGAAGATAGACGTCTGCTGTGCAGTACTATGATACGCAACATTATGGAAAAGGATGGCTTTGTAAAAGAGCTGAACAGGAATATGCTTCAAATTTATATGTCATTGACCTATGTTGCAGGAGAGGATACGTTTTTTAAGGGCGTGAAAAAACTTATGCCTGGACGCTGGCTATCGTTTATTGATGGACAGATTAAGATATGCCGCTATTGGAAACCGGAATTTCATCCAGATAATTCAAAAAATCTTGAAGAATGGGCAGATGAGATCCATACCAATGTAAAACAGATTTTTACCGAAATCAAAACAGACAATGAAACGGCAGAATCGTTCCTTTCAGGCGGCGTCGATTCTTCATATGTTCTGGCTATGTCCGATGCAAAGACCAGCGATTCATGCGGTTATGATGACGAACGTTTTGATGAATCAGGTCTGGCAGCAGAGACAGCAAAACTCCTTGAACGTGAAAATAATCGCTGCCTTATTACTCCAGAGCAGTATTTTGATATTGTTCCATATGTTATGTACAATATGGAACAGCCGCTAGGCGATGCTTCAGCTATTGCATTTGCAATTGCCTGCCGTGAAACAGCAAAGCATACAAAGCTCTGTTATTCCGGAGAAGGAGCCGATGAATTCTTTGGTGGATACAATATGTATCGCAATGCAGAACGTTACGGAGATAATCTGAAGAAATTCTATGTGGGCAATACAAACATAATGAAAGAGGAAGAGAAACAGCGTATTTTAAAAAACTATGATTCCAGTATCATTCCAATTAACCTTGTGAAGGATATATACAGCGAAACGGATGGACTTGATCCGTTGTCGAAAATGTCTGATATCGATATACAAATATGGCTTGAAGGCGATATTTATCTTAACGTTGACAAGATGAGTACTGCCGCCGGACTGGAAATACGTATGCCGCTCACTGACAGGAGAATATTTGATATTGCGTCGAGAATGCCTTCTAAATTCAAAATAAATGATGAACAGAACAAAGTTGCTTTCAGAACTGCTGCGGCAAAGGTTTTGCCTGAAGAAATCGCTTTCCGCAAAAAACTTGGTTTTATAGTGCCTATCAGAATATGGCTTGCCGACGATCGTTATAATACTGATGTAAAAGCAAAACTCAGCGGCAAGATGGCAGCGGAATTTTTTGATACTGATGAAATAAACGCAATATTTCAGGAGTATATAAACGGCAACTCTGACAATTGGCGCAAAATCTGGACAATATACACATTTCTTGTTTGGTATGAAGAGTATTTTGTAAAAAGACCGTAATTTTTAAGCATATTTTAATACAAATACAGTAAAAAATAAAGCTCCGGATAACTCTGGGGCTTTTATCCTGTCAAAAAAACACGGAATAAAGAAGTAAAAACAGACTTTTTCTCAACACAAATTTTAGAACCTGTCCACATAGGATTAAAATCTACGTAAAAGAGTATGAAGATGAGAAATAATAACCATAGTTTCAGCATAAACAGAACGGATTTCATAGTCTTTTGAAAGACGTCTGGAATGACACAGCCATGAAAAAGTACGCTCTACTCTCCAGAGTTTTGGCATAATTTTAAAAGTGGAATCAAGCCTTTCTGAAATATCCACCTTAAGATTATGAAATTCTTCGAATATGTTCCTAAAATGTTTTTTGTATGCACCGTCAGCACATACTCCCTCGATAGACGGATAATAAAAAAGTGTTTTTTCAAAGGCAAATACTCCACCTTTTGTATCGTGAATATTTGCTGCATGAACATAGACTGAAAGGAGATTTCCCATAATATCCGTTACGATATGTCTTTTTCTTCCTTTCGTTTTTTTCCTCCGTCATATCCACGTTTTTCGCTGTTATATACTGTTTTTACACTTTGGGAATCTATCAGGGCGTAGGTCGGATTTTCATTTCTTCCATTTGATTTTCTTGTCTTTTTGACCAGCATTTTTAGTATCCCGGCCCAGATTCCTTTTTTCTGCGCACGATAGTAAAACATTGATACTGCTTTCCAGTTCGGAAAATCTTTCGGCAAATTTCTCCACTGACATCCAGTCTTCACCAGATACAGCACTGCATTTACAAGTTCCCTCTTTTCATATTTACTTTTATTGCCTATCGGAAAGTAGTCCTTTATGATTTCCCATTGTGCATCTGTTAAATCACTTGTGTATCTCATTCTATTATTATACCACTTTTTCTCTATGTGGACAAGTTCTTAGGAATACCGACGATAATCGACAGAATTGCACAGCAATGTATTTTACAGGTATTAGAGCCAATTTGCGAGGCAAAATTTCATGAACGCAATAACGGTTTTCGTCCTAACAGGTCAGCAGAAAATGCACTTGCACAGTGTTACAAGATGATTCAAGTACAACATCTGCACTTTGTTGTAGACATTGACATCAAGGGATTTTTCGACAATGTGAATCATTCAAAGCTGATACGTCAGATTTGGGCAATGGGCATACAGGATAAAAAGCTGATATGTGTGATTAAGCAAATGCTGAAAGCGCCAATTATCATGCAGGACGGTAAAAAAGTATATCCTACAAAAGGCACTCCGCAAGGCGGTATATTATCGCCGTTACTTGTAAACATCGTCCTGAATGAACTGGACTGGTGGATAAGCAGTCAGTGGGTATCTATGCCGACGCACACGAAGTACAAGGCATTCTATAACAAGAGTGCATGACTTGCAGAAGTGCCGAGTGTGCCGCATTGAAAAAGAGCAATCTGAAAGAAATGTATATCGTAAGATATGCAGATGATTTCAAGATTTTCTGTCGCAAACGCAGTGACGTAGACAAAATTTTTATTGCAGTTAAGAAGTGGCTGAAAGAGCGATTGAAGCTTGAAGTTAGTGAAGAAAAATCCAAGGTTGTAAATCTGAAAAAGAAAAAATCCAAATTCTTAGGATTTGAATTAAAAGCTGTCAGAAAGAGAAATAAATTTGCAGTAGAATCTCATATGTCACAAAAAGCTATGAAACGAGTAACCGAAAACTTGAAAATACGAGTAAAGAAAATCCAGCATAGCAGGGATAAACGAGATATGGCTGTCGAGATTAACTGTTACAATATCATGATAGTCGGTATTCATAATTACTACAGATATGCAACTCATATCAGCTACGACTGCGAAGAAATTTATGGAAAACTGCGAATATTTATTTACAATCGATTATGGTGTTTATTAAAAAAGTCGGGAACGATTTACAGAAAATATATAGCCGAACATTATGGTAAGAGTAAGAGACTGATGCTTATCAGCGATTTGACAATGATACCTGTTAGTTATATACAGACAAAATTCCCGAGATATAAGAAAGTAAGAATATGCAAATATACTCGTGAGGGCGGAGAAGGAATTCATAAAACTTTGAAATTCGATGAAGATGTTATCAAAACTATGCATCTGCTTGCAAAAGCAATCCCATATGTCAGAAGTATAGAATATATGGATAATCGGATTTCGCTGTATGCTGCTCAATATGGAAAATGTGCTGTTACTGGCGAAATTCTGTGGATTGATGAAATTCATTGTCATCACAAAAAGCCTGTTTCACAAGGTGGTACGGATGAGTATCAAAATCTTGTAATAGTCCGTGAAGATGTTCATAAACTGATTCACGCAACGAAACAAGAAATCATAATTGCATATTTAAACAAACTTAATCTGAATAAATCTCAACTGCAAAAACTCAACAAACTAAGAGTTATGGCAGGTAATCCTGCAATTTAAAAGTTTCTGACGCTTTGAAATAAATGCTTATCTAACAAAATTGCAATATTGATGGAACGCCGTGTGCGGTGAAAGTCGCCTGTACGGTGTGGAGTGAGGGAAAATCTGAAGATGATTTCAAAGGATTACCTATCACTATTTGATACTGCCAACATGACCGACGATACTTTGACTACGATTTGAATACAATAAAATGAAAGGTCAATCTCCAAAACATCGTAGAATA
>CAMZZN010000066.1 GCA_947345935.1 uncultured Ruminococcus sp.
GCAGCAGATGCGGAGCAAGCTATGTCGCTCGATATAAGACCCGTAAAGACGGTAGCAAATACAAATCGTGGCGTTGCTATGAAGCGGCAAATCACGGCAGACCGCACATTGATAAGGCGGGCAATCAAGTGGGCTGCTCTGGCGAGAGTATCCGCAATGAGGATGCGATTTATTTGTTGTACCTTGTTTGCAGTGAGCTGAAAATCAACCGTCAGAAAATTGTCGATAATCTCACCAAGACTATTGACGCTGTTATGAGGATAGATCTAACAGGAACAAGTACGAGTGCTTTATCGCAAAAAATCGAGGAAGCCAAGAAAAAGCGAACAGGTCTTATAGATCTCTACACAAGCGGCGACATAGACAAAACCGAGTTTATTGCTCTAAGAGCCAAGTATGACGAGGATATTGAAAAGCTAAAGTCTATGGCGGAGGGAATTGAGCAACAGCAGACAATGATACTGAAACAGCAGGAATTGATGACGGATATAAAAAACGCTATTGACGAGCTGATTAACGGTATCCAGTACGAGGACGAATACTACACCCAGATACTCGATAAAATGGTAATCAACGATAAAAACCATATAGATGTTTATTTGAAAATGCTTCCGCATAAGTGGAGCTTTACGGTTGCGACAGCATCAAAAAAAGCGTTAGCCTCTGAAAGGAACATTTCAGAGGCTTCACTACCTATATCAGTTAAAATCCCTTTAACTTCGCCGTACGGCATAACGTACCTCTGATTAAGATATCTGAGAGATGCTGCAAGTTCGCCGTCTGGACCGCCAAGTTGCGAAATAATTACCTTTGCAAGTTTTGCATTAGGTGTTTTAATATTTACAGGGTATTGTAATTTGCTATAATATCCATGATGTACATAAATCATAAAGAATTTGCGATTCATACCTGAAGTCCCCTGCTTCTGTAAGAATCTGTCTTCACAATAAAATAGACATTTTTCATTATTGTTTATTTATATATCTTTAATAAATTGTTACGAATAAAGAATCCACTATTGACAAATACTATTTCTGTATGCTGAAATGCGGTCATCAGCCGATTTTACAAAAAATCAACTTCTTATTCAGAGAAGCAAGTCTGAAACGAAAGGAAATATGTCTATGGCTTTTTTAAAAATTGAAAAGGTAATTTCCAGGGAGATTATGGACTCCAGGGGCAACCCTACTATCGAGGCAGAAGTAGTTCTAACTGACGGAACAATTGGCAGAGGCGCTGCTCCAAGCGGTGCCTCAACAGGAGAATTTGAAGCTCTTGAGCTTCGTGACGGCAACAAATCTCGTTACCTCGGTAAGGGCGTTTCCAAGGCGGTCAAAAATGTAAATACGGTTATAAACGACATACTATGCGGCATGAATGCATCAGATATTTACGCTATAGATAAGGCAATGATTAACGCTGACGGAACAAAGGATAAATCAAATCTGGGAGCCAATTCAATTCTTTCAGTTTCCATCGCTTGTGCAAAAGCAGCTGCAGCGTCACTAAATATACCGCTTTACAAATTCCTTGGCGGTATTCAGGGAACAACTCTTCCCGTTCCAATGATGAATATTCTGAACGGAGGCGCTCATGCTACAAACACTGTTGATACGCAAGAATTCATGATCATGCCTGTTGGTGCGCCTACATTCAAGGAAGCGCTTCGATGGTGTGCGGAAGTTTTCCATCATCTTGAAAAAATTCTGAAAAACAGAGGTCTGGCTGCATCAGTCGGCGATGAAGGCGGATTTGCACCAAACCTTTCCAACGACGAAGAAGCAATCGAAACAATTCTCGAAGCTGTCAGAACAGCAGGATATGAACCGGGCATAGATTTCATGATCGCTGTGGATGCCGCTTCTTCTGAATGGAAGGACAAGGAAAAAGGAATCGGATTTTACAAACAGCCAAAGTCAGGCAAAACGTTTACGTCAGAAGAACTTATCGGACATTGGGCGGCGCTTTGTGAAAAATATCCAATTATTTCCATTGAAGACGCCCTGGACGAAGAAGACTGGGAAGGTTGGAAAAAGCTGACAAAAATGCTTGGCGATAAAGTTCAGCTTGTCGGAGACGATCTTTTTGTAACAAACACGGAACGTCTTTCGTACGGCATCGCAAACGGCTGCGGCAACTCGATCTTAATCAAACTCAACCAGATCGGTTCTGTTTCAGAAACTATTGAAGCTGTCAAGATGGCGCATAAGGCAGGTTATACAGCAATTTCTTCACACCGTTCCGGTGAAACAGAAGATACAACAATCGCCGATCTCGCTGTTGCTCTGAATACCTGTCAGATTAAAACAGGCGCTCCAAGCAGAAGCGAGCGTGTCGCAAAGTATAATCAGCTCCTCAGAATCGAGGAAGAACTCGGTGCAGGAAGCGTATATCCTCAGATGAACGCATTTAATTTTTAGTAGACTTTTTTCTTTTAAAATCTACTTTGAAAGTGGATTTTAAGGAAATAGTGTCACATTAAAGCAACACCGCATAAAGTCGTTAAGCGTGTTTTATGCGGTGTTGCTTTAATAAAACGTTGGGGTTGATTTTTTTATGTATCTGTGCTATAATGTATTTAATAGTATAGATGGGAGGTTGAAACTTGCTGCATAACAAAAGACCAACTATAGGAATAATCACTTCGAGAGCTTCGGAATCGGAACAGAAGCAAATACTCAGCGGCATTCTCTCTCAGGCTGAAAAGGTTGGTTCGGACGCCGTTATTATCACCAATATATATAACTTCTACCAGTATGTTACTGAAATTGAAATAGAAAACAAAATATACGAACTCATAGACTCCGAGCGCATTGACGGAATCATCTTCACAGCCGAATCTATAAATAACGATTCCCTTACATCTATTATCTTACAGCACATCAGAAAACGATCTGATATCCCTGTTGTCGTTACCGGATCACAGATTCCGGGATTTGACTGTATTGACAACGACGTTCAGGCTGACTTTGCCGATATTGCCCGTCACCTGACAGAGGTTCACGGTTTTACCAGAATAGATATGCTTGCAGGCTATGAATGGCATGATTCCAATCAGCAGCGCATCAGCGGTTTGAGATCGGTACTCCGGGAAAAGGGCATTCCTTTCAGCGATGAAAATCTTATCTACGGAAACTACTGGACTGATTCCGGTGAAAAGCTTGCTCTGGAATACATAAACGGCATTCGTCCCTTTCCACAGGCTGTGGTCTGCGCCAACGACTATATGGCTTTTGGAATGACAGACACATTTTTCTCACATAATGTCTCACTGCCCCGAGATATCACTGTGATCGGATATGAACATATCGGCGACAGAATATACCACTCCCCTATCCTGACTACTTACCAACGCAACCGTTTTGCTCTCGGTCAGAGAGCTGTAAATATGGTGTACGGCAGGATTACGGGAATAAAAATGGAGGATATTCCTGTAAACGGATGTATGGTCTGCGGCGAGACTTGCAGCTGCGGTACAGATCACGAATTCCTCGGCAAAGAACTTGATCTTGTAAGAAAAGACCAACTCTACAGCAATATGAATTTTAGCGGATGTTTTGAACACCGCTCAGCTTTGTGCCATTCTCTCACCGACTATATTGCTGCACTCCGTGAATATTCATATCTGATCAGAGATACCGCTGGAATATATCTATGCCTGTACGAAAACTGGTGTTCACGTGAACATGATATCCCATTTGATGAAGATACCAACTCCAAAACTATGGTATGCTATCGTATAACCAGTCCGGAAGATGCAGACGACAAGCCAATGTTCTTTACACGCAGATCTCTTATTCCGCCAAATCTTTCAGGCAGCGGTGAAAAGGGATTCTTCTATTTGCTTCCTTTTTTTTCGGCAGGAAAAGACCTGGGACATCTCGTGCTCCAGTATAATCACCCCGATTCATATGACAGTACCTTTATAAGCTGGCACCAGACGGCGGTAAACGCTCTGTGCAGCCTGCAAATGAGAAACGATATCAATACACTATTGGAATGCCGCAATCTCTCTGAATTTCATGATTCCGCAACATGGCTATATAACAGCGCCGGTCTGCTCAATGAACTTGATATAGCTCTTAAACAATGCTCCGAGAACGATACCATGCTTATCGTACTTATCCGCACCGGACTTTTTTATGACAATATCAGAATAAACGAGCTTCATACATCAGTGAGGATCGATAACGAACTTGCAGTTAACTTTCGACGGCTTGCGTATAATTCAAATGAATTTCTCGCCCGGTTAACCGACAAACTTTATGCCTTTGCTGCCGTCGGCAGTTACAGTGAACAAAACGCCGCTATGATAATTGACAGGATGAATGCAATAGTAAGTCATTCTCCACTGTATATAAGCAGCTGCGGTATAGACTCATCCGTTTGCGCATCTGCTTTAGTTCAGGCTGACGAAGCTGATACGGCTGCAATTATAGACAGCCTGAGCAAAAAAATTACAGAAAAGATATGCATACTCTCGAAAAAACGGGAAAGCACGCAGTACTGCACCTTTCTCAATATGCGCAGCTTGATATATTCCTCTCCTGAAAAAGACTGGGATGCACAGCAGCTTTGCCGTGACTTTCATCTGAGCTACGGTCATTTCCGTGCAGTATACAAAAGCCTTTTCGATATAAGCTTTCACAAGGACGTTATCGAAAGCCGCATAACTTATGCTAAATTTCTACTTATAACAACGTCGGTCAGCCTGTCTGCAATAGCCTATAAATGCGGATATGAGGACGAGAAGTATTTCATGAGGCAGTTCCGTCAGCTTACGGGCATAACGCCGAATAAATACAGAGATATAAAAAATTAAAAACAGGAGTGATAAAATGATAATTAACGACAAGACATTCGACAAAGAAAGAGCGCTTTACGGAAGTCACGGTCTTACGCTGGAAAACTGTGCGTTTGACGGTCTTGCCGACGGTGAAAGCGCATTAAAGGAAAGCTCCGGCATTACGGTCAGAAACTGCTTCTGCAATCTTCGCTATCCGTTCTGGCATGACAGCGGTCTTGAAATTGAAAACTGCACAATGACGGAGCTTTGCCGTGCGGCCATATGGTATTCGGACAATATAAATATAAAAAATTCTTCTCTCCACGGCATAAAGGCATTGAGGGAGTGCTCTGATGTCAGCATTGAAAATTGCAGCATCATTTCGCCGGAATTCGGGTGGTCGGTAAACGGCGTTACAATGGTTGATTCAACCGCCGAAAGCGAATACTTCATGATGAGAAGCAGCGGCATAACATTTCGGAACGTCAGATTCAAGGGAAAATATTCTTTCCAGTACATAGAAAACGCTCTGTTTGAAAACTGCGTTTTTGATACTAAAGACGCTTTCTGGCATGGTAGAAATATCACAGTCCGCAGCAGCGTAATAAACGGAGAATACCTGGCTTGGTATTCCGATGGTCTTACGCTGGAAAACTGTACTATCACCGGCACTCAGCCGTTCTGCTATTGCCGTGGTCTCAAGCTTATAAACTGCAAAATGAACGACGCTGATCTCAGCTTTGAGAAATCTGAAGTTGATGCAGAAATCACAACTCATGTGGACAGTATAAAAAATCCCCTCAGTGGAACGATACGTGCGCTTTCTGTCGGGGAGATCATTATGACAGACCCATGCGCTAAAGGAATAATAATCACCGAAAAATGATAAAATACCGCACAAAGCTTTATTTTACGCTTTGTGCGGTATTTTCATGTTATCTTTATCATTGAAGCCGGACTTTCAGATGCAAGGCCAAAAGCTCCTTCCGGAATTTCCTCTACGTCCCTGTTAAGCCAAAAACTGTAAATATCTCCGATTTCCGGCGGATCAAATATACCGGCACAGTCATAAACGGTGTAGTCTCCGGGGTACGGTCTGCTGCCGGGATATATTGCAAAAAACTCATCCGAGGGCATATATCCTCCCGGAACATACACGGATATCATACTGCATAGGTGTAGCTTTCCCGTATCTGTCATTATATCCGTTACGAGTATATTCAACTGTGTATACGGTCTGTTTTTCGCCCTTGTGTAAATAACGTCCATGACATACCCTTTGACGCTCAGATCGCAGTCCTTGACCATAAAATCAGGGATAGCATCGCTTGGCGAATCGTCATATTCTATATGGTATATCTTGTCTGTTTTCGTGTATACAATGTCAGGCTTTATCGTCAAATCAGTTTCTGCATCTGTTACCGGTCTGTTCTGGTTGTTATCATCATCCGGATTCGACGGAGGAACAGTCGTTACCCTGTTCTGCTCCTGCGACGATGAAACGGTATTTGTTTTCCCGGCAGTCGTTACCGAAGATACCGCAGCGGCGGAAGATGTTTTTTTAGCCGTTGTTGCTGTAACTGCCGGAGTAGTCCTGCCTGTGGAGGATGACGGAACAGATACCGCCTCCGTCGTCTCTGGCGATTCCTGATCTTCATGTGCGGTTCTCTCTGTTCTTACAGGCTGTGGAGTATTCTCTGGAATATGTGTTGTTCCCTGTGAAACTGCCGATGTAGTAATCGGTTTCTTGTCGGTTTGCACGACTGAGGATGCCGAAGATGTCTGTTGGGCAGCAGACGTTGTAACAATAGCCGGAATTTCATCCGTACTCTCAACTACTACGTTGTTTTTTCCGGGATTTTCCCTGAGACTTCCATCAGGCTTTATGAATCCCCATAAGCCTATAAGTATCGCCGCCAGCGCTAAAGCCGGAGCATAACGGAATATCGGATTTTCGGAAACGGCAGTTTTTTTCTTTGAAAATTTCTCTCCGTGTATTCTTGTAAATTCTGCCTTGCGTTCCGGTTCAGGGATATCAAAAGCGTCTTTAAGTTTTTTTATATCACGCCTCTTCATGTATATTCTCCTTTCCCATATTGTTTTGCAGATCATTCAATATCCGCTTTATACGCCTGTTCACTGCAAATCTTGACATATTATAGAGACTTCCTATGACAGCGGCAGAAACATCGTTTATGTATCGCAGGAGAATGATTTCTCTGTCCTGCTCAGTAAGTGATGAAAAAGCCTGTTTAAGAGAAAGCTGCGATATAATTTCTTCTTCAATATCCTCAGCCAACGCTGCGTCATCCGGGATAGGCTGAGATTTCTCCTTCCGGAATTCGTCTATACAGAGATTTCCGGCAATAGTATAGAGGAGATTAAGGGCTTTTTCAGTATTATGATACTGCGGACGTTCAATAAACCGGAGAAAGGTTTCCTGCGTTATATCCTCTGCCTTTTCCCTGCTGTGAACACGCAGATAGCAATATCTGTATATCTTGTCATACTGATCGTCAATATCAAACAGCACAAGTCCCCTCCTCTCCCTATAATAATTTCGTTATAAATACATTAGCGAAAATCCATCGTATTTGTGCGCAGAAATTTGTAAACTTTCTGTGAATATTATAGCACAGTTCCGGGAACTTGTAAAGGAAAAACCGCATCAGTATGACACGGTTTTCCGGGAGAGATGCCCTCTTACAAGGAAATTGCATATATATGTCATCGACAGCAGGTACGTCAGTGCCTCCGTACAGACTGCGGCGCATCTATATCATTATAAACTTTCTTTTATTCAATACTTCCAACAGTACCGAAAAATACAGGAAGATGTGTCTCTGTATCGACAATAGCATATATAAACGGTCTGTTGAGGATAATTTCTTTATCCGGAACAGGTTTAACGCAGTCAGTTGACAGTTCCACACCAGTAACGGCAGCGGCTTTTGTTCCGGCTTCGCTCACTTCTATGTGTGTCTTGTGTATAACGGCACTGATAAAGAAATGTGCATTTATCTCAGCCATTTTAGTGAAATCAGCTACTTCAGGATCAAATGCAGCAGGCATTCCCATATCTTTCAGCGTCCCATTAAGTTGGGTATCAAAATCATATTCAAACTTGGGAAGTCCGGCGCTGACATCAATGATCTTCGGTTCAAAGAGAATACGATTAAGTTCATCGGAAGTGAGACTGTTTATATAATCCGAAAGAGCAATACCTTCATCAGGAAGAATTGCCGCAAACGCATAACGCTTGCCGCTGTAATATTTCATAAAGCCCTCTGCATTCTCACCCTCAAGATAGCAGTGCTCAGTTGAATACATCATCTGGGCAGTCTGCACATCCCCCTTATAATCGGTAAAATATGAGTTAGCAACATCGTTTTCCATATATGGTTCGAGCCATTTAGCGTCAAAAGCGACTGCATTTATCAAATACATCAGCGTATAGGGCGAAATATTTTTCACCAGTTCCGTTATCATCTTATCAGTTTTTTCACTCACCCAGTTATTGATATCCTTTACAGTTGTAGCGTCAAAAGGAGCAGCAAAAAAGTCAGCGTCATAATAGTCGGCATTTTTTTGCAGAAAATCTGAGTTTACTGTAAAGAATTCTCCGGCATCCCTTGACCAGATCGAATTTGCTGTAGAAAGTTTACAGTTTTCGCCGTCAGGCTGAGAAACTCTCTGTGTATACAGGTATTCGTTGAGCCTGTCAATAGACATTCCGCCAAGAACCTTTTCCATTTCATCTCTGGTCTCGCCGTCTGCGCCGTTAGCGGTCATAGCAAGAGCCTGCATAACAGAATATGGTGATATTAGAGTATTGGTATCGTCGCTTATCTCACGCTTCATCATTTCAAGAGCAAATTCAGTTTGTCCGAGAATAAATTCACTGTCGGCTTCTGCACCGGAAACCTCTGCCGATTTAATTCCGTCCGACAAGTTTTTCGCAAAAAACTCCGGCGGAACCGCTATTCCCTGTTTCACAAGTTCCTTGCACAGAATATTGAGATCAAAACTGTCGATGACATTGTCTTTGCAGAAATCGACATTTTCCCAGTTGTCAAGTTCTCCTGAACCTATTATCCACTTCTGTGTCATAACTGCGTCGGCAATAGTGAATTTACCGTCGTTGTTTGCGTCACCCATCAGAGTTACGTCTGCCGAAACGTTGGCAGGTGCCTGTATTGCCAGCATCGGCGCAGCCATACACAGGCTCATTGCAGCTGCAAGTGTTCTTTTGAATTTCATAAAAAATCCTCCTGTCATTATTTTAGGTACAGTATCATACCCGAACCGTCCGTTTTTCATTATTGGCTCGTTCATAAAGTATAACGGAAAAAATTGGGTAATGTGCGGCGTTAAATGTAAACGTTTTGTGAACGTTTTCTTAAATCATAATAAAAGCGCCGTGGAATATAATATCCACAGCGCCGTTTTTTATTTTTTTGTTCGTTGCTCTTTAGCGATATTTTCCAGTTCCTCCGCTCTGATAAGCGCACCGTCAATATGCTCACAGAAATTCTCACGGCCTATCCGCTCCACAAATCCAGCCTTTTCCATAGCCTGCATCGGCTGTTCATTTACATGAGAGAAAATAACGGAAATATTTTGTCTTCTGCATCTTTTTGTGATCTTATCAAGCATTTCTACGCCTGCTGCGTCAATTGCCGGCACATTTCTCATACGTATGCAGAGGACGTCAATATTCGTATCATCCAGCATATACCTGAACTTATCGGACGCACCGAAAAACATAGGTCCGTTTATTTCGTAAACACGTGTGTTGTCAGGAACTTTCTTTAATGAGATATTATCCGGGTCAGTATCCTCGTCATCCACATAGACCCAGCCGTGAACTTCCGTAACGTCTGCCATTCGCTTCATGAACAGAAAAGCTGCCAGTACCATTCCTGCACCGATAGCAACCACCAGATCAAATACTACGGTGAGTATAAGCGTCACAAAAAGCACTGCGATATCGCTTGCCGGAGCATTTTGGCAGGTATTGACTATCCCCCGCCAGCCGCACATATTATAAGCAACTACAAAAAGAATAGCTGCAATCGCCGGCATAGGGAAACTCTTTGCATAAGGCATAAGCAAAACAAGGATGATAAGTACTACAACGGCATGAACCATTCCGGCAACAGGAGTTCTGCCGCCGTTCTTGATATTTGCCGCAGTTCTTGCAATAGCTCCTGTAGCGGGGATTCCTCCGAAAATGGCAGATGTAATATTTCCGGCTCCCTGTGCGACAAGTTCCATGTTTGAGCGATGCTTTGAACCTATCATTCCGTCTGCGACAACGCATGACAGCAATGATTCAATCGCTGCAAGTATAGCGATTGTAAAAGCGTTCGGCATGAGTGCCTTGATTTTTGAAAAGCTTACACCCGGGATATCAGGAGTAGGCGGCGCTGAAGAAATTTCATACAGATCACCAATAGTATTTACGTTCATTCCTGAAAATTTTACCACCAGAGACGCCGCTATTACTGCTACCAGCGAAGGCGGTATCTTATTTAGTTTTTTAGGCCAGAGAATAAGAATAAGAAGCGACATAAGTCCAATAAGAAACGCCTGATAATTGAAAGTTCCCGAATGCCTGATAAGCGCAGATATCTTCTCGGTGGTTTCTATCGGTGAATCGCCTTTGAAATCCATACCGCAGAAATCTTTGATTTGTCCTATAAGTATCGTCACTGCGATACCGAAAGTAAAGCCTGACGTAATCGTGTTTGGTATGTATTTAATGAGACTTCCGAATCGGCAAAGTCCCATTATAATAAGAAAAATTCCTGCCATGACCGTAGAGATCATTAGTCCATCCATACCGTCAGTTGCAACGATACCGGCGACAATGGTTGCAAATGCGGCAGTAGGTCCTGCAATCTGCACACGGCTTCCTCCAAGCAAGGATACTACAAAACCAGCCGTAACAGCAGTATACAGACCTTGTTCAGGCTTTACGCCGGACGCCAGAGCCAGTGCAATTGAAAGAGGAAGAGCAATAATCGCTACAATGATTCCGGAGATTATATCCCTGAACAGTTGCTGACCGGAGTAATTTTTCATTACTGAAAAAAGTTTGGGTTTTAGTTTTTCTTCTGTTGGTTTTTTTGATACTAATTCCATGATTTACCTTCTTTTATCTATTACTTGACAAAACTGTATTATAGCACTATTTTATTTTATTTGCAAGGTATTTTTTTTATTGTTATCACTTTTCCACGTTTTAAATAATATAAACAAATTTCAACACAAAGTATTGTCAAATACGTAAAAAAGTTTTTCTTGACTTTTAGTCAGTTATACGGTATAATATATTATATTGATATGCCGCTGTGGTGGACTAGGCACACACAAG
>CAMZZN010000067.1 GCA_947345935.1 uncultured Ruminococcus sp.
TTGACCTATTTCTTGTTATGAGATTTTAACAGTTAGAGTGTTATCACTCAAAAATGAAAGGTTAGGCTGAATTTTCCAAAAACAGCACAATCAAACGATTGATAGCTTTCATTTTCTTAGTGTTGTTTGTACAGGAAATCTGCGTAGAATAGCTAAAATTAAGAGTTGAATTCCGTTACAAAACTTTCCACAAAAAACACTATGCAAATGATTTATACCTTTCATTTTAAAGTGCTTTCATTTGCATAGTGGTATCTTTCATTTTGGGAGTGTGACGAAATTGCTTGTGACGAAACGAGTGGTGATTTTCACACTTTTTAGCACCTAACAATTGTATCAATAGTTAGGTGCATTTTTATTACGAAAAAAGTTTAGAAATAAGGAAAATACGGCTTATCATAAAATGATAACAGCTACAGTGAAGCAAAAATCACTGTGACCATTTTCTTTTTACAAACTAAAGTTTAATTATAGAGTTTATCATTTTATGATTTAAGATTAGAGTATATCGTCAAGTTATAGGCAAAGCCTATAACTATTTCAAGGAAAAAAGTATTTGACAAAAAAATATTATTGTGATAAAATAAAAGCATACTATTTTGATGTGCATTATAGGAGAGTGTGTTATGACTTTAGTTCAGTTAAAATATGCGATCATAGTTGCAGGGGTGCATTCCCTGAACGAAGCTGCGAAAAAATTATTTATATCCCAGCCAAGTTTATCGGCGGCAATTCATTCGTTGGAAAACGAGATAGGCTTTGAAATATTCAATCGTTCCAAAAACGGCATCACTCTTACAACTGCCGGAGCTGAATTTATCGGCTATGCGAGGTCTGTAATGGAACAGTATGAGATTTTGGACGCAAAATATATTTCTCAGATAAACGTAAAAAAGCGTTTCAGCGTTTCAATGCAGCACTATACATTTGCAGTAAACGCATTTGTAGAACTTGTAAAACAGTACGGAATGGACGAATATGAGTTTGAGGTATATGAAACCAAAACTCATGAGATCATCGAGAATGTGAGAAATCGCAAAAGCGAGCTTGGCATTCTCTATCTTAACGACTATAATAATGTGGTTTTGACGAAGATTTTTTTGGAATCTGGACTTTATTTCACTCCGCTTCTGGAATGCGGAATTTACGTGTATATGTGGAAAGGACATCCTCTTGCCGGACGTGAGGAGATTGCTCTGGAGGAGCTCGAAGAATACCCATGTCTTGGTTTTTCACAGGGTGAGCACAACTCCTTTTACTTTGCGGAAGAGGTACTGAGCACCTATCAGTACAAGCGTTTTATTCGTGCAAGTGACAGGGCGACTTTATTGAATCTTATGGTGGGATTGAACGGTTTTACACTGTGTTCGGGTATCATTTGCGAAGACCTGAACGGAAGTGACTACTGTGCAGTAAAATTGAGATCTGATGAAAAAATGACTATAGGATATATTGCAAGAAAGGATTCTGTATTAAGTCCGATCGGCGAAAAATATTTGCAGGAGATTGCAAAATATCAGGAGGCAATTCACAATGGAGAGGAAAATTGAAACAAAGTGTCTGCATCTTGAGGAAGACGAGGGCGACTGTAATCATTACGGAGCGATAAGTTATCCGATTTATCAGACGGCAACCTATGCGCATTCGGGAGTTGTAATGAGTATCGGATACGACTATTCCCGATTGAAGAATCCCACAAGAGAACATCTTGAAAAGGTCGTAGCTACACTGGAAAATGGTCTGAATGCATTTGCTTTTTCTTCGGGAATGGCGGCAATTTCACTGCTAATGGAAATTTTTCAACCGGGCGACCATATTATAGCGGATTCAGACCTCTATGGCGGAAGTATCCGACTTTTCCGCAATGTTTCGGAGAAAAACGGAATTCAGTTTACAAGCATTGACTGCTGTTGTGAAAATATCGAGAGCTTTATAAGCGAAAATACAAAGGCAATTTACATAGAAACTCCGACCAATCCAATGATGAACGTAACAGATATCGCAAAGACAGCCGAGATTTCAAAACGTCATAATTTGCTTTTGATAGTGGACAATACTTTTTTATCGCCATATTTCCAGAATCCTCTTGACTTAGGTGCAGATATTGTGGTACACAGCGGTACGAAATATCTCAGCGGACACAACGATACCCTTGCAGGATTTCTTGTAACAAAAAGAAATGATATCGCTGAAAAATTTGCATTTCTGATAAAAACCACAGGCGCAGGTCTTGCGCCGTTTGACAGTTGGCTGATTTTGAGAGGAATCAAAACGCTTGGGATACGTATGGAAAAATCACAGGAAAATGCAATGAAAATCGCTAACTGGCTGAAAAATCAAAAATCCGTTGCAAAAGTAATCTATCCCGGACTGCCTGAACATCAGGGTCATGAAATAATGAAAAAGCAGGCACGGGGATTCGGAGCAATGCTGACATTTCAGCTTGAAAGCAAGGAATTTGCACTATCTATTCTGAAAAAAGTCCGCATGATAAAATATGCAGAAAGTCTGGGCGGAGTGGAAACTCTTATTACATATCCGACTACCCAAACTCATGCGGACGTACCCGAAGAAATTCGATTAAAAAACGGTATCACGGAAAGTACGCTCAGATTGTCGGTTGGTATCGAAAACGCCGATGATCTTATATACGAGCTCGAAACAGTTTTTTCAGAAACGGAGCGTGAACTTTATGGCTGAGAGAAATCTTGATTTTGATAAAATCATCGACCGCAGGAATACCAGATGTCTGAAATATGATTTTACAAAAAGACGAGGTATGCCTGAAGATGTGCTTCCGCTCTGGGTTGCGGATATGGACTTCGAGACTTCCTCGTATATAGAGGACGCTTTAATCGAACGTGCAAAGCATGGGATCTTCGGCTACAGCGAGGTACAGACTCCCTATTTTGAGATTGTTCGTGGCTGGATGAAAACGCATCACAATTGGGACGTGCAGGAAAATTGGCTTGTAAAAACGCCGGGCGTGGTTTTTGCTCTTGCAATCGCTGTAAAAGCCTATACAAAGCCAAATGACGGTGTTATGATACAGCAGCCCGTATATTATCCTTTTTCGGAAGTCATAAAGGATAATGGCAGAAAAGTCGTAAGTAATGACCTGTATCTCGGCGATGACAACCGTTACCATATTGATTTTGAGGATTTCGAGCAGAAGATCATTGACAATAAAATAAAATTGTTTATATTGTGCAGTCCCCATAATCCGGTGGGCAGGGTATGGACTGCGGAAGAACTGATACATCTCGGCGACATTTGCGTGAAGCATTGTGTTACTGTAGTAAGCGATGAGATTCATCAGGATTTTGTGTTTCATGGCAGACATAACGTGTTTGCAGGTCTGAAAAAAGAGTTTGAAAATATCAGTATCACCTGTACTTCACCGAGCAAAACCTTTAACCTTGCAGGACTTATGATGTCAAATATTTTTATTCCGAACCGTGAATTATGGAAGAAGTTTCGCAGGGAGCTTGACGCTGCCGGGACGAGTCAGCTTGGCGTTATGGGACTTGTTGCCTGTGAAGCGGCATACAGTAAAGGCGAGGAATGGTATCGGGCAATGCTTTCCTATGTCATGGAAAATATTGAATTTGTGAAAAATTATGTCAGTCAAAATCTTTCC
The DNA here is from genome assembly GCA_947345935.1 of uncultured Ruminococcus sp. Classification (GTDB taxonomy): domain Bacteria; phylum Bacillota; class Clostridia; order Oscillospirales; family Ruminococcaceae; genus Ruminococcus. Next base: position 3,641 of record CAMZZN010000067.1, read on the forward strand.
AACGTGATAATGATAAATACGGAGGGTACATATCTTGTTTGGCTGGATTTCAGAAAAACGGATCTTAACGCTGACGAACTGGAAGATCGTATCGTTCATAAAGCAAAGTTATGGCTGGACAGCGGAAAGATTTTCGGCAGATGCGGAGAGGGATTTCAGCGTATCAATGTTGCCTGCCCGAGGAGTATTCTCAAAGAGGCTCTGGACAGGATAAAGGCTGCATTATGAATGGAGTAGAAAAGGAAAAGAAATAGATTCAGCGGCAGTAAATATACATCAAAGGCTTTCAAAACAACAAATTGAAAACCTTTTCAATTTGTTCGGAATCAATGCCGGAAAAGCCTACAACAAGGCTGTTTTCGGGTATATTTGAATCAGGGAAAGAATAATATTCAGTCAATCCATGAATTTTTATTCCTGCCTTTAAAGCAGAAGAAACGAGTTCATTTTGAGGCATTCCGTTCATGACTTTGATAACAATATGTAAGCCTGCATCCTCTCCCGAAATAACTGAATGATTGCTCAGGGGACTGTTTTTTATACAGTTTATCAACGTGTCCCGACGTTGTCTGTACACCCTTTTGATGCGGTTTATGTGGCGTTCAAAATGACCCTCCGCCATAAATTTTGCAAGCGTGTACTGCTCAAACACAGGAACGGTACAGGAATAAAATCCGAGACGTGAACGGAATTTTTCGGCGAGATGTTCAGGCAGAACCATGTATCCGATACGGATAGACGGTGCAAGCGTTCTTGTAAATGTGTTGAGATAAATGACACGTTCCTGCTTATCAAGACTTTGCAGAGCAGGTGCAGGTCTGCCATTATAACAAAATTCGCAGTCACAGTCATCCTCGATTATGTATCGCTCATGCTTTGAGTATGTCCATTGCAGAAGTTCCTGACGGCGAACGATCGGCATGGTTATTCCAAGTGGAAAATGGTGAGACGGAGTAACATGGATTACATTGATTCCAAAGCCTGAAATAGCCGAAATGCTTGCACCCTTTTCATCCATAGGGACAGGAAAAACTCTTGATGCGCTTATGCTGAAAATATCGTAAATTCTGCGGTAGCCCGGATTTTCCACTCCATAAGCCATATCACGTCCAAGAAGCTGAATAATTAGTCCGAGCAGATATTCCGAGCCAGCACCGACAATAATTTGATCGGGAGAAACTTCCATTCCACGGAATCTGTGAAGATATTGTGCGATTTCTTCACGGAGTGGCTTAATTCCTCTGAAATCGCATGAATTAAGCAGGTCAGTTGTTTTCTCATTGAGCGTTGCACGGGACAGCTTTGCCCATACCGAAAATGGGAATAATGACGTATCTGCAGAGCTTGTTCCGAAATCGTATTTTACATCGGCACAGTCAATTGAAATATCGGGAATTTCCTCAACTTCATGGGATATATTGTAATCTTCAACGTAAAATCCGCTGCCTGCTTTTGAACGGATATATCCTTCTGAAAGAAGCTGACCGTAGGCTGTTTCAACTGTTACGACACTGATATTCATATGTGAAGCAAAGGCTCTTTTTGAAGGCAGCCTTTCTCCTGATTTAAGGTTTCCTGATTCTATTTCCATTCTTATATAACTGTATATCTGTTGATAAATAGGGGTATTACTTGTATTATCTATATGAAATGTAAGCATATAAATTGACCTTATAAAATAAACTCAAACTGAACATTGTGATACTGTCAGTTCTGTGCTATTATTATATCATATTAAAAATATTTTTTCAAGGAGAAATTTCTATGGAAAACAATCGTTATCAATTAAACAAGGAACTTGCCCAGATGCTTAAAGGCGGCGTTATAATGGACGTTACAACTCCCGAACAAGCGAAGATCGCTGAATCCGCAGGAGCTTGTGCGGTCATGGCACTTGAAAGGATACCTGCCGACATCAGAGCAGCAGGCGGTGTATCACGAATGAGTGACCCGAAAATGATAAAGGGAATCATGGACGCTGTCTCAATTCCCGTTATGGCAAAGTGCCGTATCGGACATTTTACGGAGGCACAAATTTTGCAGGCGATCGAGATCGACTACATTGACGAGAGCGAGGTTTTATCTCCTGCCGACGACAGATTTCATATTGATAAAAGAAAATTTGACGTGCCTTTCGTGTGTGGTGCAAAGGATTTAGGCGAGGCTCTCAGGCGTATCAGCGAGGGAGCATCCATGATTCGCACTAAAGGGGAACCGGGTACCGGTGACATCGTTCAGGCTGTACGCCACATGAGAAAGATGAACGCTGAAATTCGTCGTTTGCAGTCCATGAGCGAGGACGAATTATACGATGCTGCAAAGGTTCTGCAAGTGCCTTATGAGTTAGTGAAACTTGTACATGAGAACGGAAAACTTCCTGTTGTTAATTTTGCGGCAGGCGGAGTTGCTACTCCTGCTGATGCGGCGCTGATGATGCAGCTTGGAGCTGAGGGCGTGTTTGTGGGTTCAGGAATTTTCAAGTCGGGTAATCCCGAAAAACGTGCGGCGGCAATTGTAAAAGCCGTTACAAACTTCAATGATTCAAAAATGCTTGCGGAGCTTTCGGAGGATTTGGGCGAAGCAATGGTCGGTATAAATGAGGACGAAATTTCCCTGCTTATGGCGGAAAGAGGCAAGTGATGGTTATCGGCGTACTCGCCTTACAGGGCGATTTTATCGAACATGAAAAGAAGCTTATGAAGTGCGGTGCGGAGGTATTTGAAATTCGTCAGAGAAGAGATATCGAGCGTGATTTTGACGGACTTGTGCTTCCCGGCGGAGAAAGCACGGTCATCGGAAAGCTTCTGCATGAGTTCAATTTATTTGAGCCGATGCATAAGAAAATCATCGGCGGAATGCCTGTGCTTGCCACCTGTGCAGGAATGATACTTCTTGCAGAGCGTATCGAAAATGATGAGAATGTTTATTTTGGTACAATGAAAATGACTGTCAGAAGAAATGCATACGGCAGACAGCTCGGAAGCTTTAGAACGTTGGCTGAAATGAAAGGCGTGGGAAATATTCCAATGACGTTTATACGTGCACCGTATATTTCGGAAACCCATGGTGCAGATATACTTGCAGAAGTTGACGGAAAAGCCGTTGCTGCCAAACAGGGAAATCAGATAGCTCTTGCGTTTCACCCTGAGCTTGATGAATGTAATATGATTTATGATTTTTTTTTGAAATCTATATAAATATAAGAACAGCCGTTGCGGTAGTCGATGTGATTACTGTAACGGCATTATTTTTTAGAAACCGAAAGGACGTTATAGTTATTTTCTATAATATACAATAGGAAATGCGTATATATTTTTTTTGAGAAAAGGTATTGACAAATGGAAAAACGAGGTGTATAATAAAAGCATAACCTACAAATCATATCTAAACAGTAGGATAAAGTGGCGCAAATAATTTTAGATAATAATTTTATGGAGGTAATCATCATGAGCAAAATTAAAGAAAGTGCACTGGAGCTTATTGGCGGAACGCCTATTCTCAAACTTAACAGCTATTCAAAAAAAGCAGGAGTAACAAACGCAGTAATTCTCGCAAAGCTGGAGTATCTCAATCCGGCAGGCTCCGTTAAGGACAGAATTGCACTGGCGATGATTGAAGATGCCGAAGCCAAGGGGATTTTGAAGCCCGGTGCAACGATCATCGAGCCGACGTCAGGCAATACCGGAATCGGACTTGCAGCAGTTGCAGCAGCAAAGGGTTACAGAGCGATACTTACACTTCCCGACACCATGAGCGTGGAACGTAGAAATCTTCTGAAAGCATACGGAGCTGAATTGGTACTTACCGAGGGCGCTAAGGGAATGAAAGGCGCTATCGCAAAGGCTGAAGAACTTACAAAGGAAATTGACGGAGCGATTGTTTTGGGGCAGTTTGTGAATCCTGCAAATCCTGCCGTACACAAGGCTACGACAGGTCCTGAGATATGGGAACAGACAGACGGCAAGGTCGATATTTTCGTTGCAGGCGTAGGTACAGGCGGTACTATTACAGGCGTGGGCGAATACCTGAAATCGCAGAATCCCAACATTAAAATTGTAGCAGTTGAACCTGCAACATCTCCCGTGCTTTCAAAGGGTACGGCTGGCGCTCACAAGATTCAGGGTATTGGTGCTGGATTCGTTCCCGATACGCTGAATACAGAAATTTACGATGAGGTTATCACAATAGAAAATGACGATGCATTTGCAGAGGGCAAGGCTTTTGCGGTAAGCGAGGGTATTCTGGTCGGAATCTCATCGGGTGCAGCGCTGAAAGCGGCGTCTATTCTCGCCAATAGACCTGAAAATGCAGGCAAGACAATAGTAGCGCTTCTTCCTGATTCAGGCGACAGATATCTTTCAACTCCTCTTTTCAGCAATAACTGATATGGGGGGGAACCGAAATGGACGAAATTGCTGTAAAAAAACATATTCTGGAACGTTCACATCTGGATATGCTTGAGAAACTTTTAAACGGCATGAAATACGGAAACATTACCATTGTCGTTCAGGACGGAAAAATTATTCAGATCGACAAAACGGAAAAATACAGAGTAAAAGACTGACTGGAAAACCGGAGGTTTTGCAAAGTAGGCGTGCTTGCAGAATCTCCGGTTTTTCGTTTTTGATGCCGCAGCCGTTGGAGTGGCATAGGTCTGCAAAACCGAAGTTGGCGGTTCAAATCCGCTCGGCATCGCCAAAAGAGGTGAAATAAAATGAGCAATACATATAAAGATTTACAGAATTCGCATCCATGCTTTGGCGGACATAAAAATAATTCAGGAAGAATTCATTTGCCTGTAAGTCCTGGGTGTAATATTGCTTGTCGATTCTGCGACAGAGTGATAAACGATGAGGAAGAAAGACCGGGAGTAACTTCAAAGGTCATAACTCCCGGCGAGAGCGTTGATATACTGAAAAAGGCATTGGAAATATGTCCGGAAATTAAGGTTGCTGGAATTGCAGGACCGGGAGATACTCTCGCATCAGATTATGCGCTTGAAGCGTTCAGAAAAGTAAAGGAGAATTTTCCGCAGCTTATAAAATGTATGAGTACCAACGGTCTTTTGCTTTATGAAAAGGCTGACGAAATTATTGATGTGGGAATTGATTCTCTGACAGTTACGGTAAATGCCGTAGATCCCGAAATAGAGGCAAAACTCAATAAGTACATTATTTATCACGGTAAGCGTTATGAAGAAGTTGAGGGTGCAAAAATCCTGATAGAAAATCAGCTTAAAGGTATAAAGAAAGTTACGTCGGCAGGAATTACCGTGAAGATAAATACAGTTCTCGTTCCGGAAATAAACGGTAGTCATATTGAAAAAATTGCTGAAACTGTCAGCAAAGCCGGTGCGAAAATTTACAATATAATTCCTCTTATTCCGCAATTCGAACTGTCGAATATGAAAGCTCCTACTTGTGCGGAAATTGAAGCTGCAAGAACTAAAGCTTCCCGATATATCGACGTTTTCCGACATTGTAAGCATTGTCGTGCTGACGCTGTGGGCGTTCCTGGAAGGTCAGAATTTGGAGATCAGATCTATCAGCGAAAATTAAACGTAAAGGAAACTTTTTCTCATGGATAATACATACAAGATTGCGGTTGCATCAACTGACGGAATAGTTGTAAATCAGCATTTTGGACGTGCGGACAAATTTCTAATTATTGAAGCTGGTGACGGTGAGAATTATAAATTTATTGAGATTCGCACCGTTGAACCTGTTTGCAGTTTTGGAGAGCATGATGATAAAAAACTTGCAGAAAGTTTAAAAATGATTCGAGATTGTAAATATCTTCTTGTCAGCAAAATCGGAACAGGAGCGTCGTCAAAAGCCGAACAGCTTGGAATAACGCCAATGGAAATTCCGGATATGATAGAAAATTCTATCCGGAAAGTAATTTCATTTGAGCAGATACAAAATTTATTTGAAAGGAATTGAATAGAATGTCAGAGATCAGACAAATTGCAATTTACGGGAAAGGCGGTATTGGAAAATCAACCACTACGCAGAATCTTACGGCAGGACTTTGCGAACACGGCAAAAAGGTCATGGTTGTGGGCTGTGATCCTAAAGCGGATTCAACAAGGCTTTTGCTTGGCGGACTTGCTCAGAAAACAGTTCTTGATACGATCAGAGATGAGGGCGAGGATATTGAGCTTGAAAGAATCATGCGTGAAGGCTACGGCGGTACAAGATGTGTTGAGTCTGGAGGTCCTGAGCCGGGCGTAGGCTGTGCAGGACGAGGAATCATTACTTCTATAAATATGCTTGAAAATCTCGGTGCATATACTGATGATCTGGACTATGTATTCTATGATGTTCTTGGAGATGTAGTTTGCGGCGGATTTGCAATGCCTATCCGTGAGGGAAAGGCAAAGGAAATTTACATTGTTGCAAGCGGTGAAATGATGGCGCTTTATGCTGCTAATAACATCGCAAAGGGAATCAAGCGTTACGCAAGGACAGGCGGAGTAAGACTTGGCGGTATTATCTGCAATAGCAGAAACGTTGACAGAGAACTTGACCTGCTGCGTGCATTTTCAAAGGAATTGGGAACGCAGCTTCTCTATTTCGTACCCCGTGACAATATCGTTCAGCGTGCGGAAATAAACAAGAAAACAGTTATCGAATACAAGCCGGATTCCAATCAGGCGCAGGAATACAGAAATCTTGCGGAAGCTGTTATAAACAACACAAAATTTGATATTCCTACGCCGATGACTCAGGAAAGACTTGAAGAAATACTTCTTGAATTTGGTCTTATGGATTCGGCAGACGATTATCATATCTGAGGTGAAAAAATATGGCAAAGATTTATGGATCAATTGCGGAGCTTGTCGGCAGAACTCCGCTGCTTGAACTAAAAAATTACGAGAAAAAACACAATCTAAAGGCGAAAATTCTTGTAAAGCTGGAATATTACAATCCCAATCAGAGCGTAAAGGATAGAATTGCTCTTGCAATGGTCGAGGATGCGGAGAAAAAAGGTCTATTAAAACCGGGATATACTATAGTTGAGACTACCAGCGGAAATACAGGAATAGGACTTGCAGCAATAGCTGCAACGAAAGGGTACAAGTTCCGTGTCTACATACAAGATCAGGTAAGCAGGGAGAGATTTCAGGTCATTCATGCGTTTGGCGGTGAAACAGTAAAGCTGTCGGAAGTACCGGCGGTTGCAAAAGTTCTTGAAGAAACGGGTGGGGATTTTATTGCTGCTATAAAATCGCTCAAAGAAGATGTTCTGTCAAAGGAGGAAAATATTTTCTTTGTTGACCAGACCTCAAATCCGGCAAATCCGGCAATTCATGAAAAAACTACAGGTCCTGAGATATGGCAGGATACGGACGGAAAAGTAGATATTTTAGTTGCAAATGTGGGAACAGGCGGAACTGTTTCAGGAACGGGCAAATATCTCAAATCTAAAAATCCTGATATAAAGATAGTTGCTATTCAGCCGGGTGCAGATTCTCTTCCGAGTGAGGAAAATCCTGAACCGGAG
>CAMZZN010000068.1 GCA_947345935.1 uncultured Ruminococcus sp.
ACAAACGAAGCCCGCTCAAAGATACGCTCATGGTTCAAGAGAGAACGACGTGAAGAAAATATAGCGGAGGGAAAGGCTACACTTGAACGGGAATTCAAACGTCATAGAATAACTCTTAACGAATCACAGTACGAGGAGTTCCTTTCCGACGACTTCAAACGGCATAACTGCGAAACGCTCGATGATTTTTATGCTTCTATCGGATACGGAGGTATTCTCCTGTCCAAAATAGTACCACGTCTTAAAGATAAATATGAGAAAATGTACAGCAGCGTCCCCTCCCCTGCCGCACCGCTTATCCAACCGAAATCAAGCGGTAAAAACACTATTGTACTCGATCAGATAGACGACGTACTTGTAAAATTTGCCCAGTGCTGCAATCCGCTTCCCGGAGACGATATAGTCGGCTTTATAACCAGAGGTCACGGAATATCTGTCCACACCACAAAATGCACGAATTACAGAGCTGTTCTTAACCGCAATAATGAAGAAGAACTGAGCCGCTGGTGCGAGATACAGTGGTCTGACAGCAGCGCCGTACAGCTACAGACAAGCTTTGAGGTTACGGCTGTTGACAGAGTAGGGCTGGTTTACGATATCACCTCGATCCTTCTTGAAGCAAGAGTTCCTATTGTTCACTCTGCATCACGTGTTATGAAAAACGGTGACGCAATCTTCGAAGGAACTATTATTATTTCCAGCACGGATCAGTTAAAAAATCTTTTTGAAAAACTCAGAAAGATAAAAGGTGTGATTTCAGTTGAGAGATCGGCGATTTAAGTAATCACTGGTTAAATCCAGGCAAGGAGGCATTAAAATGAAAATACATACATTAAATCTTGGAGAACTGCGTGTAAACTGTTACGTTGTTGAAACAGCTCCGGGCCGATGTATTGTTATCGACCTCGGAGGCGATCCGGAGCGTCTTATAAAGTTTCTTGATTTACACAAACTGAAACTTCGGAAGATACTGCTCACCCACGGTCACTTTGACCATATAGGTGGTGTTGAAGCTGTACGCAGGATGACAGGCGCAGAAGTGTACGTCCATGAGGATGACGCTAAAATGTTGTCAAGCGCCGAATATTCTCTTGCTGCCGATATGTCTTTTCGTCCATTTGAACCAATCACAGAATATACGGCAATTACCGGAGATTCTGTCATAAACGACGGAGATCAGAGCTTTCAGGTAATGCATACACCGGGACATTCCTGGGGAAGTGTATGTTATATCTGCGAAGATGTTATTTTTTCCGGCGATACACTATTCAGAGAATCTGTCGGGCGCTCTGACTTTCCCGGAAGCAATCCCATTGACCTGAACAATTCACTGCGTTACTTGTATTATCTTTCCGGGGATTACAGAGTGCTGCCTGGACACGGTCCGTTTACGACTCTTGAACATGAACGTCGGACTAACCCTTTTATGAAGAAAAACAGGACGTATTGATACGCCATTAACGAGGAATATATGATGAATAATTTTAAAATGCCGGTTATCTTAATCGGCAATTCTTTTAAATATGAGATAGAGGCAACTTTAAAGTTGTTTTTTCATGAAAACAGATTTGCTTTTACCGATGATATAAGCAACGCAGACGGAAATAATTATGTTGTTGCACGTGTTCAGAATGAACGTGAAATATCAGTTGAAATAATGATTGACGGCGTTTCCGAATCGCTTGCCTCGGTTCTTGATACATCTGCTGAAAGCGCCGAACACGAACTTTGCAGATTGATATACAGAATCCTGACAAGACGTATGGGAATACGTCCGCCATGGGGACTAATGACCGGTATTCGTCCATTGAAAAAATTTACTGCGCTCATGCGTACCGGTATGTCACGTGTACAAATATTTGAAACGTTGTCAAGGAAGTATGAAATATCGCCGGAAAAACTTAATATCGGATATATCACCGCAGCAAACCAGCTGCCTATTCTCGATATGATCGACCGCAAAGCCGTAAGTCTGTACGTTTCAATTCCGTTTTGCCCCACACGGTGCAGCTATTGTTCATTCGTTTCTCATTCTATGGATTCGGCATTGAAACTAATGCCCGACTATGTGAAATTGCTTTGCAGGGAGATTGAGATAACTGGCAGAATGATCAGGGAAACAGGTACTAAAATTGATACGATATATTTTGGCGGAGGCACTCCTACTTCTCTTGCGGCTCATGATCTCAGAATTATCATGGAATGTGTTGCAAAAAATTTTGATCTTGCCGGCATACGTGAATACAGCGTTGAAGCAGGACGTCCTGATACCATCACTGAAGAAAAGTTAAGAGTAATAAAGGAACTTGGAGCTAAAAGGATATCGGTCAATCCGCAGACTCTGAATGACGATGTGCTTAGTGTGATAGGAAGAAAGCATTCCGGAGAGGACGCTTTAAAGGCTTTTGAACTTGCGAGAAAAGTCGGATTTGACAACATCAACACAGATCTTATCGCAGGATTGCCAACTGAAACTCCGAATAGTTTCAGGAATACTCTTGACAGGATAACGGAACTTTCACCGGAGAGTATAACCGTTCACACGCTTACAATAAAACGTGCCGCAAATCTTTTTGAATATGCCGGAGAAAATACGGATAATCCAGCTTCTGAAATGGTCGCATACAGTATAGACAAACTCCTTTCAGAGGGCTATCTCCCCTACTATATGTACAGGCAGAAAAACACTATAGATAATCTGGAGAATATCGGATATGCCAGAAAGGGATTTGAAAGCTATTACAATATCTTCATTATGGACGAGACACAAACAATTCTCGGAGTGGGATGTGCGGCTTCTACAAAACTTATCTACCCGGACGGAAAAATCACACGCATACACAATTATAAATTTCCTTATGAATATATAAGACAGTTTGATACATTAATGAAAAAGAAAGAGGAGGTAAACGAATGCTTGAAAAAAATCAGCTCTTTACGGCAGAAATAGAAGATATAACAAGTGAAGGACACGGAGTATGCAGGATAAACGGATTTGCAGTTTTTGTTCCTGATACTGCAATTGACGATGTGATAAAGGTAAAGATTGTCAAGGTACTAAAAAACTATGCATATGGCATCATTGATGAAATAATACAACCGTCGCCGGACAGAATAGAAAATGACTGTATTTATTACAAAAGATGTGGAGGCTGTGTTTTTCGTCATATTTCTTATGAAGCAGAATGTAGAATAAAAGATAATATTGTAAAGAACGCTTTCAGAAGAATAGGCGGACTTGAACCGGAATTTGAAGATTTTATCGGTGCAAAAAATATCAATGGTTACCGCAACAAAGCTCAGTATCCTGTGGCGTCAATTGACGGAAAAGCTATATGTGGATTTTATGCTTCCAGAAGTCATCGTATTGTCAGTCTCACAAACTGTGCATTGCAGCCGAAGATATTTGGCTGCATACTGGAAATAATCCTTGAATATATCAGAGAGAAAAAAATTTCTGCGTATTCTGAGAAAACTCATACAGGAATAATTCGGAATATATACCTAAGAAAAGGTACGTATTCCGGTGAAATCATGGTATGTATCGTTGTAAGAAAGGACATCTCACGTCAGCTTGGCGGTCTTTGCAGAAAGATCTCCGAAAAGTTTCCGGAAGTAAAAAGCATTGTAATGAATATCAACTCTAAACGAACTAATGTAATTCTCGGTGAAAAATGCGTTCTTCTTTACGGATGTGACAAAATTTCTGATATTATGTGCGGCAACAGAATAAATATCTCTCCCCTTTCATTCTATCAAGTCAATACGATTCAGGCAGAACGATTGTATGCGAAGGCTCTGGAATATGCTGCTCCGAAAAAAAATGATGTAATTGCTGATCTTTACTGCGGAGCTGGTACTATCGGTCTTGCTATGGCAGACAGCGCAGGAAAGATAATCGGTATAGAAATAATATCGCAGGCTGTGGAAAATGCCCGGGAAAATGCAAGACTTAACCATATTGATAAAGCAAAATTTTACTGTGGAGACTCCGGTGAAGTATTTAAAGATCTGCGCAAAAAAGGATGCTCCCCTGATATTATTATTGTTGATCCTCCACGCAAGGGCTGTTCAGAGGAAACAATCAATATTATTGCAAAAACTGCTCCGCAAAAAATTATTATGATTTCATGTAATCCTGCAACAGCAGCTAGAGATTCGAAAATACTCTCAGAACAGGGGTACTCTGCTGTTAAAGTTGTAGGAGCAGATTTATTTCCAAGGACGAGACACGTTGAGTGCGTAGTATTGTTGACTAAATCACAGCAATAAACACGAGAAAACCTCGTAAAATAGGGATTTCCAATTTTATGGGTTGCTGTATATCAACCTCAAAAATGGGGCAAATTCGCCTTGGAAATTTTCCCGTTTACGAGGTCGGGTAGACAGCAGAAATGTTGACTGGTAGTTTATTTCCTAATGTTGATAACTTCTATGTTATATTAAAATAACCTGAGTGTTTTTCACTCAGGTTATTTTTTTTGCATATGTTAGTTTTTTATAACTTTTGTTTCTCAAAAATATATTATCATTCAACGGACTAATTTTTATATGTAAGACTATATGTAAAATTGTAAAACTGATACAAAATAGGTTAAACCGATATAAACAGAGATAAACCTTGACTACAGTCATGTTTTATGGTATAATCAAATATAAGACTTATTAATTGATGTTAAAGGAGATTCAAGTTATGTCCAATGAGTTAAACGAAAAATGGATAGGTGTTGAAGAGGCAGCAGAATATTTAGGGGTTAAACCATCTACTGTAAGAGAATGGATTAAGAAACAAACTGGAATTCCAGCACACAAAATCGGAAAACAATGGAAGTTTAAAATATCTGATCTTGAACAGTGGATTAAAAGTGGAAAGAGTGCTAATATATAAAAGGAGTCTATCAATGACTAACAACCCGATTGAACTGAGTCAAAAGTATTATAGTTTTATCAGTACTTTCTCTCGAACAGAATATGAAGATGAAAAACTACTCGGTAAATTTTATACAGATAATACTGTTGCAGATAATATGATCAATACCATCCTCGAAAATATCGAGTGGAAAGAGTATAGCAACACCATTAAAGTTGTTGATCCATTCTGTGGGGATGGAAGACTTATTCTGATGCTTTTGAAAAGAATGCAAAAACAAATTCTTTTCTATGGAATAACAGTTTATATTTCCATTTGGGATATCGATTCAAATGCAGTAAATCGTGCTAAAGAAATAATTAGTACATATTGCAAGAATATCGGAATAGGATTCGAGATAGATGCCAGAGTTTTAGATGCCTTTGTAACTTATTCGCAATACATCAAATCTTATGATATATGTGTGACCAATCCCCCATGGAGCCTATTAAAACCACAAAAACTTTTCCAAAAAAATAATACTGAAAAAATGAACGAGCAGTACCGTTCGCTACTTGAATTATACGATTCATATATGAAGAAAATGTTTAGCCTATCGCAACCATCTTCAAAATTTGGCAAATGGGGAACCAATCTTGCTCGTTGTGGAACAGAATTAGCTATGCGTTTAATACAGTATTCTGGAATTTGTGGCATTGTATCTCCTGCATCACTTTTTAATGATCAAGTTTCTGGCAAACTTCGAACTTGGATTTTTGAAAACTATCGATTAATTAATGTATCCTATTACCCAGCCGAATTAAAATTATATGGTAGTGCCGATGTTTCAAGTGTAAGTTTTGTAGCTAAACATGGAGTAACAGACCAAGCCATCGATGTAATGATGTTTTCTGATAGAAAAAACTTCAAGCACAAAAAACTTGAAAAGGCAATATTTGATTACATTAAACAAAAAGGATATTGTTTACCTTTAAAAACAGGAATTGAAGCTATCCCTGTTATGATGTATCTTGATGAATTACCAACAACTCAAGAATTCTGTGAAAAGTACGGGCTGTTTTTTACTCGTGAAATGGATGAAACTCGCTTTAAAGAACGAATAGCTGAGTCTGGTGCAATAGAATTTGCAAAGGGGTATATGGTTAATCGATACAAATATACGAGTGCAAATCTATACCTAAATGAATCAGTTTACCAACCTCCGCTTAGTTCTTTAAAACCCAAGTTAGTTTGGCGAGATGTTTCAAGGGACTCACAATTACGAAGGGTTAAAGCAACAATTCTTCCATCAGGTTACATCTGTGGGAACTCACTTGGTGTAATTTATTGTGAAGAAGAAACAACCCCATACTTAAAAATTTTACTTGCTATATTCAACTCAATGATATTTGAATATCAAGCAAGAAGTTTGCTTGTTTCAAATCATGTTTCAGCGGGAATTATAAAGCAAATCCGAGTTCCTGAACCTGTAATGAATGAAAAGCTAATTACATTAATCGATAAACAGCTTAACGGTGAGGATGTTGAAGAATCACTTGAACTTTCCATTGCAAAGATGTATGGATTATCATTAGAGTGTTATAAGATTATTGTTCAATCTTTTAATGTCTCTGATGATGCAAAAAAAAGATTAATAAGAAAGTATTCTGAGTCTATCGATAGAAACGGAGAAATGTCACAAATGATTTATAATCACTATGCTTCCACACTTAGTGAATTGGATATGCAAATAGTACACTGCGTTCCTCCTGGAGGAAATTGGAAAAATATCCCTGAAAGTGTGCCATCGCAACGATTAGCACAAATTCGTGAAAGTTATAAGGCAGGCAAAGGCAGCAGATCAACGTATTATGGTCGGCTTCGTCCAGATAAGCCTTCGTACACTATTAATACATATTTTAACAGACCTGGAAATGGTTGTCATATACACTATGAACAAGATCGAACTATATCACAACGTGAAGCCGCCAGATTTCAGAGTTTTCCAGACTCATTTGAATTTATTGGTTCTCTCGGTGCAATAAATAATCAAATCGGTAATGCTGTTCCACCTTTGTTATCTTATCAAATCGCAAAATCCCTACCTTTTAAGGGACAGTTTATAGATTTGTTTTGTGGAGCTGGTGGACTTGCTTTAGGTTTTATTTGGGCTGGATGGAAACCAATCATAGGCAATGATATTGATAAATATGCAATTGAGACTCATAAAAGAAATATTAGTGGAGAAGCAATCGTTGGAGACATAAATGCGGAAAACATACAAAGAACAATTTTAGATAAGGCTATAGAAGCAAGGCGCATAAATCCACATTTACCTTTATTTGTTCTTGGTGGTCCGCCTTGCCAAGGTTTTTCAACCGCTAATACAAGACGAGGTGCTGAAGATTTAAGAAATTGGCTATTTAAGTCCTATGCTACTATTGTTGAAATGATAAAACCTGAGGGTTTTGTATTTGAAAATGTAAAAGGAATTCTTAATTTAGATAAAGGCCTTTTTTTTGATATGATAAAAGATGAATTGAAGAAATGCGTTGATGAAATAAAAGTAAATCAAATTTCAACAGCAAATCATGGTATTCCTCAACGAAGGGACAGAGTTATCATTATTGGAGGAAAGAAAGAAATTGTTGAGACATTTTCAATACCTGAAATATCGTCTGTACCTAAAGATGGACAACTTGCACTAATGCCTTCAATTATAGGGGCTGAAGACGCAATCGGAGATCTACCTGCTTTAAAACCTGGAGAAGATGGAAGCAGTTTTGATTATCGCTTTCCAGCGGCAAATCCTTATCAGAAATTTATGCGTGGGCTTTCTTCGGTTGATGAATACCTTGACAGTTATACACAATAATATAAGCACCGACCAAAATTAAGGTCGGTGCTTATTTTTCAATCATCAAAAGACTCTCTTGAATATCGAGGACTATTCCAGTTTGCAGCCAACTCTGAAGCTACTTTATCCATAATTTGAATCAAGATTTCTTTAACCATTATGAAGCTACTATTTTGCTTAAGTATATTATAATCTATAGAAGTTAAAAACTTTACTATCTCTGAATCTAAATGTTCATTATCTGCGGAAAGTGCATCAATTAGTTGCTGATTCCATTTTTTTAGATTATCATCAATTTTGGAAAGTATGGATAGAACTTCTTCTTTTAACATTTCGATCTGTGAATTGGTGTATGAAAAACCATTTCGATTTTCTTTCTTTGCATATTCATATAATGACGAATATGCAACTCGGATTTTTCTGACTTTTTGAATATTTACATATCTAAGAGCGCTTGTTTTTTTGGTGAATTTTACAGTAACAATTTGATTGAGATTTTTTGTTGAACCATCTATAATCTCATAATCATAATCTGCATATTCCAAATTCAAAAGTGAAAATAAGAATAGATATTCCTTTTTTGACATTAATTCAGCTAAAAGCATCATAGCTATGTTACGATTATCTCGCATTATTCGACTTAATCTGAGAGCTGATTCTTTGTCATTAATTTTTCCTTTGCACTTTTGCCAGATAGGATTTGCATACCAAGTTGCAACTGTTTCACCGTTTTTTTCAATTTCAATTAAATGTCGAACATCTGAAAAATACATTCTATTATTTTTAGCACTGTTGCATGATTTACATAATAACTGAAATTCTGGTCTATGACAGAAACCAAGAGAGATTGGTCCTATATGATCAGCGCTACAAGGACGTGGATGATGTCCACCACTTGTTGCATTGGCACATTGCTCTTTTTTCATATCAGGATTGGAATTTATGAATCCCATTAACTTATTCGCAGTAATCCAGTTTCCATCACTCCAATTCTCAAAAGCCCTTCTGTCTGTAGAATATGATGCAAGATTTTCCTTTGAACGTCCTTTATCAGCGGTGGAACGACAACAACGATTAAATGTATGAAAACCATCAAGGCGATCCGGAGGATTAGACATAGCCCCAGGGCTCAGCATACTTGGTTCTTTTGGAATATAATCCTCTTCAATCCATGAAGTCCAAATAGACAGGTCGTGTGGTAATGTTGGAATTTCTTTTACCTGTGAACATCTTAATAAATTTGGTAATGCCTCAAAGGATTTATCACCGTATGTATCAACAAATTCTGCAATAAAATCAAAAATGTGTGTAGTTTCAGTCATATCGATAATTCCGTCAAAAAATGAAAGTTTCTGAACTCGTTTTATAAAATTAGAAGACAAATAACAATAACGGATATCCATTATACGACCACAATACTTACAAGGATGTAATTTTGTTGGGTGTATTGCTTTTGCCACTTTACTAATCCACTTATCTTCATCTGTACTAATACCAATTTCAGATGCTTTTTCTTGCCACCATAGATAACGTCTATCATGAGTGAATTGAAATACTCCAGCTCCACGATTTGAGGGCGCTTCCCATTGAATAGTACCATCTTCGTGCCTTAAGTCTGGCATACCTGAATAATTAGGATGGTTAGCAATCTCTTCTTCGTATTGAAGGAATGCTTCATTTGCTTCGTAATTTGATTTTTTCGCTCCTTTTTTCGCCATAATTACACTCCTTATCTTATTTCAACACAGGATTTCTATTCCCATGTTCTCCTTCCAAGAACAATTCGCTATATGGGCTGCCACAGAACAATTCCAGCATTTTGTCCATATGCCAGAATGGTTTTTTCGCTTTCAGCTCATCAAGTGGCATCCAAAACACTTTACCCTCTGATGAAGATTCAACATTACCAGAATATGTACCTGCCTTATAAAGAAATACAATATATCGTGTTCCTTCTTCGGTAATCCAGTGCTTTATCCCACATAATTCGGGATTTGAAATAGTCAACCCAGTTTCTTCGTAGATTTCTCGAATTACAGAATCCACAATAGGTTCATCTTTTTCTACGTGTCCACCTGGAAATATTAATCCTTTATAGTCCTTGCCGATTTTTTCTTCGACAAGGACATTTCCTTTTTCATCATAAATCATACACATATTCGTTAATGTGACTTTTTCCGTTCGTTCCATTGGATTCATCCCCATATTAAAATAATGTCATTTGTGATTCAATATTCGACTGCACTTTACGTATATTCACTTTATCATCATCGCCGATTTGTCCACTTATTAAGGAAGATATTGGGTCGTGCAGTGTATAATTGTTATGTGCCATCATTTGATTGTAGTTCGCATAACAGTATAGGCAACCATTATTACAAGTGTTATACATACCAATATCTATACTCTCTATACACCCACAAACACCTCTTTGATTTTTATCTTTACCAATCTTCAAAGTATATCCACCAATTCTTTCAAGTCGTTGTTTATCGATGCAACAAGCGTGGGCAATATTTAAT
>CAMZZN010000069.1 GCA_947345935.1 uncultured Ruminococcus sp.
ACAGAAAAGAGGTGAAATCATGGATTTCAATTATAGTGCGTCCATATATCTTACAAGGATTTCAACGGCAGTGTCGGCATTAAGCAACATGACCGGCTGCGGTCTGAAACCGGAAGCGGTTCGTAAGATCGTGATCACGATGCAGGAGCTGGAACAGTCCACGGCAGATTTTATCACCGACATGAATATTCCAGCCGCAGGAGCTAAGGTTTGCAGGGAAACATTCATCCATGCAAATAAAACGGCAATCAGACACTTAGAAAAAATCCAGTTGCAGGGCTACAACTTTAGCGAGTTAATAACTGCCCTGAAACTGGAATGTGAGACATTGAGAAAAGAACTGAACTTTTCTTAATGTACAAGCTAAGCATATCACAAATTTTACAATTTGTCAAGAAAAATTTTTGTCGGAGCTATACTGCTCCGACGGAAAGGAGGGATACATGGATTATTTGACGGTCAAGGAGCTTGCAGAACTTAAAGGATGTTCTGAACGTTATGTCAAGCAACTTTGTAAAGACAGCAAGATTCAGACCAAGCAAGAATTGAGTTGCAAAGGTAGAATGAAATATCTGATATCTGTTGAAGCACTCCCTGACGAACTCCAAGCCAAGTATTACAAGCAAAAGCGGACAGAAGCCGGAGTGATACCCGAACAGACAGAACCGGAGCAGGCTTCCGAAGAACCTAAAAATAAATACCGTTCCAAAGGCATAAAAAGATCATTTGACAGCTTTTCCGCTGAGGAACGTGAAGTTATAGGCTTTTGGGTTGATCTGCTTAATGAATGGCAGGCGGAGCGTTCCAAACGCAAGGATAAAACGGAATTTGACAAGGTTTTTTCGGCGCATCAAAAGTATCTGAATGCTGAAATAAATATCAGCCCGGATATTCTCTACCGGAAATACTCGGCGTACAAGAACGAATGCTACGAGGAGCTTATCGATAAGCGAGGCGGCTGGAACAAGGGCAAGAGCAAGCTTGCCGACGACAGCATAATATGGCAAAGTTTCCTGAGTTTATACCTCGATCAGAGCAAGCCGAGGATTAGCAAGTGTTACCGTATGGTGTGCGCATATATCGCCGAGGAATACCCTGAGCTTACGGTAGAAATTCCATCAGTAGCTTCATTTAGGCGGAAAATCGAAACGCTCCCCTTTGCAATTACAGACTACTCGCACAACGGCGAAAAAGCACTTCACGATCACTGCTCGCCCTATGCCAATCGCTCAAAAAAGGCTGTTTACGCTAACGATGTATGGGTAATGGACAACTACACGATAGACGTTATCATCAAGGAAAGCGATGATTCCAATAAAACAAAACGACTGTATATTACAACAGTTCTCGACGTGAAGTCAAATGTTCTTGTTGGCTGGAACATCACAGAGAGTCCCGATTCAAATTCAACGCTCGATGCTATGAGATTTGCAATGCTGAGATTCGGAATACCGAAAATCCTGTATTTTGACAATGGACGTGAGTTCACGACGCTTGATATTGCAGGAGAACAGCGCAGGAGAAAGGTCGCACAAGACAAGAAGGGCGATATTCCGCTTACGATCGTTGAAAAACTTGGAGTGAAACTGATTTTCGCAGAGGTCAGAAACGCTCAGGCAAAGGTTGTAGAGCGTATTCATCGCATTATCAAGGAACAGTATTGTACTGCACAGTACGGCTACTGCGGCGGAAATGTTGTGGAACGTCCCGAAATACTTAAATCTAACATCAAAAACGGTAATATCGAAACAGAAGCAGAGCTTCGTGAAACATTTGCGGATTTTGCTGATAATGTCTATAATGTTCAGCCATACGGAAGCAGCGAACAAAAGTATAAGGGAATGACTCTGATCGACGTATGGAACGCTTCGATTGCTGAAACATCTATCCGAAAAGCAAGCGCAGAAGTTCTTGATCTGCTAATGCTAAGAAATTCCGGATTCCAGACAGTCAAGCGAAACGGAGTGTTTATTACGTACCACGGCGAGAAGATCTGGTATTATGATAAGAAAATTACATGGCAGCATATCGGCGAAAAGGTCTGCGTGAGATATGACAGAAACGATCCGTCAAGCGTCAGAATTTACGATACGGAGGACAGATATCTTTTCAGCTGGGAATGTGCGGACTGGCTGATGACAGAATATTTCAACGAAAGCAGGGAAAAGCTTGCAGAGCTTGAACGTGGAAAAGCTAATTTCATCAAACAGGTCAAGTCTCGTGCGAAAGAGCTTAAAGGCGGCAGCAATCTCACACAAAAAAGCGGTCTGAAATATATTGCAAAGCAGAATGCAGGAAAATTCAATATACAGATGCCTAAAAACATTATCCCGGTTATCATTAATGAAGAAATACCAACGTTAAAACAAGCCGTCGGAGCTGAATGCACTCCGGTGGAAATAAATCTTAAAATGATAGCCGAAAATGCGGCAAAAAGAAAGGAAGGTTAAATATGCATACGCCTGAACAGCAAGAGCTGCTTGCCAAAGTTGAGCAGCTCAAACGTGAAAAGAGATACTCTCAGAACGAGGTCGCAAAAGTGATCGGCATTTCAGGAACGGCGTTATCACAGGTAAAAAACGAATGCTATCCGGCTGATCCGCAGAGCGTATTTGATACGATAGCAAATTATTTCAGCGTTAAGGAAAAAGCAAAGCTGACATATACGGAGATCAACTATGCACCGACAAGCGTTTCAACGAAGATCTACGACATCATCAACGTGTGCCAGGTCAAAGGCGGACTTGCTGCCGCTGCCGGAGATGCCGGGATCGGCAAAACAAAAGCGGCTCAGAAATTTGTCAAGGATCATCCTACAAATAGCATTTTAATAACGGTTAATCCGTGCTTGACCAGCATAAAAAGCCTGTTAAAGGTCATAGCTGACAGGATCGGAGCAGTTCCGGAACGTTCAAGAGACGAACTATGGCTTTCTATTGCAAAAAAACTTTCCGACGGCATGGTTCTGATTTTCGATGAAGCGCAGCATCTCACTCTCAAAGACATAGAGGTTCTGAGAAGCTTCTCCGATTACTTCAACGATAAAGGTCAGACGCTGGGCGTCTGCTTTATAGGCAACGTCGATACGCTTACACGGATCGGCAGCAGGAAAGCTGAATTTGCTCAGATCGCCAACCGTACCAAACAGCGCAAAATGTATCTTAAATCTGATATTCAGCGTGACGATATCAAAAAGTTATTTCCTATTCTCGAATCCGAAAACAAAGAAAAAGAAATTGATTTCTTGTTTCAGGTCGCTCAAACCCAGCAGGCTCTCAGAGGTACGGTGAACCTCTTTTCAAACGCCTACGACAACAAGAATTATAGCTATAACGGCTTGGTTGCTATGGCAAAATTCATGGATATAGAGGTATAGGAGGTCGCATGAAACACGGAAAATCGCCAACGAAGGCGCAAAGGGAGTTCATATATTCCAAAGGTAAGAATCCTAATGAATGGCTTGTTGTAAAGGACACAAGCGAAGAAATGCACCTTATTTCGAGATGGTTCGGTAAAAGGGACAACAGGATAATAAGGCTTAACAAGGAGAGAACACAATGAAAAAATATATAGAAACGCTTGCAGTCGGTCTGATCGCCGGAGCTGTGATAATGCAGCTTATCAACATGGCAGTCGAAAGTCTGATCGACCGGCGGTTACATATGGGAGGAGAAATTCTTCTCCCTGCCGTGATCGGGCTGGTGGGATATATCGGCTGGAGCGCAGCCAATGAATATTTCAAAGCGGTCAGGCACAACGAGATCTACCGGAAAGGCTTTGACGACGGAGCAAGAATACATAACTATCAGATAGTTATTCCGTTGGAGGGCAGCAATGAAACTGAAATGTGACCGCTGCATCCACAGACAGGTATGCAAATTCAGACCAAACGAAGATTATCCGCAGTTTATGAAACGTATCGTTTCCGAGAACTGCAAGCATTTTAAGGAGGTACAGAAAAATGAAAATTGAAGAGATCAAAGCAATGTGCAGCAGGAGCTTTGCCACGCACAGGGCGACGCTAATACAGAACACCGACCGCTACTGTATAATAGACTGGCGCAGAGAGGACGGCAGCAGCAACTATTACGTCAACTACATTGTAGACAAGGCAAGAGGCAGTATGATCGTCAGCGGCGATCTGGGCGATTCTATTGCCACATGGTACAATGCGCTTGACCCGGCAAAGCTTAAAGGCTACATTTACAACGATGTTGACTATTATATCAGCAAGATTCAGTGTTCGTCAGATTTATACGTTTACGATGAGGACGACATCGTTAATGAAATCAAACGTCATCTTGACGTATCCGACGTACTTGAATACGTTGAAGAAAGTGACAGATTTTATGATGAAGATGAGTTATGGGAATTCATTGAAGGCGAAGTCTCGGACAGTGTGTACGGCAACAATTTCATTCCGTCACAGGAATTACGGGATGTTATCGAAGAGTTTGATTCAGACAGCTGGGAATGGCTTAGTTACTGCGGCAGAAGCGTTAATCTGAGAGTTTATTTGTGGGCGGAAGGTTTCTATATGGCTTGCAATCAGCTCGGAATTTGATCGGAGATCAGCAATGCAAGAGAAGAATCTGCGTGAAGTCCTTGAAAAATGCAGCAAGGCGGAGCTGGTAGAAGTCGTGGTGAAAGCTTCAGGTATGACGTTTACTTCATTTTCTTGGCTGACAATGATTTCTGAGATCAGACTTGATGAAGTCGAAGCTAAGATCGAAGCTAATTTAGCTGAAAGTGAAGAATTGACTCGCAAACTCAAAAATATTCCAGAAAATCGACGTAATTTTACTGACAGTGAAACACGGCAAGTTTACATTGCACTGAAGAAAAATCATGATGAGTGGAAGATGCTCGACAAAAAGTACAATAAAATTTCAAAAGAACTATACGGATAACAGCCGAAACAGCGGACAATCTCCGCTGTCCGTTGGGAGTGGTCGCCCAACGCTGACGATGGCAGACCGCAGAATATTGAAAACTGAATAGGAGGAAAAATTATGACGTCAAAAAGACTTACAAGCAAATCAGGCATCACGATTCCGAAGGACGTTCGCCTGCGTCTTGGCTGGCAGCCGGGAATGTCGGTGGATATGGAAACCACAGACGACGGAGGACTTATTCTCAGACCGCACGTTGACCGCTGCCGTTTCTGCGGCAGTGCAGAGAACGTCCGTAAATACAAGGATGTATGCGTTTGCGCATCCTGCTCCGCTGAGATGAAGGAGGTTGTGTGATATGAAAATTTCTGAGATCGTTGACCGCATGGCTGAGATCAGGCAGGAAAAAACGGCTCTGGCATCGGAGTACGACAAGTTGCAGGCTCAGCTTCAAATTCTTGCCGAGTGCGATCTGACTGATACTAAGATAAAGTCTGTCAGTTATCCCGGCACAAACGGAAATGCGGCGACCGTCACAACATCCGATACCGTGTCGGTTATCGCCGGAGAGCTGCTCCCTCAGATCTTCGGCAGCGTTTATCCGTCCATGGTTGAACAGAAAACCACGTACACTCTTAAGGCAGCGGCAAAGCGCATCCTTTCTTCCATATGGCACAGAGAATACTGCGAGGGCAGCGTTGCCGAGATCATCAGCGGTCTGAGCTGTGACGACAAGGCTAAAAAGGTACTGCTGAAAAAGCTTAAGGGTATCAATTTTGATAAGGACAAAGAAAATCTTATCAACTATGCAGGACTTTCCGAAGCCGACGCATCCGATACGGCGTACCTCATAAACGAAGCGGCAGCGTGGGAAAATATGTGTACATTTATCAAGGTCAATAACGACGGAAAGATCAGCGACGAGATAATCGCCGACGTTATAACCAAAGTAAATTCTGCCGTCAATGTTGCAAGAGAGGTCAAAACGAAGATTGACGTCGGGGGTGTGGATGATGAAAACGCCATCACCGACAAATAATCCTCTTTTCGACCGTTTCTGGAAAGCTTATCCCCGAAAAGAGGGAAAACCGAAAGCTCTGCGGACTTTTGAAAAATTGAAGCTCACCGACGAAACATTGGAGCAGATTCTTGCAGAACTTGAACGTCAGACGAAAATAAAGGACTGGAAGCATATCAGCGTAAAATATATACCTCTGGCGCAGACGTGGCTGAATCGTCGGGACTGGGAGGAGAATCAGAATGGAACGGATCAGAGATATGATACCAGAGATACCGAAATTGGATGCTGCACCATCCTACGCTGACATGGTTAAATTGAGGACGGAATCATACAACAAAACAAAGGGAAATTTACAGGGATATGATTGCCCTGAATGCCTGAATCGTGGATATATAGCTAAATTCACAGACGGCGTGGAATTTCTTTCGGAGTGCGGATGTATGAAAACCCGTCTTACTCTCCAAAGAATCAAGGAAAGCGGATTGGAAAATCAATTGAAATCCTGCACTTTCAAAAATTTTGAAACCGATTCAGAGTGGCAGAAACAGATAAAAAAATCGGCAATGGAATTCATTCAAAGTGATGCGACAGGGTTCTTCATCGGCGGTCAGAGCGGCTGCGGAAAAACTCATATATGTACTGCTGTAATAGGAAATTTTATAAAAAAAGGCAGATCGGCACGGTACTTCGTGTGGCGTGAAGATTCGGTTATTCTGAAATCTCTCGTTAATACAAGCGAATACACGGAAAGGTTTAAAGAATTTAAAAATGCTGATATACTGTACATTGACGAACTTTTTAAAGGCGACGGAACAACGGCTGCGGACATAAAACTTGCCTTTGAACTCATTGATTTTCGTGCCCGGCAGTGTCTGAAAACAATAATTTCTACAGAGCTTGACGAGAACGCTTTGATTGCTTGTGACCAGGCAATTGCAGGACGGATTTTTCAGATGTCAAAACGATTCAGACTTGTGATTCCGAAAGATATACGCAAAAACTACCGCCTACGAAAGGAGTGATCCTATGGCGACAATGACCAAAAGGCTCTACGCTCTTGCCAACAGTCTGGGACTTGTTGAAAGCGGGAGCAAAGAAGATCCCTTTCACCAGCTCGTTTTCGGATTGACGGAAAAGGAACACGTCAGCGATCTCACATCGGAGGAAGCAAGAACCGTTCAGGCGGAGCTGCAAAAACGGATGCGGCTGAAAAATCATGATAAGCCGCTGAAAAAGAAAAAAGCGGTCAGGGAAGATGTTCCCGGAATGATGACGGCTGCACAGTAGGGACTGGCTTGGAGACTTGTATATCGTCTTGACGAGCTTGAACCGACGGCCGCTTCCGTTTCGGAACGTCTTATCGGAGCGATAGAAAAAATTCTCGGCATAACCGCTGCAAGAGCAGATCCGTTCCGCTGGGTGAATTTTGAGGACGGTATGAATCTCATCGAAAGTCTGAAACGCTATGTCCGCAGCGCAGAACGCCGCACCGATAAAAAAGGGGGCGACGGGTAGTGGATGATTTTTTGGACGATCTTGTACTTGATGATCTGAGCGGAGATCAATATGATTTGGCTGAATGCATAGGATTAGAAATGTATGTAAAGCTTGTCAGAAATTTCGCCGGACTGCCTATAAGTATTCCGATGCCGACGTCAATTAATAAAAATGCGAGAAACAGAAAAATAATAAAGGAATTTAACGGGTACAATGTAAAAAAGTTAGCGAGAAAATATGGGTTGTCAAAAAGAAGAATCAATGAACTTACAGCAGAAAAACTCAAAGAAATAAAGGAATCTCCAATTGATGGTCAGCTCAGAATATTTTGATGCAGATGCGTTCGCAGTGAGCGGTATCGCATTTGATGTAAAATATCTATAATGGTATAATCAGGTCAGAAACTTGATTATACCATTTTTATTTTTCGGAGGTGAGCGTATGCCGCAGGAGCTTATATACTTTGCGATAACAACGATCATAACGATTGCTATCGGAGTTATCAGCTATTTTCTGAAACGGACGATAGACAGGAGCGATAAACTTGAGGAAACGGTGCAGGAGCTCAGGGAATCGCAGTTCACGCTGTCGGACAAATATGCCACGAAAGCCGAGGCTGCCGAGATAAAAGCAGCTATGCAGAAGCTTTCCGACAATATCGACTACATAAAGGAGCACACGACAAAAAACGAAGATTTTATTCGTGTTATGACACGTCTTGAAAGTAAAATCGACAATTACTGCAATAGATAGGAGGTCTGAAAAATGGAAATAAAAGAATTTCAGGATCGAATCCGTCAGAAAAAATTTTTTCACAACAATGGAATCGTTCTTAAAGGGATGTATATGCTTCCAGGCAAATATGTGCAACTTACCGAATTAAAATATGCTTTTTGCGAAACAGCCATGAGCGAGCAGGAACTGATAGAAAGCTTAAATTATCTTTCAGAATCAGGATGTATAAATATGAGAAATATTCACAGTTGGAAAGACACTACGCTTGCTGATTGTGAATTTAATGAGATTGAAGCAAAGGTTTCTGCCTTCGGTATTAAAATAGTTACCTGCGTTCGTACCGACGAATGTATCAAAGTATAGGCGGTGACGATATGGCGCACAGATCGCATTCAAAAATCAGCAAGCTCGAACCGGAGCTGAAAGAAACCGTTGAAGAAATGATAAAATCGGGAGTTTACTACAAGGATATCGCCGAATATATCAGGTCTCACGGGATAAGCATATCGGCAACTGCGGTCGGAGATTACGCACGAAAGCTTATGACGACCCTCGACAATCTCCGCATGACGCAGGAAAATTTCAGGATACTCCGTGAAGAAATGGACAGATGCCCCGACCTTGATATAACCGACGGAATTCTCCAGCTCCTGAGCAATCATCTTCTTGACGCTATCAACAGAATGCCGGAGGAAAAACTCAAAGAGCTTGATTTTGAATCCATATCCAAAAATGCCGTCGCTCTTACCAGAGCGGCAGCCTACAAGAAAAATGTTGATACAAAAACTAAAGGTACTCTCGAAAACGGCGCAGATCAGTTTATGTCGTACATTTACGAGACTATGGCTGTCGAAGATCCGGAACTGTTCAAGAAAGTTAAGAAATTCGTCAAATCCAAAACGAAACACGGGTGATAAAAATGATGTACGTATTACAGGTGAAACCGGGATATGAAGAAGCTGCCGTCCGTCTGATCGCCGATAAAGGATATACGGCGATGTGTCCGACCGAGGAAATATATATCAGATTCCGTGGACAATGGCACAAAAGATTAAAGCTTGTTTTTACGCAGTATATCTTCGTCGAATGCGAGCTGACAGACAAATCCTACTATGATATACGCTCTGTTCAAGGGACGGTGAGATTCCTTGGCTTCGGAGAACCGGAAGCTCTCAGAGATGATGAGCAAGCATATATCAGGCTGCTCTGGAACAAGGGCAAGCCCATCGAGGCTTCAAAGATATATACAACGCTTTCCGGAGATAAAATGGTGTTGTCGGGAATTCTGCGTGAATATCAGGAAAATATCATAAGCCTCGATCTCAGGCAGAGAAGAGCGAAAGTTTCGGTAATGCTTCTGGGTAAATCTCACACCATCACTCTTCCGGTGATCCAAATTTAAACCAGCTCGTCCACCATCAGAACGGTCGATTCGTCCCGGCTGATGAGCGAGCGTGTATATGTCATAACGGAGTTTTAAGAAATAAAATTCCGAATGGCGGAGCATACCTATTTAAATTGTGTTTAACGGCGCACACAAGCGTTTAAATTATTTCAGACGTGAAATTATACTCCCGAAAACATAACGGCTAAAAAGGGCGATTACGCCCTTATTTTTATACC
>CAMZZN010000070.1 GCA_947345935.1 uncultured Ruminococcus sp.
ATGAGGGCGGCGCTATGAGAACCATAGCGAGATGAGATTTCCATGAGATCGGTAAGCTGCCGATCGCCTGCAAAGTTCCGTGTACAGCGGATATCGGGGATAAATACTGTAAAAGGCAAAATGAATTATAGATGAGGCAAGTTTACTTGCTGAAATCTATTTGCCATATTTTGCGGTTGTCATCTTTGATGACGAGCAAAATGGCATTTAAATGAAACTGCGGTTTGCGTTTGTCAGACCGCAGTTTTACATAAGTTTGGAGTGAAGTAAATGAAAGAAAAGTCAAAGCATATGCGTGGTTTTTATGGCATCAGAATTCCGCCGGCTGTTTGTATTTTGCCCGAATGCCATCCTTGCTATGGATGTGTTTGGAATGCAAAAGATACCAACGTTCTTTTCTGTCCATTTCAAAGCTGCGTAAGAAATAAGAAAGGTTTTAAGATGACAGAAGTGAGGAATGATAAAAATGTTGATTAAACGCGGAGATGTATTTTATGCCGATCTTGATCCGATAATCGGTTCGGAACAAGGCGGTATCAGACCGGTTCTGGTGGTGCAGAATAACGTTGGAAACAAGTACAGTCCAACGGTAGTCGTGCTGCCAATATCGTCAGCAAAAAAGAATAATATGCCCACTCATATCCATATCTGCGGATCGAAAATGCTTCCCAAAAAATCCATTGTTCTTGCGGAGCAGATACGCACGATTGATCGTAACAGACTGATGAGATATGTTGGTTCTGTTGGTCTAGAAGTTATGGAAAAGGTAGACAAGGCAGTAAAAATAAGTATTGGAGTGAAAGGTAATGACTAAGTTCGGACAAGCAGAATTTGTTGATTTTATCACAGAAACTTTTGTTAAGAACAGACTTGAAAAGCTTCTTGCGGAGAATGAAAAAACGAGTTTGAACAGTAGAAATTCAGAGGATATTTATAAAAAATTTCCGTCCTCAAGGGACGCAGCGTAAGGGAGGAATTATCGTGTTTGGATTTTTAATTGGATTGGTAATTGGCGGTACTGCCGGAGTATTTGCGATGTGTATGTGCAAAGCTTAATCGGACGCAGACAGATGTATGAATCAGACAGATTATAAAGATTAATTTTGTCAGGTTTGGTGATACCATTTCGGTGAAAGATATGGTATCCTTGTTGGTGAAGCGGAGGTGATCAAAATGCCAACAGTAACGGTGATACAGCCAACAATAACAGAAGAAAAGAGTACAGTAATTCGCTGTGCAGCGTACTGCAGAGTAAGTTCGGATTCGGAAGATCAGATCAATTCTTTCATGGCGCAGCTTAAATATTATGAGAATTTCCTTGCAGACAGCAAAACAGAAACGCTGATAAATGTCTATGCAGACGAGGGCATAACAGGTACTCGTGAGGATAAGCGTGAAGATTTTCAGCGAATGATGAGCGACTGCCGTAAGGGTAAAATCGATAGAATTTATACGAAGTCAATCAGCCGTTTCGCCCGAAATACAAAGGATTGTCTTAAAAATATCCGTGAACTGAAATCGCTTGGAATTACGGTATTTTTTGAAAAAGAAAACATCGACACCGCTAATATGCCCGATGAAATGATGATCACCATAATGGGCGGTCTGGCTCAGGAGGAATCGGTTTCGATCTCTCAAAATGTTCAGTGGGGAATACGCAAAAGAATGCAGAACGGCACGTATAACGTATCGAGTATGCCGTATGGCTACATAAAAGAAAACGGAAATTTTACGGTGAATTTCAGTGAAGCAGAGGTTGTACGCAGGATTTTTAGAGAGTTTTTAAGCGGCAAGGGCTTTAATGCAATTTGCCAAAATCTTAACAGTGACGGGATTTTAAAGGACGGAAATTTGTGGGAGAAAAAGGCGATCAGATATATTCTCACAAATGAAAAATATATCGGCGACTGCCTGTGGCGAAAGAAAATAACGGAGAACGCATTCCCGTTTAAAAGACGCAAAAATACCGGTCAGGCAGAGCGGTATTATGTGGCGAACGATCATGAACCGATTATTTCAAGAGAAGATTTTGAAGCGGTTCAGCGGCTTTTAAAAATAAAATCAGAACGTTTTGGAAACAAAATATTTCACAATTATCCGCTGAGCAAAAAGGTTGTATGCGGTAACTGCGGCATGATTTATAAGCGGAAACGCTCGAATAACAAGGTTTATTGGGCGTGTTCAAAGCATGATTTAAACGCTGCCGACTGCCGTTCAGAATGGATAGCGGAATATAAGATTTATGATGCGTTTATAGCGCTGCACAACAAGCTGTTTTACAATTACAAGCAGATACTTGTGCCATTGCAAACAGCCTTGCAGGACTTGAAATTGCGGCGATTCAGTGGCAATTCCAATTTGATGGAAATACACAAAGAGATCGCAAAATTAAAGGAGCAGACCCACGTCCTTGCAAGGCTTAAAACAAAGGGATTTCTTAATAATGCGAAGTACTTTGAACAGACTTTGGATCTTAATGCAAAAGTCAATAAATTACAGTCGGAGCTGAAGAAGATCACCCATCTTGACGATGAAGATGAAACGCTCGATCAAATAGATATGCTGATAGATTATTTTGAAAAAAGGGAGCATTCCATAACTGATTTTGACGAATCTGCGTTTGAATTTTTGATAGAAAAAATTGTGGTTATAAATCAAAGTGAACTTGAATTTAATGTTATCGGAGGTCTGAAATTTAAAGAAGAAATATAATGTAATATGCTCTGAAAAAGTAAAAATTCAGAGCATATTTTTGTTGCCTTTGGATATAGCAAATTTGGAGATTTTGTGGTATCCTTATTAGTTGAAAGGAGTGAGATTTATGGCAAAGAACAGAGTTATACCGTTTGGTTACTGCATGAGAAACGGTGAAATCACGGTGGATTTTACAGAGTCCAAAGCAGTTGTCAAAATCTTTGAAGAATACTTGGGCGGCAGCAGTTTACTGCAAATCGCAAAGCTGATGGAGTCTGAAAAAATACGATATTCTGAGGATTCAGACCGTTGGAACAAAAACATGGTCAAGCGGATAATCGAGAATGAAAAGTATCTTGGAAACGATAAATATCCTAAGATTATCAGCGAAACGTTTTTCAATCAGGCAAATGAAAAAAGAGTTTCCAAAGCAACTTCCGTGTGCGTGATTTCAGATGAACTGCAGGAGGTCAGGAATCGTACATACTGCTCCGAATGCGGTCATAGATTATCCCGAATCGGAGGCAACTGCCGCAGCGCAAAGTGGGATTGTAGAAATCCCGACTGCTATAAACTTGAGTATCAGCTTACTGATCAGATGATTATCGGAGCAGTTCTGACTGTTCTGAATACGGCGATTGCGAATCCAAGTTTGATTGAAAGCAGCGGCGAAATTAGCGCATATTCCCCTACCGCCGACGTAATTCGGAAACAGAATGAAATCAGTCAGATGACAGATTCCGCACAAGTGGATTTCGATAGAATCAAAAATGAAATATTCAGGCTTGCTGAGATAAAATACGACTGCTGTACCTACAACGATAGTCCGCAGAAAACAGCGCAGCTACGCAGTTTGCTTGAAAATCATGAACAATTAAACAGATTAGATATCGGCTTATTCAAAGCGTGTATTTCACGAATTTGGATAAGCCATTTTTGTACCATAGAGGTTGAATTTATCAACGGAGTACATATCAAAAATATAACGGAAAGGACAGGTGAAAATCATGAGCATAGCGCCAAATGTAACGGTGATTCCTGCAAAAGCGCAGACTGATATCAGCCGCAGTAAATATCAGCAATTGCGAGTGGCAGCCTATTGCCGCGTATCGACAGAACAAGAAGAACAGCAGAGCAGCTATCAAGTTCAGATCGCTTATTACACCGATTTGATCAACAGAAAAAAGGAGTGGTCGCTTGTTGGAATTTTTGCTGACGAAGGGATATCCGGTACGCAGACAAAAAATCGTACAGAGTTCAAGCGTATGATCCGTATGTGCAAAAACAAAAAAATCGATCTTGTAATTACAAAATCCATATCAAGATTCGCACGAAATACCGTGGACTGCCTTGAGTATGTCAGGCAGCTAAAAGACCTCGGAATCGGCGTGATTTTTGAGAAGGAAAATATCAACACGCTGACCATGACAAGCGAATTTATGATTGCACTATATGGTTCATTCGCTCAGGCAGAGTCAGAATCTATCAGCAAAAATGTAAGCTGGGGCAAAGAAAAAGCGTATCGTGAGGGCAAAGTTCAATTTCAGTACAAGCATCTGCTCGGCTACAAAAGAGGCGATGACGGAGAGCCAGAGATCGTTCCCGATGAGGCGGAAACGGTGCGGCTGATCTTCAAATTATTCCTTGACGGCTATTCCATGAAAGAGATTGCAATTACTCTGAAAAGTCTGGGAAAACTCAATAAATACGGAGATGTGGAGTGGCGTTCAAACACGATTTCGAGGATTCTGCAGAACGAAAAATACGTTGGCGACGCGCTTCTTCAAAAGACTTTTACGGTCGACTGCATCACGCATAAAATTGTGAAAAATCACGGGGAACGTCCCATGTATTTGGTGACAGACCATCACGCTCCTATAGTCGATAGGGACACTTTTAATCGGGTTCAGCAGGAGCTTGCGAGGCGAAGTTCCAAGCGTAAAATCAGCGACAAAACGGTTACCGAACAAGGCAAATATTCAAGTAAATATGCGCTTTCGGAACTTCTTATCTGCGGTCATTGCGGTACTCCATACCGCAGAACAACTTGGTCGGCAAGGGGCAAAAAACAAATTGTGTGGCGGTGTATCAGCCGTCTGGAACACGGCAAAAAATACTGTCCCGACTCTCCAACAATCAAGGAAGAATCGCTCCACAAAGCCATAATTCACGCAATAAATAATTACTACTCATGCCGAAACGATATCGCAAGAATCCTCAAGGCTAACATCGGAACAGTCCTGGAATGTCAGGGTCAGGAAGAAATTATCAGTATCGAAAATCGGCTTAAGGAAATCGATCAGGCAAGGAATGATCTTGTAAGTTTGATAGCTTCTGGTGGCTGCGATGAGGACAAGCTTGACAGCGAATTTTCAAGGCTGTATCAGGAGGAACAGCAGCTTAGCGAACGGCTTGAAATGTTAAAATCACAAAATAAAACGTCTGCCGAAACACAAGCAAAACTTGACAAAATAATGCACATGATTGAGAGTGAAAAGTTTGAGTTGGAAACCTTTGATAACGTGCTAATACGCAAGTTGATAGAGTGTGTGAAAGTACTCGGAAAGACCGAAATACTGGTGATTTTCAAGGGCGGATATGAAGTGAGAACTGATATTGAATAAGAAAAAATTAGGATGTCTGTAGAAAAAATCTACAGACATTTTTTATTGAGGAGGGAGAGTGTACAGGCTTGACAAGAGAAGCTGCCGCAAAGGCGATAAGCAAGGTTTTAGGCGGTGCTGCGGAGCATCTGGGCGGCAGCTACGACAAGTATAATGTTCGTGACAACAAGGACAGAAAATGGTCGATTGTCTATGATTCAAGCATTAAATGCGTTGATAAAAACGGTAATTCTGCATCGAGAAATTATGCTGTCGAACTCGTAACTCCGGTACTGGAATATGAAGATATGCCGCTGCTGCAGGAGGTTGTTCGTGCTGTGAGAAAAGCCGGCGGCGTGACCGGAGCAGAGTATCGGGCAGGAATTCACGTGCACATCGACGGTGCGCCTTATACTGCACAAAGTCTGAGGAATTTGGTAAACATTTTTGCAAGCAAAGAAAATTTTCTTTTCGATATGCTTCAGGTATCGCCGCTGCGTGAAACTTACTGTCAAAAGGTGGACAGAGATTTTCTTGAAAAGCTGAATAAGCAAAAGCCGAAAACCATTGAGGAAATCCAAAAATTGTGGTACAGAGGCGATATGAACGAGGTTCACCATCACTACTCTAATACCAGATATCGAGCCTGTAATTTGCATAGTTTTTTCGCCAACGGCAATTGGG
Source organism: uncultured Ruminococcus sp. (assembly GCA_947345935.1). Lineage (GTDB taxonomy): Bacteria > Bacillota > Clostridia > Oscillospirales > Ruminococcaceae > Ruminococcus. The sequence goes on from CAMZZN010000070.1 coordinate 5,982, forward strand.
AAATGAGAGCCTGCAACAGTTCACTTCATGCCGGAGTTATCCGATCATATGTGACTTTGGCACTGGCGATTTCAAATGCGGCGCTGACTAAAAAGTTCTGTTCTCCGCATATTTCAGAGAGTGAGAATCTGAGGTACAGCGCACGAGTCTGGCTAATAAATTTAGGCTTAAATGGTGAGGAATTTAAGAACTGCCGCAAGCATTTGATTTCGCACCTTGAGGGCAATATCGCTTGGCTGCATCCCGAAGATGCGATCAGGCAGAGGGAGCGTATAAAAGCTGAGAGAATCGCCGCTCGTGAGCAGCGTGTCGAGCCTGAGAGAGAGGTTCAGCAGCAAGCCGACAACGTACCCGATGAAGTATTAGAGCCGACAGAAAGCGAGCGTGAGCCTATTTTTGAGGATGAAGATCTGGAACAGGAAGAAGCATTTGAGATGACTATGTGAGGGAGGAAAATGATGAGTAAAAAACAGCTATATATCGCCTATGGTTCAAATATAAATTTGGAGCAGATGGCGTATCGATGTCCGCATTCGAAGGTTGTTGGAACATCTGAAATAAAGGATTTTGAGTTAGAGTTCAGAGGCGTTGCAACTATCGTACCGAAAGAAAACGCAAGCGTTCCGGTTCTAATATGGGAGCTTGATGAAAGGGATTTGCCCACATTGAATCGTTATGAAGGGTGGCCTCGGCTTTATAGGCAGGAAAAAATGTCTTTTGAACTGGACGGAAAGTCGTATAAGGGCATGGCTTATCTGATGAATCGTGGGGAAATTTCGCCGCCGAGTCAGCAGTACTATAATACGATTTTGCAGGGTTACAGAGAAAACGGTCTGGACGAATCTTTCCTGCAAAAGGCGTTGGAAAATTCACTTCAGATGGATATTGTAGAGGAAGAAATTGATGAAGATTTCGATATTGACGAGTTTGAAGATATTGATTTTGACGATGATTTTCAGATGAAATTATAAGGAGGAACTACATGAAATACAGAGGCTTTTTTGTGAAGATTACACCGGATGAGTATCTGCCGAGAGAAAACGAGGACGGCGAGATCGTTGCTTGCGAGGGGTTCAGAATTGAAGTTTTTGCAGATGAATCTGAAAAAGTAGAAATTGATATTTTTTCTGCCGCAGTAGATTTTGAACTGGTAAAGAACAGTATCAATGAAGTGGAACAGTTCGCCAAAGATTACATCGACTGCGAAGAAAAAGAGTATCAAAGGATGTTGGATGAGTTTAACGAAAATTAATTTTTTGAGTTCAGTGGTATGAAAAGTGCCGCTGAACTTCATATTCAAGTTCACGAAGCTCGTGAGTTTGAATATAAAAAATTTATTTGACAAATCTCTAAAAAACGGCGTAAAATAGGGCTAAATCAATGTCATCTTTTTTGTTCCAGTAGCACAATGTAAAATAGGCGTTTTCGAGAAATCGGAGACGCTTATTTTTATATCCGAAATCATGAATTGTGAGCGATTTGTGCGCCAACGTTATAAAACGTAATGAAAAGATACAACAAATTATAAGAAGATAAACAGAAAGCGGAGCAGGATTTTATTAAATCCACTCCGCTATTTTTATTAACCTGATGCAGCATTATTCTTTTTTCTGAGTATAACATCAGCTACGCAGTCAACGACCTGCTCCTTGCCTTTGTCGAGGATATGCTCGTAGATGTTCATAGTCGTTGTAACGTTTCTATGTCCGAGCCACTTACTGATAGTCGTTATGTCGATGCCGTTAAGGCAGAGGACGGATGCCAGAGTGTGCCGGAAAGCGTGTGGATTGATATGGGGCAGACCGTTCTTGTCCGAAAACTTATCAAGCCAATCGGTGATGCTGTCGGGGTGCATCGGATATCCGGTCATGCTGCTGTTATCCTTTACGAACAGAAAATCAGCTCTCTGACGATGCCTGATGCCCTTACCGTCTGCGATCTCGATGAAGCTGTTCCACTCCGAGCCTGCTTCACGTCTGAGATCAAGCCAATACGCATGGTATTCTCTGAGCAGCTCCATAGTTTCATCGGCAAGCCTGATGCTGCGGTCGGAATCGGCTGTTTTGGTGGAATCCTCATATATGCCGAACTCTTTAGAGTAAAGCAGATTGTTATTGATGTGGATTGAATTACTGTCGAAATCAACGGAACTCCATTTCAAGCCCATTATTTCACCTCGCCGACAGCCTGTCACAATAAGCAGGTGGGTGATTACTTTCCATTTCAGCGGAGCTTTATCAAGGCATTCTCTTATGCGCTCCAGCTCCTCCGGCTCGAAGTAGTTGACCTCGTGATTTCGGTCGGATTTAGGCTTGTTTATGACCTTTACAGCCGCATTATACGGCACAAGCATTTCCTTTTCAGCGTATGAAAGAACAAGCGATATGAGCCTGTGATGCTCTTGTATGGTCTTTTCTGAAAGCGGTCTGCTGTCCTGTTCGATATTGAAAACGGCATTTACAGGAATTTTCAGAACACTGCATATAGCCACTGCCTTATCGCCTGAAATAGGCTCGCCCCTTTTGGCTGCGTTAATGGTCGTCAGCGATACTCCCGAAAGCTCTGAAAGCCTTTTCTGCGTTATTCCTGCGGCTCTGACCTGCTCCTTGATGTCGACTATCGGCAACGCTTTTGTGCCTTTTCTAAGTCCCGATTGGCGGAGCTGCGTGTAAAGCTCTGAGAGATGCTGCGGTCGAATTTCTATCAGCTTGATATGTCCGATACCCTTATTGATGCGCTCCAGAAGCTCTCTGTAACGTTTGATCGTGCTGTGTTTCGTGCCGGATTCCTCTTTGCTTTTCAGGACGTACTCAGCATATCGAGCGAACGTCTGACGGCTGTCGGGAGCATATCCAAGCCTGCACTGCTCCTCAAACAGTATAGCCTGCCGCTGGACTTCCTTTTCTATCTGTTTTGCGGTCATATTCGGAGCAGGCTTATAGCTCATGGTATACGGTTTGAGCCGCTTTCCATTACTGTCGTAGCCGTGATATACCCTGATCGTGTAGGACGTGATTTCGCCGTTTTTATTCTTTCTTGGGGTTATGTTCGGCATTGTTAAAGCCCTCCTTTCAGTCTTTAAGTGTTGATTTGAGAAAATCAATCAGCTTTTTGGCTTTTCTAAATTTGTTGATTTGTATTTCATCAATCTTTTTAAATTGTTTCAGATCATGTTCAGATAGCATCGCATCTTCTTCTATATAGATATTATCACAAAATTTATCATAATCACTTTGAAAATATATTTCCAGCTCGTTAATGATAGCTTCCCTTCTTTTCCTGTCAAGTATTTCTGTTGTAATCTGAGATATAATTTTTGAGATAACTTTATTTAATTTAAAATGGTCAAGATCGATTTGTTCATCATATAAAATATCGTCAAAATCGTGATACGGCGCATATATATGTGTTGAATAATAACAAGATATGAAGCAAGCACATTCCTTATCTAAATAATCCCATGAAGGTTCATTTTGGAATTTGTCCCAAAAATCGCCATAAATAAAGTTAAAAGCACGCTTATCTTCGGCAGTTATTATGATTTGTGATAACATTGTAAAAAAATCTTCAACACCCTCAAAAGAAATAAAATAATTTAAAGCTGATTTGCAGTTATTGTCAAGTTCAGAGACTTTCTTGATTGCTTCTTCACTTAATCCTGTTACATTACATGC
>CAMZZN010000071.1 GCA_947345935.1 uncultured Ruminococcus sp.
ATAAGTGATACCACAATAAACGCCAGTATCCTTAACAAGCCGATAAATAGAATATACTGCCACAGCTTCATATTTATTGGAAAATTCGCAAAATCCGTAATACTTCTTACAGAACCGGATAACCCTCCGTTCCCGTAATATTCCGAAATTGTATATGCATACGGAATTATCCATAATAAAGCCGCAGCTATACCATAAAACGACGCCGTTAAAATATTTCTGATAACGTACGAATTACGTCCCGATTTCGTGGAATTCACAATGCTGCTCATGCGGTATTTATTGTCGTTGGCAATAAGCGGTGAGATAAGGAATATACACATCAGAATTGCCGCAAGAGCGTACTTCATATCGTCTTTATAGCCTTTTTTGCCAAACGCTCTTTTATATCCCGTATCGTAAAACATATGTGAATTTTCAATATTTTTCACTTGATTCAGACGTTCATATGCGGGATAAAATCCCATAGTCGGCGCAAGCTGTTTAATGATCTCCTGCTCTTCCTCGGCAGATATGCCTGAATCATTCCGGCGTGCGTTCAGTTCCTCGAACCGAGCTGATTCATTATCGTAGAAATCAATCGTTTCCTGCGTAATTTTTCCTTCAGTTTCTTTCGTGTAATATTCGTAATAAACATCGGCAGGATCGTATTTTTTAACAAAGCTCTGATTCATAAATCCTGCGACCGCTATGAAAATTAACAATATAAAAATTCCTTTTTGCATCACAAAAGATTTATAAAAGGTATAATAAAGCGACCAATGGACTTTATTTCCCTTGCCGAACCTGAACCTGAAAGCGATTTTTCTGAATTCAAGATTACGTTTTTTAGCATACAAATATGCAGATAAAACAGCGCATATCACCGAAATAACAATTACCGCACCAATCGATACAGGAATCAACGGAACAGGATATTCCCAGAAATTTATGTTTTTATAATTGCAGAAGATCCCGTTTACCTTTGTCAGCGAGATAAGATTGATATATCTGAAAATACTGTATATCGACAGCGGATGAATTTTCACATATGTTAATCCCTCAGCAATAAATATAGCCGCCGATATTCCGTAAAAAGATACGATATTTTTTGTGTTCACCGCTATCAGTGACAGGACAGTTCCGATAGCGAGCATTGCTGTAAATTTAAAAAGAACATACAAGATCAAATACTGAAACACACTGATTTTCAAGCTGCATCCGATAAAACCATTAAGAGACTGTATGGGACGGCTTAAATCGCCAAGTCCGTAAATATTGCCTGCAATAATAAGATTTTCCGTATAAATCAACAAAACGGCAGTGAAAATCGTTGCAGCCAATGCAGTTAATTTGAAAAATAAAAGATATCCTCGCCCACGTTTCAGAGTAAATAACAATCCTGATATCCCCTGTTCACGGTCTGAGATCATAAGCGATAAAACCGCAAAAAGCACAATAAAACCGCACAGAATATCTGTGAAGCTATTATCTGTTGCAAGATTAATGCCCCTTGAAACATCAAAAACCGGCACAACATCACGAACGTTATCATATGCAGGCGGCGTTTTTAAAATACTGCGATAATTGAAAGTACCAGGCTTTGCAAAAATAGAAACGCTGATCATTGATTTTGCTTGGGAATCTATAGAAGCAAGGTAATCAGAATATGACGTAATATTTGCAACTTCATCACGGAGCTCGTGTAAAACAGTCCAGTTAAACGAATGCTGCCCCTGATATTCATTAAGTCTGTCGTCCAGCCATTGCAGCTTTTTCTGATCGCTCAGATTTTCAAGTTCAGCGTAAACAGCTTTATAATTTTCAGGTCTGGTTTCTCCCGAATTGGCAGTTCTGAACATAAGATACGCATTAAGAACAAAAACAGCTGCAATTATCAGAAGAAAAATTCTGTTGCTGAATAATTTTTTTAATTCGGTAGTCAGAATTCTCATTTCTGCACCTCGCCGTAATACTGCATATACAGATTTTCGAGCGTTTTATCAGAGTTTTCAACTTTTTCAACAAGATCTGGAATACTTCCGCTGTCAATGAGGTGTCCTTCCTTGATAAAAAGTATCTCCTTGGCAATCGTCTCAATGTCCGAAACAATGTGGGTTGAAATAATAATGATTTTTTCATGTCCGAGATCAGATACCATATTGCGTATAATTACACGCTGTTTCGGATCAAGACCTGCTGTCGGTTCGTCAAGTATTATTAAATCAGGATCTCCGAGCAGAGCTGCCGCAATAAGTACTCTCTGCTTCATACCGCCTGAAAATCCGCCCATTTTCTTGTCAAGACTTTCAGTAAGTTCAACACGTTTCATTATCTTCGGAATTTCCTCGGCAGCCTTTTTCTTATCAAGACATTTAAGAGCGGCTATGTAGTTCAGAAAAGTATGCGCCGTCATACTTTCATACAGACTCTGCTGCTGCGGCATAAAACCTAAACGGCTGCGGAATTTATCTTTGAGTATTCTTGTTTCCGTGCCGTTCCAGAAAATTTTCCCGCCGTCCTTATCAGGAAGCAGATTATCTGTTACAATATTCATCAGAGTGGATTTGCCTGCTCCATTCGGCCCAAGAAGTCCGTAAATTCCATTTGTAAATTCAAAGCTGAAATCACATAATGCGTGTTTTTTCTTGCCGTAGTGTTTGTTTATTTTTTCAAGTTTCAGTGTGTTCATTATTATCCTTCCTTATCAAGTGCGAGGAGTTCTTCTTCAGTAAGTTTTAGCGTTTCATATCCAAGTCCCAGAATGTAGTATCCATCATGGTAATCCATTACCCAGAAGCTTTCATATTCACCGGAAATCTTATGCATTGACATATCAGTCAGATCACACCATCCATCTGTGTAAAATAATTTATCATTAAATAACAGTGCAAACTTGCCAGGATCAATATCATATTCTCTTTGCTTATCATTAGTAAATATTATTGTTTTTTCGATATTATTATCATATCCAATATACATATCGTCTATTAAATAGTTTACTGATTTTGGCAGATCTGATAGAGTCAATTCTTCTGTTTCAGGATCAAATTCAAACACCTTGTCGGTTGCTATTGGCCTTCCGTTTTCATCCCTTATTTCAGTGTTTTCAAAATAACTGTAATTAATATATATTTTAGAATCATATATTCCTTTTATTACTGCGCTATTAGTATTTTGTCCTGTTTCATTAAGATTGTTCTTGTCATAAATAGTTCCGTGATTTTTGTATTCACCCGTTTTAAGATCTATACTGCAAATAAAATGATTACCGCCTATGTTAGAAGTCCGAATATTTCCATATTCATCTTCAATTGGGTTTCTGTCGTTTGCTATAAAGTAAATCTTATTTTTATATAAAAGCATACCGTTATAATCGCAAGGTTGACAATCAGTAAATTTTACTATATCTTTAACTTCTGACGAATCTAACGATATACGGCAAAATTTAGAGTTCAGATAGAGCTCTCTTTTTCCATTTTTCAATTCATTTACGCCGTCGGTATAATTAAAATAATAGATATAATTATCAATAAGCATTGGCGTCTGCCCTACTACTTTAGCCGGGCAATCTCCCGTGGTATGAGTACAATTTGGCATTGAACAAAGCGGAACCCACTCCATTGTATCATAATCCATATACATTGCACGTTCTTCAAGCGCACAGATTCTTCCATTTTCGCAGATGTTGTAGAGCATATTAATGTATTGTATATCATTATTGCTGTCAGTCAGACTGGTTTTCTTCTTATCGCATGAACAAGTAAACATCAATAATAATGCTGAAATGATACAAATCATCATTTTTTTCATATCCTAAGTCCTCCCAGTATGCATTTGCAGCACCATTTTTGCAATGATGCTGCAATGATACTTAGTCAATGTTTGTTAATTCATAACTATTGATATTTGATATCCATCGACTTCGTGAATAGATCTGACAGTTGTAAAGTTACTTCCATACCATTTGATATTGCATGTAAGACCATTATCACTTAACCAAGATTCATCTCTGCTGGTGTCATGATTGCCAACTACGTAATCAACCCAAACAACTGAAGAAGAACGTGGACTACCTGCAGTAGTTGATACTAATAATGAGCTTGATGAAAGATAACTATACCCATTGCCTATAGCCTTTCCAGCTGAATCATAAATGTTTTTTCTTGTTGAATAAGCGCTCGAACTCATAGCCGTCATTCCAACGGCAAGTGTAACTCCTGCCACAACAGATGCTATTGTCTTTTTTAAAACTTTTTTCATTGTAATTCCTCCTAAAAAAAGAAAATTTTTAATTTTTGATGTTGCTAAAATCAACAACATTTATTTTTATTATATCACCAAAACCACATCTGTGCCGAAACTTGCAGTGAACCCCCGGATAGTTTGCAGTGAAAAATCATTTTTTGGACTTTTAGCATAAAATTTCAAGTATTATTCCTCTTTATCAAGTTCAAGAAGTTCTTCTTCGGTGAGTTTTATAAGTTTTGCTTCATTAAATAAAATATAAGAATCTTTATAGTATGAAACGACCATATAGCTTTTATATTTACCCATACTATGCCTTGACATATCATTTAAATCATACCATTCACTTTCATTATGATTAAATAATTTGTTGTTTAATACAGAAGCGCTGTAATATGTATCGCAATCAAATTCATATGTTTTATCAGGTGTTACAACATAAGATTTATTTGTTTTTATATCAGCGTAAACATATGTATTTTCATCCATGTATGATGTTGTAGGAATATTGCTTTCTTTCATTTCTTTAGTTTCAGGATCAAATTCAAATGTAAGTTGTATAAAATTTGCTCTGAAATCAAATTTATCTAATTCCTGCGGTTCGACCGGTATCGGATTAAATTCATACTGTATTATAATTTTAGAATTATAATACCCCAGAATACGTGCGCTGCTTGAATGTGACGCTTCAGAATACCGCTTGTCACCGTCGTATATGCTGCCATAGTTTATATACTTGCCCATCTTTAGATCAATACTGCAAAAATAATGAGTTCCTCCCTGATTGGATGTTACTATGTTTCCATATTCATCTTCTGTCGGATTCATATTATCGCCTGTAAAATATATTACATCATTATAAAGCAGATAACCGTCATATTCTCTTGGTGCACAGTCTTTAAATTCAGCTACAGTTTCTATTTCTGAATTATTTAGTGACGCCCTGAACAATTTTGAAAAAATTAAATATTTCCTTTCACCATTGCCAAGTTCTTTTATTTCATCATTCCACGAAAAATAATACAAGTAACCGTTATAAAGCATAGGGCAATTACCAACATTATTTCCCATACATTCTGAGGTTGTATGTGTACAGTTGGGACGACTGCACAAAACCGCTTTCTCCATGGTTTCAAAATCATAGAATACTGCTGGATTTTCTCCTGCAATCAAACCGTTATCATAAACGTTATTTCCGTACATTACATATATGTAGTTTTTGCTGTTGGTTTCTTTTATATTAACGTTGTCATTTTTACTGCATGAACATAAAAGCAAAGATAACGATAATAAAATACAGATAATTATTTTTTTCATTTTTTACCTCATAAAACGGTATTTAAATTTTTAGAAAATCATAAATGATAGTCACTGTCTAAAATCAGTGACTATCATTAAATCATGATATGTATCTTTAATTAAAGATATACTGTCATATCATTTTCTAAATTATATCCTCCGGCTGAATGGGATGAATTAGAAAATGTGAAACCAGAACCTGTAACCGTTGCGGTAACTTTAGTTGAACGTTCGCCATATCCATAAGGATTGCCATTCGTTACTGTACCATCATAGTTATACAAATAAACTGTCAAACGCTTCGCCGTTTTACACGAAGTGTACCCATAAACGCTGGTTGATGAAACGGAAAGATAAGCAGTTGCGTCAGAACCAAAATTTCTGCTTGCCCAATAAGCGCTTGAACTCATAGCCGTCATTCCAACGGCAAGCGTAACTCCTGCCACAACAGAAGCTATGGTCTTTTTAAATACTTTTCTCATTGTAATTCCTCCTAAAAATGAAAATTTATAATTTTTGATGTTGCTGAAATCAACAACATTTGTTTTTATTATATTACCAAAACCACATCTGTGCAAAATCTTGCAGTGAAACCTCCGGATTGTTTGCAGTGAAAAATCTTTTTTTGGACTTTTATCATAAAATTCCAAGTATTATTCCTCTTTATCAAGTTCAAGAAGTTCTTCTTCGGTAAACTTTACGGTTTGATTTCCAAGCACAAAAATATAGTATCCGTCATAATAATCTGTTACCCAAAAACTTTTATATTTTCCGGAAATCTTATGAACAGACATATCGTTTAGGTCATACCATTCACCATCGCCAAATAGTTTATTATTGAACAATAAAGCTGTGTTCAAATTCCAATCAATATCCAGTTCTCTCTTTTTATCATTTTCCAAAATTATTGTTTTATGTTTTTCCTCATCATAATAGATGTAAACGCCGTCATTAACAAGAAAATTCATTGGTTTTGGCATATCGACAGGGGTTATCTGATTGGTTTCAGGGTCAAATTCAAACATGAGGTTTGTAATTACATTTATGCCATTTTCATCCAATATATTCTTATTGTCAACATACTGATATTGAATATATATTTTTGAATTATACACTCCTTTTATTGAAGCTATATTTGCATTTTTTGCATCCTCGCTGAGCTTGTCAAAATCATAAACGCATCCATAGTTTGTGTATTTTCCTGTTTTAAGGTCAATACAGCAAAAATACTGATTACCGCCTTGATTTTTTGTCCATATATATCCGTATTCATCCTCAGTAGGATTCAGATCGGTTGCAGTAAAATATATTTTGTTATCATACAATAGCACCCCCTCATAATCGTGAGGAACGCAGTCCGTAAAAGATACTATTTCCTCCATTTCTGATGAATCCAACGATATACGGCATAATTTTGACTTCATATAGTGTTCCCTTTTGCCATTGTTCAATTCATTAACTCCATCGCTGTAAATAAAAAAATACACCCCTTCATCAGACACAAGCGGACAATCACCTACTATTTTTGCCGGACATTCGCCTGTGGAATGAGTGCAGTTTGGTCTTGCACAAAGCACAGCCCATTCCATTGTATCATAACTTTGATATCTTGCAACGCCATCAGTACAAAAAATTCTGCCACCGTCATGCGTATTGTAAAGAATGGTGCTATAATTGATTTCACCGTTTTTGACTGTTTGTTTATTATTTTTCTTACTGCCGCACGAACACACTGACATTAACATTAAAGCTGTTATCAAGCACATGATTTTTCGTTTCATGATATTTCTCCTTTGTTAAAATAGTACGCATAGCATCATAACATGATACTATGCGCTGTCAATTAGCCGGCGTTCATCACTATTGATACACTGCTTTCACCAACATAATGAGATGATCTTGCCTGTGAAATACCGCTGCCATGGCATCTTTTGTAACATTTATTATAATTTACATAACCAGATTCATCTTGGCCTAAGTAATGACTACCTGTAATTGAATCAATTAAAGTATTCATAAAATAATTACTATTATAGCGAGTTGTTGTAGCATATACAGTTGTACTTGTGACTGAAAGATAACCCTCGCCCACATTAGTTCCTGCCGAATAATCGTAAACTGATTTAGTCGTCCAATAAGCGCTCGAACTCATAGCCGTCATTCCAACGGCAAGCGTAACTCCTGCCACAACAGATGCTATGGTCTTTTTAAATACTTTTCTCATTGTAATTCCTCCTAAAAATGAAAATTTATAATTTTTGATGTTGCTGAAATCAACAACATTTGTTTTTATTATATTACAAAAACCACATCTGTGCAAAACCTTGCAGTGAACCCCCGGATAGTTTGCAGTGAAAAATTGTTTTTTGGACTTTAATCATAAAATTCAAAGTATTATTCCTCTTTATCAAGTTCAAGAAGTTCTTCTTCGGTGAGTTTTACTGTTTTATCACCAATTATGAGTATATAACTTCCGTTATACATACAAACAGGCATATAACAGTTCATTCCTTTTACATTATGTTCCGATAAATCTGAGAGATCGTACCATTTAAGAGCAAATTGATTTTTGTCATCACGAAAAAATAATTTGTTATTCTGAACTGAAGCACAAGTCACCTTTTCTATATCAAGTTCTCTCTCATCGCTCTTATCGATAATTATGCATTTTTTTATGCTGTCATCATAATAAACAATTGTATCAGAATCCACAAATACCGGTTTGGTAGGAATATCACTTTCAATTAGATTTTTTTTATCAAAATCAAATTCGAACATCAACTCTGTAAATATACCCTCAGATATATCTTCATAACTTTTACAGAATTCATAATTCACCAGTAATTTTTCATCGTAAACGCCCATTATCATAGCAGAACTTGAGGCACGGGCACTTTCAAGTTTTTTGTCGCCATCATAAATACTTCCGTAGTTTGTGTATTTTCCTGAATCAAGTTCAATACTGCATAAATAATGTGTTCCGCCTATATTAGAGTATGAAATAACACCATATTCATCTAACGTAGGGCACATATCGTCAGCAGTAAAGTAAATTGTATTATTATGAAGAACATAGCCTCTTGTGTCTGCCGGAACACAATCTTTAAAATTGGATATTGTCTCTATTTCAGATGATTCCAAAGAAACTTTGCACAATTCTGAATTCATATAAAAATTTCTTTTACCGTTTTTTTCTTCTTTGACTCCGTAATTACTTTTGAAAAAATATATTCCATCCTGTGTGATCATTGGGCATGCTCCAATGTTTTTTGCAACACATTCATCATTATTATGGTTACAATTTGGTTTTGAACAAAGAACCGTACTTTCCATAGTTTCGTAACTCAAAAATTCTGACAATGTTCCATTACCTGCGTAAAATCCGCCAATAATTCTTCCGTCATTATAATTGTTATAATGTTCGGCTACATATTGATTGCTTTCTGTACTTAATACAGGTAAACTGTTATTTGATTTATTATTGCATGATGCAAAAAATAACAGTGATAATACTGATACTATGCTTACTGTCTTTTTCATAATATTCCTTTCCAAAGCACTTGAATTAAGGCTGCTGCTCTTTGAAAAGAGCAGCAGCCAACAACTTAAGCGTTCATAACAATCGTCTTATTAGGATATCCGGATAAACTGTGCTCTGTGCGAGCTACTGTTATTCCAGAACCCGAACATTGTACTACAACTCTACCGGATGTACTTGTTTTAAAATACGGATCCCTCATAGGTTCCGGATTGTAGTTTATGTTTGCTATAAATACACTTCTGGTTACATTAGTTAGTGAAGAATCTGTGTATGCATACACGGATGTAGATGAAACGGAAAGATAAGCAGTTGCGTCAGAACCAAAATTTCTGCTTGCCCAATAAGCGCTTGAACTCATAGCCGTCATTCCAACGGCAAGCGTAACTCCTGCCACAACAGAAGCTATGGTCTTTTTAAATACTTTTCTCATTGTAATTCCTCCTAAAAATGAAAATTTATAATTTTTGATGTTGCTGAA
>CAMZZN010000072.1 GCA_947345935.1 uncultured Ruminococcus sp.
GCTGCTGCGGCAGCACATGCCTTTGCACTCCATTATTTGATTGATTATCTGTGGTCTAACTTTTTGTCCGCACTTCCTTACTGTATAATTTAAATTAGCAGAGAGTATAGCCTTGTAATTCACCTTTTTTCAATTGAAGTATTACATCAGCCTCTTTCGCAAGATCGTTAGAGTGTGTTACAATTATTACACACTTATTCATCTGATGGGCACATTCTTTCAGAATGTTTGTAATTTCAACCGCAGTATCTTCGTCAAGATTTCCTGTCGGCTCGTCCGCAAGAATAACGCTTGCGTCAGAAGCTAATGCACGAGCGATTGCAACTCGCTGCTGCTGTCCGCCAGAGAGCTTCAGAACATTTCGTTTTGCTTCCTCTTTTGTAAGCCCCAAACGATCCAAGATAGGCAGCGGCGGCAGTTTAGAAGTCAAAGCCACATTTTCGGCAGGCGTCATATAGTCAATCAGATTATAGCTTTGAAAAATGAATGCCACATTGTTTTTGCGATGATATTCAAGTCCCTTTTTCTCAATATCTTCTCCTTGAAACAGTACCTGTCCGTCAGACGGACTATCCAAGCCTCCGAGCAGGGAAAGCAGAGTTGTTTTTCCGCACCCGCTCGATCCGAGGATTGTATAGATTTTTCCCACCTCAAATTCGGTGGATATATTTTTAAGAACAGTTCTGTTCCCATCATAGGAATATTTAAGATTACAGGTTTTTATGATACTCATTTACGTGTCCTCCTTAGCTCATTTTCGTAAGAATATCTTTTGGCTTTGAACGAACAACAGTCCACGATGAAACAATAACCGCCACTGCAATAAGTAAAATTCCAATTAAGTATAGCGGGAGCAGATAAACTGCGTTAATCTGCACAGTGAGATTTGTTGTTCCTGTAGTAACTCTGGATACTAAAAATGCTCCTGCTTTTTCCGCTATCAAATGACTAAACGGTATGGATGCCGCAAATGAAATAACAGCCACAATAAAAGTTTCTGTAAATATTTGCAAAATAACATTTACCTTGCTCTTGCCAATGGAGAGCAAAATCCCTATTTCCTTTTTACGCCCTCTGATCCATATTGTAAGAAGCAGAGTAAGTATCACAACGCTGACAACTGAAATAATAACGATTGTTGTATTCACTAATTTTTGCAGAGACTCTAAATGTGTAGAAACAACATCGTACTCATCGGTATCAATACTGAGCTTCAATGTTTTGCCCTTTAGCTCTGGCAAAGCAGAGATTCTATCGTAGACATTTTGAACACTGAAGGGGTCTTCCACATAAATCGTCAACTGCTGATACCCATTCAATTCCTCTTTGAATAGTTCAAACATTGTCGCATAGTCTACATAGCCACAATTTGAAGGGATTTCATCTACCGTTAAGGCATTTCCCAAAGTCCCCTCCGTGCCGTCAAAAATCCCCACTATTTCAAATTCGGATATAGCGTCCGAATCCAGAGAGTACATTTTAATCTTATCGCCAACAGAAAGCTTGTTATAATCGGCAAGTTCTTTTGAAATCAAACAAGCGTGTTTATCGTCTGGCGCAATGTGTCTGCCGTCTACTAATTTATACTTGCCGCTTTGGAACTTGGAACATTTTTCAGATGATAATGTTGCATTATAGCTCGACGCTTCTCCATACTTTGTATAGTTCAGACCAAAGGCAGCAGGCAGATATTTGAAATCAACACCTGCACCATAATAACTCGCTGTGTCCTCGGAATTATAGTCTACAACACCGTCAACCTTTTTAATTGCGTCTACAATTTCCTGTGTAATCAAATCTCCGTTGTATCCATAAACTGTTCCCCATTGGCTTTGCTGACCTCCTCCCATATGTCCGTCTGTGTCGAGGTCGAGCATAATTTTTCCGCCAATAGCAGTCTGAACATCTGCTGTCGCACCTTTAGCTGCGTCACGAACGGCAATACCTGTAAGCATAAAAGTCGCTATAAGCGTCAACAACAAAAATAATATGACCGTCTTAAACCGCTGTCTGAAACAGTACAGACCTGCTCTTTTTATAAAGCTCATTTCAAAATCCTCCTAACTCATTTTCGTTAAAATTTCTTTTGGTTTTAGCCGCATTATCATAATAGACGATACCAATGTTGAAGCTGCAATTACAATGAATTGGCAAAAATAAATAAGCAATGTTTCTGTAGCGCTCAGCTTCAGATAGTTTTCAATTTCAAGATTGTTTTGTATTCCTGCCGTTATCGTTTCTTCGTTTAACAGGTTAGGTTGCAGTTCGCCAAACAAACTGTGTCCTAAAAAGCCAGTAACACACAAAGAAGCAATATAGGATAAAATCAGTGCCGTTATTGTAACTGACAATACCTCTAACAAAAATCCCGCAATAATCTGCCTTTTTGAAACGCCTGCCGCAAGCAAAATGCCTGCTTCCTGCATTCTGCCACGCATACGCATTGATAATAGCAAGGTCAAAAACGCCGTACTGACAACTGACACAAGGACAAGCAGTATCTTTACTAAATCTCCGAGAGAAGATAACTGGTCTGCTATCTTGGAATATTGAAAATCATTGATACGGATAAAATGCGTTTTCCAGTCAATAGACTGCAATAACTGAACATTACGGGTAATGCTTTCGAGTTTGGCAGGGTCAGTAATATAGAAATCAACTTCGCCCGTGTAAATACCTGCTTCACTCTCGTTTAACTCGTTCAAGACATCAAGGCTCGCATATATCTCGTTATCAGCAACGCCCGCAGTTGGTTTAATAGATGTGTCCTCGATATTTAGTCTATATATTCCCAACACCTCTACTTGGGTATAGGCTGTTTTAACTGGTATCTCGTCAATGTACGCTCCGTCAGCTTCACCGAGCTTGGCGTGGGTCAGCGTCAGCATATCCCCAACAGACAGATGATTTGCATTTGCCAACTGTTCGCTGATAAGGATTTTTCCGTTATCCGTTTCGGCGATATGCTTTCCTTCTACCAGTACGGCTGTTTCGTCTGTAAAATTAGGGGCAAGTGCGGAAAAACGAGATGCTGTCACCTTTCCCATATTGTTTTCGGCTGTATGTTTATCACCTTGAACAAATTGTATTGTATCACTTTGGGCAAAACCGTAATTAATGGGATTATAGTATTTGATTTCCCCCGTCTGCATAATTTCATTTATTTCCTTTTGAGAAATATAAACATTGTTTTCCTTTACTTCTGTTTCGCCTTTTTCGTTCATTGACACCTCGGTGTTTGCTCTTATATAGAAAGCCGCACCGAGAGAAGTGCGAATATCCTTTGACAATCTCGCTGACGCTTTCAAAACACAAAAGCACGAAATCAGAAAAACCGCAACTACGAATACCACCAAAAACAGGCTCACGGTTTTTCCTTTTTTGCGTGATATGTAAAGCATAGCTCTTTGTGTAAAATTCATGTAAGTTACTCAGCTCCTTTCTGTAATCTATCATACAGGCCTTTGATTAGTTTTTGATTTGATTTTCGTAAGGCTTTGATTTGATTACAAAAAGCTGCCAGCGAGTTGCTGACAGCTTTTGTTGAATGAAGCTACTATCAATTCAGATAAAGGAGAAATGCTACGCCTTGCTCTGTGTTTTTTATAAGATAGGTCATACCATGCAGGTCAAGAATTGTTTTGACAATGTATAGCCCCAGACCGCTTCCTCCTGTTGCCTTGTTCCTTGATTTATCTGCCCGATAAAATGGCGTAAACATATGAGGAAGGTCAGCTTCCGGAATAGACGCTCCAGTATTTTCAATAACGAGAGCATCTTGATTTTCAAAAGATTGTAAAGTTATGAAAACATCTTCACCACAAGGAGAATGCCGAACGGCGTTCCCGATAATATTAGAAAGGGCTTTATTCCAAAGATCAGGATTGACGGACAAAACCATATCGGTATTGATATTTTGATGTATCTGAATATCCTTATCCTGTGCAAGCGGCAAAATAGTCTGTATCGTATCATTTACCGTTTGTTTTAGCGAAACCTCCTGCAAGGTGTCCTCTAAGTCCATGCTTTCCATTTTTGATATGGCAATAATTTCTTTCACAAGATGTTCTATATTTTCCGTGGCTTTTAGTGCTTCGGGCAGATATTTTTCGTGATTTTGATAATCCCCGTATCCTAAAATCATATTTTCGATTTGACCTTTTAGGATGGTAAGAGGAGTTTTCAATTCATGAGATACTGCCGCAAAAAAGTTCCTGCGCCCCTCTTCCAGCGATTTGAATTTCTCTAAATCGTCATTTAGCTGATTATTCGCATTTGTCAATTCTTTCATAGTAACCTGCAATCGACTTGCCATCGTATTCAGACTGGAAGCAAGTACGCCAATTTCATCGTTACTTTTAATATCGCATTTCCAAGTCATATCAAGTGATGTCATTCGCTTAGAAATCTGACTGATTTTAGCGATAGGACTGACAATAACCCTGCTGCAAATAAAGGCACTTAATGAAGACAACAACAAAATAATCGCAAAAACAACAGGCAAAAAGCGAAGCATAAGACTTAGTATTAGATCAGCCGTTTGAGATAAAGAAGAGACCACCAATGCATATTCGATTTTGCTGTCTGAAAAAGTAACTGTTGTTGCAATACTTGATGTTGCAACCGTTGGGACTTCTGATTTTATTTCACCAAAGGTCAATGCTCCGTTGTCATCGCTGAGTATTGCCGCCGAACTGTTTTGGATACAGAAATTATAGATTTCATTAACCGCTTCCTCATAACGCATATTCTGCAATTTTGAAACAAGAATTTCGGTGTTTGCATCCAGTTGCTTATCCGATGTAATCTGATATTGCTTGGGTAAGCCCGTCAATACAATTCCATAAATCAGCATACTGCAAATAGTAAGGGCGGAGAACACCCATAAAAACACTTTTATACTTAAACAGTTTTTAATTTTCTTTCGCAATTCTGTATCCCACCCCTCTGACTGTTTCAATATAATCGACACCCAGTTTCCTGCGAAGGTTCATAATATGAAAGTTTACACTTTTTTCATCTCCAAAAAAGTCATAGCCCCAAACGAGATTTAACAGATCATCTCTCGTAAAAACACGTCCCTTGTTCTTAAGAAATAACAGTAATATCTCAAATTCCAAATGGGTAAGCGCTACCTCGTTTCCCGAAACAGTAACTTTTCGTTCTGTTTCGCTTAAAGAAATTTCTTTGTATCGAATACTCTCTGACGCAGCATCTGAAGGTATCCGCCGCAAAAGAGTTTCCACACGCTTTAATACGATCTTTATAGAAAATGGTTTTGTGATATAATCATCCGCCAATTTGTCGAATCCTTTGATCTGATCATCTTCCGTATCAAGTGCAGTTAAAAGGATAATCGGAATTTGCGATTCCTGCCGTATCATTTCACATACGGTATATCCGTCAATCTTTGGCAGCATGATATCCAGTAGAATAAGGTCAAAATTCTGTTTATGAAAAGCGTTGATACCTTCCAGTCCATCTGATGCAGCAGTGACGTTGTAACCTGCAAATATGAGAGGCTCAGAAAGTATTTTCTGTATTGCAGCTTCATCTTCGACAATCAATATTTTTTCATTCATATGCAGACCTCCATGCTAAATTATAGCAGGTGTTTATTAGTTTTTGATTAGTTTTTAATTGATCCGCTGTCTGGTTTCTGACAAGCTAACTTGGCAATTTCGCTCTTTTCGTCATTATCCGAGTATTAATAATATATTTTCGTATAATCTTCATCCAAACTAATCATAACATAATTGATTAAAATTTGCAAGCAGTGCAGCAAAAGGAAGATTTTCCAGAGTTTCAAATCATACTATACCAGACAATGATTCGACAATTTTTAAAAAGCTTTCGTACAGCTCAGAAATCTGCGAATGCTTTTGTCATATAAATCTGCTTTCATTTTAAATGCATCAGCGGTCATTTTTTAGGGGTTTTAGGTGGAATTTTCCCCTAACAAGCAATCTGCATTGAAGCATTCAGTTTTCCGAAACTGTAATGCATATATTCTGATTGTATAATTTGAAGTTAAAATAAATAATATGCGTTTCATGCCAAAAAAGTGCATTTCGTGCCACGTCTATTAACAAACGGAATAAAAACAACTACAATAAAATTAGATAATTACTTGTTTTTTATACCAAAAATTCTATTTTTCACTGCAAATAAACCGACGTTTCACTGCAAGATTTTTAAAAACCTTCAATTTTGTGTTATGATAAAGATGAATTGAATAACTTAAAGAAAAATTTTATTATATGCAGTACCGGAATTGATAGCAAGAAAAAGGTTTGGACTTATTTTACAAAAAGCAACGCTTAAATTATGCATTTCTCTGTATATATCAAGCGGAATATTTCTATCGGCGCTTGCAGCGGTTATGGTGAGTCGTTTGAATGGGCTGTATCTTGCAAATGGCAGTGTTTGCGGATTCACGTTCTACCAGCCGAAAGAACCTGATTTACATGAGCTGTTTGAAATGAGGAATGTTTCAGTTTGCTGTCATTGTTGCTTTGCACTGCCTGTTGAACCGGAGGAACTGAGAGATCTTGTGAATAATAAGTAAAAACACAAGCTATGAATGGAGGATACCATGAAAAAACAACTAAGTTTAAACGCATTCTTTCTGGTGTGCTGAGTGCAGTAATGACAGTTTGTGCCATGCCTATCGTTTATGCCGAGGAAAGCACCGAGCCGTATACGATGTTTGCAGCTTCAAGTGATGAGGGTGCGATTACAATTAACGCTGATAACGTCTGCATTAATGGCAGCATCGCAACAAACGGTACTATTGTGACAACATCACCCAATTTCAATGTAAATGGCACAAAAACCGAAAATGCGAACGAGGAAATGATCTACATTCAAAAGAAACTGAATTATTCGTATTTCAGTGGTGATAATGTAGAAATGTATGCCGATGATTATACTCTTGAGGATCAAAACATCAATATCAACAATCCTATGGATGTTAACGGCACAACATTGTTAAGATTCAGAATATCCGTATCAATAATGATATCCCCGTAAGACGCATAGATCAGACTGCTTAAATTCGTGTTGCTTGTGTTGAAAACAGCAGCTATGAAATCTGGATTTCTGATGATAATGAGGAGTATACTTCTGTGGGTGTCGTTTCGGATGGAACTGCATATCAGTATCCGATTACCGAAGACTTTGAAAAAAGATACTTTAAGATTTCTCTGACAACTAATTATGGAAAGTACATCTAGTCTGTTCCGTTTGTAGTAACCAAAACAGAAGAAGTCTATTTTGTCGATTTTCTTGACAACGATGAGGACGGATTGCCCGATATTTATGAAATCATGATCGGTACAGACGTAAACGTTCCTGATACAGACAATGATGGTTTGACAGATTATCAGGAAGTTTATATCACAAGAATTGATCCCACTAAATTTGATTCAGTAACAGAAGGAGTTTCCGATGATGATGCTGATTCTGACGGTGATGGCTTATCAAATGCACAGGAAATAGACCTTGGTACCAATCCTCAGTTATCTGATACAGATGGCGATGGTTTAGATGATGATTCAGAATTAAAATTTGAACTTGATCCTTTTGAAAGAGACGGTAGGATTTATAACTTCTCAAAAGATCAGTCTAAGGCAGCAAGAGATGCATTTGTTCAATTTTTAATGGAGCGAATAAGCTATGAATAAAAGAACATCTGTTATAGTAATAGTTGTATTGAGTATTTTACTTATTTTATCAGGCGCATATACGATAATTCATTATTTCCATAATTACTCTTCTGAAGAATGGTTTCAAGAAAAATGTGGTAGAGGTTATACGCTTATTGGAAAGGAATTTGGTGCACCATTATTAAATGGTAAAACGGAAGCACAAATCGAACTATATGACAATAACAAAAAAAAATTTGTCTTATCTTTTGACGTTAGAATAAATAACAACGGTGCATCGCTTTCAAATGAAAACTATTTAATATCATACAATAGTGATTACATAATAATCACATTATACACTTATGATAAAAATATATGTGGAATATACAGGTTTTATTATGATGATCTTAGAGAGATGATTAGAGAATAAAGAATATCTACGTGTCATTCTCAATACCATAATCACGAAAATGACACGTATCTTTTTCATTGTTTTTTAATGATTCATACAACTAAAACACACCTACCAACTGGGAGAAAGTTGACACAACTCGTCTTATTTGGAATGAGGATGGAAGTTTTGAAATTCCAACATTAAATATGGCAGAAATTGTTGCTTTATTTAAGAGATTTGACGGTGCAGATTATTCATTTTTGATAAACAATTATAGTCCTTGTAGATTCTTACCTATTTTGTCTGATCCGACAGAAAAAGATTCTGACGGAGACGGATTATTAGATGGTGAATCACAATATTATAACGGAAAGAATATAGCTCCGCCGGATCCTGATAAATTAAAAATGAATGGTCCAAAAAATATTTGAAAAACACATATTGCACAAATAAAAAATAATGAAAAATGGTCTACGGAATATTCTGATGATTACTACAAACCTGTAAAACCAGAAGCAAAACTAAAATTTTTATAGCATTTTATTCAATACATTTATGGAAATATTTCTTCTTATTTTTAGCCATAATGTCAATACATATTTTCTGAAATTAAAGCTCACAACCCACATCATAACAAAAGGTTTGAATGACTAAAAAAGATTCCATCATCCTGCTTGAACAGATAAGGATACTTGATAAACAACGCCTGCAAGAGTACATTGGTACTTTTGACAGGCGTTTAATGTTATTGATAGATGATGCCTTGGCTATCAGCATCGGCATTTCCAAAAAGGACTAACCATCCCGTTATATCGTACAAACCCTAATGAATACTATATAGCGAGGTGGTGTTGATGATTGAAGTGTCGTGAGTTTGTCTATGTCGGAGAGCCTGCTCCGCAAATCACAGAACAGGAACACACAGCGTTTTATCTGCAATTTCAAAAGTCAATACTTGCTTCTCTGAAAAAAAGAGAACTATTGACACACTCGCAGTATGAGCGTTGTATCGAGGAAATAGAAAAGCAATACAGCAAGAACAACCGCAGCCAAGCCTAAACGCTTGGCTCTTTACATATGTTCAGTGAACCATCGCTACTCAATCAATGAAGAAATGTGCGAATTCAAAATTTGCACATTCGACAACATACCTCTATGAAACTATACTTAAAATACGACAAGGCTTTTGTCGGGAAAGGAGCATCTTTATGTCAATAGATAAATACGAAACCCTCAATCAAGAGAGAAAAATACAGAATATGAAAAAGAGAGTTGCCGCCTACTGCCGTGTTTCCACGGACAATGAAGACCAAGCCAATTCTTTTGAAAGCCAACAGCGGTATTTCCGTCAGTATATCGAGCGTAATCCCGATTGGGAGCTTTATGCCATATTTGCCGATGAGGGAATCTCTGGAACGAACACGAAAAAGCGAAAAGAATTTAACCGCATGATTGAGTGTGCAAAAAACGGCGATT
>CAMZZN010000073.1 GCA_947345935.1 uncultured Ruminococcus sp.
GTTTACTTCAAATTCAAAACGTTCCAGAAAATATTCTCTTTTTCGTATTTTTTCTATTAAGTAAACGCATATGGGATAATGATCCCGATTGGCAGCACGGAGAAGATAACCATGTTTCTCCGATCTGCGTGATGTCGGATCCGAATTCAAAGGGTATGACGATAGGTGTGAACGATACAACCTATTACTATGATTTTACAGACCCCGAAAAAACATGGATAACGGCGGCGTACATAGAAATAATTCTGTAATTTCTTATACTTGCTATCAGATGTGGAACAATGGTATTTCGGATAAAGAAAGATTGGCTACATTGTGGTATACGTCATTAACATACGGTCTGAGCAAGAGAACCTTTCGTGTTTACAATGGAATCCACAGCATTGTTTCCGGTATGACACAAACAGTTTGAATGCCTTACAAATCCACTAAGCTTATCAAGATATTCCAATGCTTTTTCTGTTTTGCCCGATTCCATCATGTCATGTAATACGGAAAATTAATTTTCAATGTCGTGCTTAAATTCCCTAATTTGTTTATGTGTAAGAGCAAGCATACTACAGTTTTTCTGTTCCTGCTACAATCTTTCAAGATACTTCAATTTTATATTATTTTCATAGCTCTCAAAGAAATGAAACATCGTAATATTTATGTAAGAAATTTCACTTATTGCAAGGCCAATGGCAACGTAATTTGTATGTTCGACATTGAGCGTAATACTGTCCTTCACATATAAGATAGTAGCTACCGTTAAAGAAAAGCGTGTTATTAGTGAATGTCGGTGCGGCATCAAGTTTGGTAATGCCCGTAGGTGTTACCGTATTGGCGGTCTTGATGTTGCCGTAGCCATGGTCGATGCCTACGATCAGGAAATTTTTGTATCTTTTCATATGATACCTCCATAAATATATAAATGTTGTATTCGGCTCTGAGATGTGGTGGCTACCTCCTGAAACTATAACTATTATATATCTTTTTGGAGGTCTTAGGGGTGTTTGCGAGTTGCATGAGAGTTACAAGAAATTTTGCAAAAATTCTAATATTAATCGTTCATAATATTCCTATGCTAATAATGCAGGAATATATAGAAAAAGTCTGTTAAACAATTGACTATTTGTGCATATTGTGGTATAATTATGAAGATAATACCTCGCTGTAAGCGTAGGTTCAAGAGGTGTAAAACTATGGCTGAAAAGAATACTGCCAATATTGGCTTTGAAAAGCAGATTTGGGACGCTGCCTGCGTGTTATGGGGGCATATTCCTGCTGCTGAATACAGAAAAGTTATCGTGGGGCTTATTTTCCTGCGTTATATTTCAAGTGCATTTGAAAAGCGTTATAATGAGCTTGTGGCAGGCGGTGACGGCTTTGAGAACGAACCAGATGCTTATCTTATGGATAATATCTTCTTTGTACCCGAACAGGCTCGTTGGTCGGTGGTGTCCGTTGCGGCTCATACACCTGAGATCGGCTCGGTAATTGATGATGCTATGAGAGCCATCGAGGACGAAAACAAAACCTTGAAGAACGTATTGCCGAAGAATTATGCAAGCCCCGATCTTGACAAGCGTGTTCTCGGCGATGTCGTTGATCTGTTTACCAATATGGACATGACAGACACAACAGACAGCAAGGACTTGCTCGGTCGCACATACGAATATTGTATCGCTCAGTTTGCCGCTTATGAGGGTGTAAAGGGCGGTGAATTCTATACGCCGTCAAGTGTGGTTCGTACTCTTGTTGAGATACTGCGCCCGTTTGAAAACTGCCGTGTATATGATCCTTGTTGTGGTTCGGGCGGTATGTTCGTCCAGAGTGCGAAATTTATTCAGGCTCATAGCGGTAACAGGGGCAATATTTCCGTGTACGGTCAGGAATCCAATGCTGATACATGGAAAATGGCTAAGATGAATATGGCTATCCGTGGTATTGATGCAGACTTCGGACAGTATCATGCCGATACGTTCTTCAACGATCTGCATAAAACGCTGAAAGCCGACTTCATTATGGCGAATCCGCCGTTCAACCTCTCGAACTGGGGACAGGACAAGCTCAAAGACGATGTTCGTTGGAAGTATGGCACTCCGCCTGCGGGTAATGCTAACTATGCTTGGATACAACACATGATACATCACCTTGCACCGAACGGCAAGATTGGTCTTGTGCTTGCGAACGGCGCACTCTCCACGCAGTCCAGCGGTGAGGGCGATATTCGTAAAAATATAATTGAAGCCGATCTCGTTGAGGGTATCGTAGCTATGCCGACGCAGCTCTTTTACAGCGTAACAATCCCCGTAACGCTGTGGTTCATCAGCAAGAACAAGAAGCAGAAGGGCAAAACGCTGTTCATAGATGCCCGTAAAATGGGTTATATGGTTGACCGTAAGCACCGTGATTTCATGGACGAGGATATTCAGAAGCTCTCGAATACCTTCAAGGCATTTCAGGACGGCACATTAGAGGAAGTCAAGGGATTTTCCGCAGTTGCCGATATTCAGGCTATCGCCGCACAAGATTATATCCTTACCCCAGGACGATATGTTGGTATCGAGGAACAGGAGGACGACGGCGAGCCCTTCGACGAGAAGATGAAGCGCCTGACTTCGGAGCTTTCGGAGATGTTCGCAAAATCCCATGAGCTTGAAAATGAGATTAGGGAGAAGCTGGGGGCGATCGGGTATGAAATATAATCTTCCCGACAGAGTGTTAAGGGATATAACATCATTTGCCAATAAAAATAATATTGAAAAAATCATACTTTTTGGCTCTCGTGCAAGAGGTACGCATACTGAGAGAAGCGATATCGACATTGCTGTCTGCGGTGCTAATTTCGATGACTTTTATTGGGATATAAAGGAAAATGTTCACTCTCTTCTGTCATTTGATATAGTGGAGCTTGACAAGGGAGCTTCTGCTGAGCTGAAAGAAGAGATCAAAAGGGACGGAGTAACAATATATGAAAAAACTTGATAATTTCTCAAATTGCCTAAATATACTGAAATGTGCAAATTTTGAGCTTGCAAATGAAAACGATATTTACAGAACAGGTGTGATCGGACAATTCAATCTGACATTTGAACTTGCATGGAAAGCATTGCAGGCAGTGTTAAGGGTGCATGGCGCAGAGGGTGCAGAAACAGGCTCTCCCAGAGAGATATTGCAGCTTGGCTATAAACTCGGATTTGTGGAGGATTCCGCTGTTTGGCTGACTACGCTGAAAAAACGCAATACTTCCATGCATATTTACGATGAGGGCGAAATCGACGAAATGATTCTGCTTATTCGTGACAGCTTCACACCTGCTTTTATTGTACTGGAGAAATTACTTCGTGAAAAGGTCAATGAAGCTGAGGGCGATTGGGTATGAGATTTGATACAGTTATTTTGGCAGAATTATTACAACCTAAAGGTTATATACGAGGTCCTTTTGGCTCTGCATTAAAGCGGAGTGAAATGTTAAGTGTAGGTATACCTGTATATGAACAACAGCATGCAATTTATAATAACCGAATTTTTCGCTTTTTTATTAGTGAAAATAAGTTAGAGAAAATGAGCCGTTTTCAAGTTGAAGAGGATGATTTGATTATCAGCTGTTCTGGTACGGTTGGTAAAGTTTCAATAATCAGAAGAAATGACCCAAAGGGTATTATTAGCCAAGCATTGCTCCTATTGCGAGTGGATAAGAAAAAAATTCTTCCACAGTATTTGAAATATTATTTTGACTCATCTGAGGGCTATAATGCAATTATTTCAAGATCAAGTGGTTCAGTTCAAGTGAATATTGCCAAAAGAGAAATAATAGAGAATATTCCTATTCTTGTTCCAAATATCGAAATGCAGCAAAAAATATGTTCTGTTCTCAAATATCTTGATGACAAAATTGCCCTCAATACTGCGATAAATGAAAATTTAGAGCAGCAGGCTCAGGCGATTTTTAAGGCTTGGTTCGTGGATTTTGAGCCGTTCGGTGGGGTTATGCCTGATGATTGGCAAGATATTTCTGTATATGACCTTGCTAACTACATTAACGGAGCTGCGTTCAAAAAGGCTGAATACGGCAATTTCGGTTTACCAATAATCAAAATTGCAGAATTGAAAAGCGGTATTACCGATTCTACACAATTTTGTTGCGTTAGCAAAGAAAGTAAATACTATATTGATGATAAGGATATTCTGTTTTCGTGGTCGGGCAATCCAGATACATCAATAGATACATTTTTATGGAGCAGAGGTAGAGCAATCCTTAATCAGCATACATTCCGTGTTGTATCAAAGTTTAATGCTCCCGCATTTACTTACTTTTTGTTAAAATACCTAAAGCCACAATTTGCACATATTGCAAGCAATAAACAGACAACAGGTCTTGGTCATGTTACCGTTGCAGACCTCAAAAGGCTTCAATTCTGCGCCAACGAAGCAGTTATTATGGATTTTGAAATATTGACAGCACCTATTTTTGAAACAATTTTTTCTATCAATAAAGAAAATCAGCATCTCGCCGTACTCCGTGACACTCTGCTCCCGAAGCTGATGAACGGTGAGATCGACGTATCAGAGGTCAAGATTTAGGCGGCTTGCAAGCGTAAATTTTCATTTATGTTAGGAGAATTACTATGGATATAAAAAAGAAGATATACTATGCTTTTGATTTAGATTTGTTTTTATCAGGAATCATATTATTGCTATTTTGTAAATTAGACACAAAAGAAGTAGAAATACGTGAGATAATAGGAACAATTATGATTGTAGGCTCATATTGTGCACTTCCATTTATTGATATGGAAAAGAAAGAAAAATATTGGCTGTTTGTTTCATGGCATTTTGTTGCTTTTACAGTTGCATTTTTTGCCGATTATTTTGCTTTGAACGTTTATGTGAAAAATCCAAATGGTGCAATTTGGTGGCAAGAAATACTTGCTGCAATCGGTGTTTTATACTCGGTATCTTATATATCATATATACTTATTAATTTTATCAGATCTTTCTACATTATATCTTCAAAATTAATCTCTTTTCTTCTTGGTACTAATGTGAAAGAAACATACTCAAGTGCTAAAAAAATTATAGAAAAAATAACTGCTCTAATTTTAACGATAACGTCGTTAGCAGCGAGCGTAACTGCTTTAATAGTTTCATTTTCAAACATGACAAGGAGTTGATGAACAATGCCATATACCGAAGCGAGTTATGAAAACGCTATCATACAGCTTTTCGAGGAAATGGGATATACTCACGCATACGGTCCGGACATTGACCGTGACTATAAAACACCGCTGTATATGGACGAGCTGACAGAAGCTCTCTATCGGCTCAATCCTACGCTGCCCGATGATGCTATCAGCGATGCCCTGTATAAGCTCCAGAACTTTGAAAACGGCGAGCTTGTGCAGAAAAATGCTGTATTTATGGATTATCTGCAAAACGGCATTGAAGTTCGATATACCATGGGGGTCGAGGAGCGTTCTGCAATTTGCTATCTTGTGGATTACGCAAATACGTACAACAATTCCTTTATCGTTGCAAATCAGTGGACGTTCATAGAGAATGACGAGAAGCGCCCCGATGTTCTGCTGTTTATCAACGGTCTGCCTGTGGTGCTTATGGAACTGAAATCTCCGACCCGTGAGGAAACGGACGCTTCCGAAGCCTATACACAGATCAGGAACTATATGTACTCTATTCCGTCTATGTTCATCTATAATGCGATCTGCGTTATGAGTGACCTATCCGAAAACCGAGCAGGAACTATCACTTCAGGCGAAGACCGCTACATGGAGTGGAAAACTAAAGACGGCAGCTATGAGAATACGCAGTATGCTCAGTTTGACACGTTCTTTGAGGGTATTTTCCAGAAAGACCGTCTGCTGGATATCTTGAAAAACTTTATCCTGTTTTCAAATGAGGGCTTGCAGAGCTTTAAGATTCTGGCGGGCTATCATCAGTATTTCGCTGTGCGTAAGGCGGTTGAGTCCACAAAGAAGGCTACTGTTACGGACGGTAAGGGCGGTGTGTTCTGGCATACGCAGGGCAGCGGAAAGTCCCTGTCAATGGTGTTCTATGCTCATTTGCTGCAATCAGCCCTCGAAAGCCCGACCATTGTTGTTGTCACTGATAGAAACGACCTTGACGATCAGCTCTATTCGCAGTTTGCGAAGTGCAAGGCTTTTCTCCGACAGGAACCGGTACACGCTGAGAGCCGTGAACATCTGAAAACTCTGCTCGAAGGTCGCAAGGCAAACGGCATTATCTTCACCACAATGCAGAAGTTTGAGGAATCGGGAGAACCGCTGTCGGAGCGCAGAAATATCATCGTCATGGCAGATGAAGCACATAGAGGTCAGTACGGTCTTACCGAAAAGATCAAGATGACTAAGAATGAGGACGGAGAGCTTATCGCAAAGAAAGTCACGGGAACAGCTCGTATTATCCGTGATACGCTCCCGAATGCTACATATATCGGCTTTACTGGAACGCCTATCGCAATGGAAGATAGAAATACCCGTGAGGTATTCGGTGATTATATCGACATTTATGATATGACGCAGGCTGTTGAAGATGGAGCTACACGCCCTGTCTATTACGAAAGCCGTGTAATGAAGCTAAAACTTGACGAAAACACACTGCGACTTATCGACACGGAATATGATATCATGGCTCAGAATGCAGACGCTGATGTTATCGAGCGCAGCAAGCGTGAGTTAGGACAGATGGAAGCAATTCTCGGTCACGATGATACGATAAAATCCCTTGTGGACGATATTCTTGACCATTATGAGAACTATCGTGAGAACCTGCTGACAGGTAAAGCGATGATCGTAGCATATTCCAGAGCGATCGCCATGAAAATATACAAGCGTATTCTCGAGGTGCGTCCCGGCTGGGAAGAAAAAATCGCTGTTGTCATGACCGGATCAAATAAAGATCCGGAAGAATGGCATAACATTATCGGCAACAAGCATCATAAAGAGGAACTCGCACGAGAATTCAAAGATAACGATAGTACGCTTAAAATTGCTATCGTTGTCGATATGTGGATGACCGGCTTTGATGTGCCTTCCCTTGCGACGATGTATGTATACAAACCAATGATAGGCTATAATCTGATGCAGGCAATTGCGCGTGTCAACCGTGTATTCCGTGATAAGGAAGGCGGTCTGGTAGTCGATTATGTCGGCATTGCATCTGCGCTTAAGCAGGCAATGAACGATTACACTGTCCGCGACAAGAAAAACTATGGTAACACCGACATTGCAAAGGTAGCATACCCGAAGTTTCAGGAGAAACTCTCCATTTGTCGTGATCTGCTTCATGAATATGATTACTCAGCCCTTTTCGGAGGCAATGAACTGACAGCCGGAAGAACGATCACGGGTGCTGTCAATTTCTTAATGGACAGAAAAAGAGAAAAAGACAGAGAAAGTTATACCAAAGAGGCTATGCTTTTGAAACAGTCACTTTCGTTGTGTTCATCTATCGCTGTTAAATTCGAGCGTTATGAGGCTGCTTTCTTTGAAGCAGTACGTGTTCTGCTGATGCGGATACTCAATCAGGGCAACGGTAAAAAACTGTCACTACCCGAAATCAATGCAAAGATCAATGAGTTATTAAAGCAAAGTATCAAGAGTGACGGTGTTATCAATCTTTTCTCGGATAAAGAACAGGACTTCTCACTGTTTGATCCAAAATTCTTGGAAAAAATTTCCCGAATGAAAGAAAAAAATCTTGCTGTTGAGCTGTTGAAACGCCTGATTGCAGAACAGGTACATATTTACAAGTGTACAAACCTTGTAAAATCCGAAAAATTCAGCGAAATAATGCAAAGTGCAATGAACCGCTATCTGAACGGTGTGCTCACCAATGAGTAGGTTATTCAGGAAATGCTTAACCTTGCAAAGCAGATCCGTGAAGCCAAAGAAGCTGGAGAAGAACTTGGTCTGACCGCCGACGAGCTTGCTTTCTACGATGCACTCACCAAACCGCAGGCTATCAAGGATTTTTATGAAAACGCAGAACTTATAGCTATCACAAAGGAACTTGCAGAAAAGCTCCGCAAAAATCGCACTATTGATTGGCAGAAGCGTGATAGTGCAAGAGCAAAAATGCGTATGATGATACGCAAGCTCCTGAAATCTCACCGTTATCCGCCAGAGGGGATGGACAATGCGGTTGCTACCGTTATGAGCCAGTGTGAGCTTTGGGCGGATAACATTATGAGTATATAAATTTTATATTTCTGACAGCTTGGGGAAACCTCTGAGCTGTTTTTATATGTAACATAAAAACAGAGAGCCTTACATGAAAGTAAAACTCTCTGTTCTGTTTGTTTTAGTCTGTGCAGTAACTCATACCATGAATGATTTGAAGATAGATGGGCGGAGCAGCGGTCATAATCCTCGACCTCGGCTGAAATCATCAGTTCAAGGATATAGTCTTTTGCTTCTTCACGGTTGACCCATACAATCTTTTGGTCACGAAATACGGTCGTGACCTTTTTTCTTTTTCTGAAAGCATATTCCGGTGTCGATAACATAAAAATCCCTCCATTAAATATCGCCGTCATATCGGTTTAAACTTATTTTCATATAGCTTTATATTATCGAAAAATAGCTGTTTGGGTGGCACTCTCCATAAGTAAAGACCAATTCGTCAGTAATGTTGAGATATTCTCTCATATTTCTGCTAAAACGGTCATACTTTTTTACCACAATTCTGCTGATAAGATCGTCACGAGCATCCTGCATCATAGCCTGAAATTCAGGGCTATGAGCAATGTCTTTGCCGTTTTTTCCGTCGTTACAATAGATGTGATACTCGCAGTCACCAACAAATCTTACGCATTCCTCCTTCTGAGCAGCGATTGAAATAGAGTTGTTGCCCTTATCCTTATCGCTCACCGAACGACGCACGTAAATCTCCGTAATTCCGTTCGCTGGTCAGCAAAATACGATATATTGCGATGGGAACCGATTTTGAAGTACACGGTAGAAAGGTTACAATTTTTACAACATCAGGCGAAATAGAATATTATGGTGAGTTTGCTGAAATATGCAGCGAATTGCAGGAATATCATTTCGTTCATACAAATAAGAGAATGCTGGTAAATCTTGAACATATTCAGCAGTTTGTTAAAAATGATATTATTCTGTCAAACGGTAAGAAAATCCAACTTGGAAGAACATACAAAGATAAAATTATTTCTGATTATCTTGAATATACTTCGGGGAGATGATGGTATTGCCTGTTTTTGTGGAAAATTTAATAGAAGTTGGAAATATCTGCATTGAATTGCTTTTGATATCTCTCTATTTTTCCTTGCTAAGCGAAAAGAAAAACAACAAAACTGCGATTGTTTTATCGTATCTTGGATCTGTTGTTT
>CAMZZN010000074.1 GCA_947345935.1 uncultured Ruminococcus sp.
GATCTTCCGCTTTCCTTCTTACCTTGCTCCCCTCCGACAGCTTTTTTATTATATCACCTTTTTTCTCCTTTGTCAAGCAAAAGGTTGTCCACTTTTTTAATGAACTTTTGTTATATTTTGACAATCAATATTTTTATTTTATATTTTAATACTATTTATTTCTGTAAAACAAATAAAATATGCCATACTTAATATAAAATCAAGTCGACATATTTCTTAGTCATCATTTAAAAAGCTTCATGTTATTACAGTTTGTGCAATAAGCTTTGCAATTCAAATTCGTCGTTCCACAGCGTGCACACACCCAAGTGTTTGCATAAAGACGGATAAATAATTCTAACGTTTCATTATGTTCACCTCTTTCGTCAATTATTAATATACCATAGTATTTTACAGATAGTATTGTAATTATTGACTCATAGAGGTGAACTATGTTTTTTGAACGGATAAAAGAATTAAGACTGTCGCTTGGAATGAACCAGATACAGTTAGGCAGAAAATTATTTGTCACAAAGCAATGCATAAGCAACTGGGAAAACGGCAATATACAGCCATCTATTGATATGCTTATAAAAATCGCACAGACATTCTCTGTCAGTACGGACTATCTTCTTGGACTAAACAATAAATGCACTCTTGATGCCTAGGGACTGACCAACGAGCAGATCCTCCACATACGCAACATCATTGACGATATCCGCAAGCCGCAGTAACCAAAAGCGGTCAGCCCACACTGGACTGACCGCAATTTTCTTTTATTTAAAATAATTCACGCCGCTTTCAAAGATCTTCTGATCCTTGTTTCCTTCAACGTTTTTGCCGATATAGCTGCCCATACGCTCGCTGTGTCCCATTTTTCCGAAAACACGTCCATCGGGAGATGTGATTCCCTCGATAGCCTCAACGGATGTATTTGGGTTATACCGTATATCCATAGTCGGATTGCCGTTAAGATCAACGTACTGCGTTGCGATCTGACCATTATTAGCCATTTGCTGAATAAGACTTGCCGGTGCGACAAATCTTCCCTCGCCATGTGAAATCGGGATAGTATGGATAGCCCCCACCTCGCAGCCATAGAGCCATGGACTCTTGTTGGATGCTATTCTTGTAGTGACCATCATAGACTGATGACGTGCGATCGTATTAAATGTCAAAGTAGGCGACTCCTCCGTCATATCAACGATTTCACCATAAGGCACAAGACCAAGCTTGACAAGCGCCTGGAAGCCGTTGCAGATACCAAGCATAAGACCGTCACGATTTTTGAGAAGATCGTGAACAGCGTCTTTGATACGTGGATTGCGGAAAAACGCCGTAATAAACTTTCCGCTTCCCTCCGGCTCGTCGCCGCCGCTGAATCCACCGGGGATCATAATTATCTGCGACTTTCTGATCGCTCTTTCAAAATAATTTACAGATTCCTCAATATCAGAAGCCGACAGGTTTCTGATAACAACCGTTTCAGGCACTGCTCCTGCCCTTTCAAAAGCTCTTGCAGTATCATATTCGCAGTTTGTGCCGGGGAATACCGGGATCAGCACTTTAGGCTGAGCCGCCTTGATAGACGCTGCAAGATGCAGTCTGTCAGAGTGCGAATAAACCTCCGGCGTAACATCTGCGGTCTTTATTCTGCACGGGAACACAGGCTCGAGCTTGCCCTCCCATACACGCTGGATATTATCAAGATTAACCGTGTAATCCATGCAGCGTACAGTATATTCTGAAATTGTTTTTCCGATAACATTCTCGTTCTCATAGGATTCGCCGTTAAGCTCGATAATAAACGAACCATAGCAAGGTCTGAACAACTGATCGCTTGTAAGACGAACATCAAAAGCGAAACCAAGCTTGTTTCCGAAACACATTTTAGCGATACCCTCGGCAGCTCCGCCGTAGCCGATTGTCCATATCGAATTTGCACGACCGTCGGCAATGATCTTCTCAACCTTGTCAAAGCATGATTTAAGGCTGTCAAAATCAGGCAGTCCGTTTTCGTCGTATCCGGGATTAATCATAATTACACTGTTTCCTGCACCCTTGAATTCGGTGGAAACAACTTTGTCAGCCATTGCTGTAGAAACTGCAAATGATACAAGCGTGGGCGGAACGTCGATATTCTCGAAAGTTCCGGACATTGAATCCTTTCCGCCTATCGAACCGCAGCCCATTTCAAGCTGCGCCTTGAAAGCTCCGAGAAGCGCAGCCATGGGCTTGCCCCAGCGTCTGGGATCATTCTGCGTTCTTTCAAAATACTCCTGGAAAGTCAGCCAGCATTTCTTATATGTACCGCCTGCTGCAACGACCTTTGCAATAGACTCAACAACAGCCAGCATAGCTCCATGATACGGACTCTTTTCAGATATATCGGGATTGTAGCCCCACCCCATGAGAGAACAGGTCTTTGTTTCGCCTTTCAGTACAGGAATTTTTGCCGCCATAGCCTGTGACGGAGTCATTTGATAAACACCGCCGAAAGGCATAAGAACTGTTCCTGCTCCGATAGTCGAATCGAACTTTTCTATAAGACCTTTCTGAGAGCAGACATTGAGATTGGACATAAGCTCTGTCCATGTATCGGCACTGTCAGTGATCTCCTCCGTCTTTCCTGCCAAAGGAGCTTCTATCTCAATATCAGTGTATTTTGGAGCGCCATTTGAATTAAGAAACTCACGTGACAGATCAACAATTGTATTGCCGTTCCATACCATTTTCAGACGAGGTTCTTCAACAACGTCAGCCACAAGAGTTGCTTCAAGATTTTCCTTGGCAGCTTCTTCCATGAACTTTTCCATATCCTCCGGAGCGATAACAACAGCCATTCTTTCCTGCGATTCGGAAATAGCGATCTCTGTGCCGTCAAGTCCCTCGTACTTCTTGGGAACGGCGTTAAGATTAATTATAAGTCCGTCTGTCAGCTCACCGATAGCAACGGATACACCGCCTGCACCAAAGTCGTTGCAGCGCTTTATCATCCTGGTAACGTCAGGATTGCGGAACAGTCTCTGGAGTTTTCTTTCCTCCGGAGGATTACCCTTCTGTACCTCCGCACCGCAGTGTTCCAGCGATTCGAGAGTATGTGACTTTGAAGATCCCGTAGCGCCGCCGCAGCCGTCACGTCCTGTCTTTCCTCCGAGAAGAATAACGATATCTCCCGGAACAGGTCTTTCACGTCTGATATTTTCAGCCGGAGCAGCTCCTAAAACAGCTCCGATCTCCATTCTCTTTGCCACATATCCCGGATGATAAACTTCTGCCACATGACCTGTAGCCAGTCCGATCTGATTTCCGTAAGAACTGTAACCGTTAGCTGCGCCAACAGTTATCTTTCTCTGCGGAAGTTTTCCCGTGATAGTATCTTCAACCGGCACAAGCGGATTTGCAGCTCCGGTCACACGCATTGCCTGATAAACGTATGAACGTCCTGAAAGCGGATCACGGATAGCTCCACCGAGACAGGTTGCAGCGCCGCCGAATGGTTCGATCTCCGTAGGATGATTATGAGTCTCATTTTTGAACATGAGAATCCAATCCTCAAGTTCTCCGTCTATATCTACCTTGATCTTAACGGAACAGGCATTGATCTCCTCGCTTTCGTCAAGATCAGGGAGAAGACCGTCGTTTTTAAGTTTCTTAGCCGCAAGAGTTCCGATATCCATAAGAGTAACGGGACGATCCGTTCTGCCCAGTTCTTCACGAACATTGAGGTACATATCGTATGTATCTTTTATATAAGGCGTCTTTATGTCAACATTTTCAACATTTGTAAGAAATGTTGTGTGGCGACAGTGATCCGACCAATATGTGTCGATCATTCTGATTTCAGTGATAGTCGGATTGCGCTTTTCTTCGTTCCGGAAATAATCCTGGCAGAACTTGATATCGTCATAGTCCATAGCAAGTCCAAATTCATCTATAAAAGCGTGAAGTCCAAAGGCATTGAGATTTATAAAACCTTCAAGTTCTTCAACAGTTTCAGGGATATCATAATTCGTATCCAGACTTTCAGGCTTTTCAAGGGAAGCCTCACGGCTCTCCACGGGATTGATTATATATGCTTTTAGCCTGTTGAATTCTTCGTCTGTCAGATGGCCCGAAACAATATAAACACGAGCATTTCTCACACGGCATCTCTCGCCCTGACAGAGGATCTGTATGCACTGCTCACAGCTGTCGGCTCTCTGATCGAACTGACCTGGAAGATATTCAACGGCAAATACTCTGTCATTCTCGCCTGCAGGGGGCATCTCGTCGTAAACAATATCAACGGCAGGCTCGGAAAAAACGGTATTGACTGCGGCGTTAAAATCGTCTTTGCTGAGATTATCGGCGTCATACCTGTTAAGTATCCTGAGACCAGTCAGATTCAGTCTTAAAGCCGTTCTGACGTCATTCATCACGGAACGTGCCTCAACAGCAAATTCCGGTTTTTTTTCTGCATAAATTCTGTATACGGACATATTTAAATCTCCTTTTCTGATTTATACTGATCCCAAATCGGTTTAATGATAAAATTTATCGACAGACGCTTACTGATATAGGAAAAGAACCGCAGACGTGCTAACGCCCTTCAAAGACGTTTGACGACGAGCAGTGAGCGAATGGCGGTAAAGATTTTCATGAGTTCGGTTAGGGATTAGTATTAATGCTCACATATGCTGCCGTAGCAGTAATTATTGTGTGCCTCTTCTATTGTAACATAAAAAATGCAATTACGCAAACTTTTTTTTGAATTTTTCCGAGAAATTTTTATTACCGTGTAGTCAGGAGCATGTCCCTGATGAAATTCATCTGAATTTTCACGCTCAAACAATACGGGGACTGTTTTTCCGACAAGACCCTGCATATATTTTTTCTGCAATTTTTCACCAAGCGTTTTCATGCGTTCAGCACGTTCAGCCTTTATATTTTTAGGTACTTTATTATTCAGCTGTGCGGCAATTGTGCCGTTGCGTGGAGAATACTGAAAAACATGAATCCTTGCAAATCCAACTTCTTCAACAAAAGCCATTGATTCGTCAAATTCCTCCTCCGTTTCCTGCGGAAAACCAACCATAACATCAGTTGTAAAAGCGGCGTCAGGAAAAATATAACGGATTTTTTTAACAAGAGCCATGTATTCCTCAGGATTATATTTTCTGTGCATTCTCCGTAAAGTCCAGCGGCTTCCGCTCTGAAGCGATAAGTGAAACTGCGGACAGAATTTCGGCAAACGTGAAAGCCTTACCAAATCGTCATTAGAAATCATTTCAGGTTCAAGCGAACCAAGTCTCACACGCTCGATACCGTCTATTTTACAGCACTCCTCAACTGCGTCAACAAGACGCAAACCGTATTCCTGACCATAAAAAGCAAGATTAATTCCCACAAGCACGATCTCCTTGTGACCTGTTCCGGCAAGCAGTTTTACCTCTTTTATGATCGATTCCATAGGTTTGCTTCTGCACCGTCCACGTGCATACGGTATAATACAATATGAACAGAAGCAGTTGCATCCGTCCTGAATCTTAAGAAAAGCCCTGGTTCTGCCGGAAAGACTGCCGTCCGATATATCCTCAAATACATCATTGCCGGTATATTCCGGAATTTCAACTATATGACTTTTGTTTTCGATTGCCTGCACAACAAGTCCAGGCAACTTTTCCCTTTCCTTTGTACCTGTGATTATATCTGCTTCCGTACACTTTTCGGCTATTGCCGGAGAAGCCTGCGGCAGACATCCGGTAAGGACAACAATTGAATCGGGATGATTTCTGCGTAATTTTCTGACAGCATACAGTGATTTACTGTCCCCGCTTCCTGTAACGGTACATGAATTTACCACAAAAACGTCTGCATTATCTTCCGTTTCAGTAATAATGAAATTTTGTTTCGCAAAGCAGTTCTTTATGCATTCTGTTTCGTACTGACTTACCTTGCAGCCAAAAGTTATAAAAAATATCTTATACATATTTCACCTTATCATCATAGTTTATACTTTAATTTATCATGTTAAAAATGCACAAATTAAGTATATATTTTTTATGCAGTCTCAATAATTATCAGCAATGAATAAAAATGCCGTCATCAAACACAACTCAATTATACTAAATTGACAAAATTGCTGTAAATGGCTTGACAAAGGGATTTTTTAATGCTAATATATAAGAGCGGAAAGGCCAATCCGCAAAAAGAAATAAACAAAAAAAAACATCCACAAACACACCTTTATTACAGGAGGTATCAGTATGACAAAAACAACGGTTTTTCTTCAGGCAATCAATGATGTCAAGGATTTCGTTACCATCGTAATGCACTATGATTTTGATATCGATCTCGTATCCGGAAGATACGCAGTTGATGCAAAATCTATCATGGGAATTTTCAGCCTTGACCTTTCAAAGCCGATCCAGCTCAACGCACACACGGATGACGCCGATAAGTTTCTTAAAGAGATCGAAAGGTTCATCGTTAAGTAAACATAGTTCTGTAAAAAGACTGCTCCGGCAGTCTTTTTTCATATATACGAACAACACAGGCAGAGGTGCGGCGTAACGCCGCCTGTCCTCCGTTATACCAATGTCAGTCCCAGTCTTTTTTGCTGAGTTTATGGAAAAATTTCCTGAAAGGATTTGTTACCGTCAGCTTCTGGAAATAATGATAAAGCACATCCTGATTGCAGCCTTTATCCTCAAGCTGAACAAACATTTTTTTGAACTGTTCAAGATTCATGCCGATATTTTCATCAAAAACTATATTCTTATCAGTAAACACCACCGCTCCGTAAACCGGAGTAGAAGCAAATCCACCCTTTTTGAGATGATGTATAACATTGTCTATGTGAGTCTTGTTCTGAAGCTGAGGATTATAAAGTTTATGAACATTCTGCCCTACCTTGTGAACAAGCTTCCTGCCGCTGCCGGTTACTGTTCCGGAAATGCCCTTGGTCTCCACAACAAGCACACCGAAACGACCGAATACAAGATGGTCTATTTCAACCGTCTTTTTATAAAGCGGAAGAAAAGCGTTATTTATAATTCTAAGCTTATCGTTCTTTCCCAGCTTGGAGATGGTCTTTGCAACTTTCTTTTCTGCCGCTCTCCCTTTTCGTCTTCCTTTGCTGAAATAAGAAGCAACTCCCATAATAAGCAGAAGTACGGCAGCAGCAGCTAAAATAATTAAAAATATTTTCAGATTTTTTTCCATAACTTTCTCCTAATCTACTGAATAATTCAGTTTTAAACAGCAATAATACAAACAGACGCAGACAGCGTCGGGCAATACCGTAAAATGATCGGTGATCGTTATACCGTATTGCTTCACCCCCGAATAAAAGCGAGGTGTTCTCAATATGTGGGACAAAATAGCTCTTATTCTTCTGATAATCGGAGGAATAAACTGGGGTCTGGTAGGTATATTCGAGCTTGACCTGGTTGCGTGGCTTTTCGGCGGCGCAGCAAGCCTTATCAGCAGAACAATCTATATACTTGTAGCAATTTCTGCTGTATGGTGCATTTCTCTGCTTTTCCGCAGAGACGACGAGCTGGCGTTTAACACAACAGACCGGTAATCATGTTATCAACGAATCTCAGACCTGTCCGTATAAATACGGATCCGGTCTGCTGATGCCGCAGATCCATTGATAGCACAACTGCTGCATAGCGGCTGGAAGCAACCCATTCCGGATGCAGCAGGGCATACATAAAAACATGCAAAAAGGGAGGTTTAGCGCCTCCCGTTTTTTTATATAATTAAGGAATTACTGATTAAATCATACCTGACTGCTCAGCACTTCCTCAGTCGCTTACATAAGGGAGAAGCGCAATATGTCTTGCTCTCTTTACAGCAACTGTGAGCTCACGCTGATGATAAGCGCAGGTTCCTGTCACACGTCTGGGAAGAATCTTAGCTCTTTCCGTCATGCACTTTCTGAGCTTTGCAAGATCCTTATAGTCGATCTTTTCAATTCTGTCTGCACAGAACATACAAACCTTCTTGCGAAGCTTCTTTCCGGGACGGGAATTTCTTTCCTTTTCCATGACTTTTCCTCCTATCTTTATAAAGTAACGTTAAAAGTTCTGCTTAGAACGGAACATCTCCGTCGCTGAGAATTTCTTCAAAATCACTCAGGCTGCCATAAGACATACTGTCGTTATTCTGAGCCGGCTGCTGCACAGGAGCTGCCTGCTGCTGAGGAGGAGTCTGATAATTATTATTATAGTTATTTTGCGGTGCGGAATAATTTGAACCGCCGCCTCCGGTTTCCTTCTTCGATCCGGTAAACTCAACATTGTCAACGAAAACATCCGTTGTGTAATGAGTCACGTCGGGATGATTCCTGTCCTGATAGCTGCCTGTTCTGAGGTTTCCCTCAACGCAGATCATGCTGCCTTTGCTAAAATAGCGTGAAACAAACTCAGCAGTCTGTCTCCAAGCAACGCAGGTAATAAAATCCGTCTGTCTTTCACCGGTATTCCTGTCGGCAAAGCGCCGGTCAATAGCCACGGTAAATCTGCAAGAACTGATACCGCTCTGCGTCTGTCTTAATTCCGGATCAGCCGTAAGTCTGCCCATTAAAATAACTTTATTCATCATTGCACCTCCTTGAAATAATGACTTGATGAGATCAGCAAACCGTTACCAGTGAACGAAGAATGCCGTCTGTAATGTTGAGACGTCTTGAAAGTTCAGCAGGATAATCAGGCTTTGACTCGAATGTGTAGATTACGTAGTAACCCTCTGTTTCGTCCTCGATAGGATATGCAAGCTTGCGCTTACCCCAATCTTCGTTGACTTCAACAGCTTCGGCATGTCTTTCAATTCTTTCCTTGAACTTTTCAATAAGAGCCTTCATGGGCTCTTCGCCGTTCTTCAGGCTGAATACAACCATTACTTCATACTTAGCGGATACCTTTGCCATGATGTACACCTCCTTCCGGGATATGCCCTCAACCTACTGAGGGTAAGGATAATTACTATATCGTTAAGCACGATACTTGCTTATTTTACCACATCGGACAGGATTTGTCAAGAGCAAAATAAAAAAATTTCACAGCAACAGTATTTTCTTTGATTATTGTGTATATCATGGGTGACTTTATCCCCTTGACTTCTTGTTAAAGGAAATACTATCTGTTTGGCACTCATCCTGATTCTTAAAAATCCCCCTTAAGGGGATTTTTAAGAATTAATAATGGGTTTTCAAAGGATGGATTCATCCTTTGGCAGGGGGGAAGGGGACGGAGTCCCATATGCGTTTACTTAATAGAAAAAATACGAAAAAGAGAATATTTTCTGGAACGTTTTGAATTTGAAGTAAAC
>CAMZZN010000075.1 GCA_947345935.1 uncultured Ruminococcus sp.
CTAAGTTTACTTCAAATTCAAAACGTTCCAGAAAATATTCTCTTTTTCGTATTTTTTCTATTAAGTAAACGCATATGCGGCGAATTCCCCTACAGTTTCA
Organism: uncultured Ruminococcus sp.; assembly: GCA_947345935.1. Taxonomy (GTDB): domain Bacteria; phylum Bacillota; class Clostridia; order Oscillospirales; family Ruminococcaceae; genus Ruminococcus. Next base: position 101 of record CAMZZN010000075.1, read on the forward strand.
ATCTTCACGACACAAATCTTGATCTCAACGGTCAGACCATAAGCGTAGCTGATTGTATGTCCTTCACGACGGATATGCCGCAGTTCTGGAAAGATACGGATTCAGAAGTAGAGAATATTAAAGGTGCAACCTTGGATATTCACGGCGGTACGCTGCTGATTCAGAATAATCTTGTTTTCAGAACGGCTTCTCCCGATGGCTGGGACGGAAATACAGGTCAGCTGATGAAACTCAACAGCGGTAAAGTTTACATCGGAAACTGCTTTGATTTCGGTCAGGCTAACTGCTACGATACGATTCTGATGACAAACGCTGCCGACAGGCTGTATGTAGGCGGCAACTGGACTTACATAACCATGCAGGATATGGAAGGAAAATGGACTGCCGGACAGATAAGATTTGCAGGACCGACATGGGAAGTCAACGAAAAATCCGGACCCAAATCCATTTATTCATCCGGAACTCAGTCCATAATTTTCGGATATGAGGACGGTAAGCAGACAATTCTTTGGGACAATCCCGAAACATATATCGACAATGAGGACGGCAGCTACAACACAGACCGCCGTTTAAATTTTGATTATGAAAACGGAATCCTTGTTACAAAGGAATTTACGGAGGAAAACTTCTGGTTCAGACCTTGGTGGAGACCCTACGATCTGCCCGATTATACCCTTTACCGTAAGGGCTGGGAGATCGGCGACGGCGTACATATTGCAACTGGTAACTACTCAAAATCTTTTACCGATTTAAGCATTGCGTCTCCCGGAGTCAAGTCGGATTTTGTAAGAACTTACAACTCCATGAGCGATGAAGAAGGCTCCTTTGGTATCGGCTGGGACTTCAATATCGACGTCAGCAAAATTGTGATTCCTGCGCCGGGATATTATCAGGTAGTGCTCCCCGACGGCTCAAATACGACCTTTAAAGACGACGGCAACGGCGGTTTCGAATGCCTGAACGCTCACAGCAAAATGACAAAATCAGGCGATGAATATACCGTTACAAACGCAGCTCAGTCACAGTATCATTTCAATGCAGACGGTGAATTAGACTGGGTAAAGGACGCAAACGGAAACGCTCTGACAATTTCTGCAAAGGCAAATGAGCAGAGAATCGTAACTGATTCAACAGGCAGAACTTACACGATCACTTACAATGGAAACGATGAACATTCTCGTATCACTAAGATTGAAGATGACGAGGCTGATCGCACTGTAACTTATGAATACAACGGTGATTTTCAGCTTGTATCAGCAACAAGCGTATCCGGCGGTACTGAGAAGTACGAATACGACGGAAACGGCAGACTTTGCAAGATCACGAACTGCTATGACGAAGTTACAGATCAGATCGTTTACAATGACAACGGATCTGTAAATTATCTCATCAATTCCGCAGGACTCAAGCAGGAATACACCTATGACAAGGCGTTCAAGCAGACAGGTCTCAAGGAATATGACGGCGACAAGCTTGTAAAAACTTTCACTTACGATTACGATGAAAAACTTGCCGTAAAGACCAACAAGGTTGAAACTGACGGTCAGACATACGAGGTTGACAAGATCACCTATACAATGGTTGACGATGAAAATAAGTATGACGAGATCAAGGAAAGCGTTGACATCATGGGCAACAAAACCCAGTATGAGCGCGATGATAACGGCAATGTGACCAAGACGATCAACCCTGACGGCACATTTACTCTGGCAAAATACAACGATAAAAATATGCCAATAATTCAGGCTGATGAAAGCGGAAATATTACAATTTCTCAGTATGATGAAACAGGAGTTAATGTTGTAAAAAAATATCAGAGTTTGTCTGCTGTCAGCGATGCATCGACTTTTGTAAATAATTTCAGCATTGATTCTGTAATCAATGAAGCTGATTACGCAATGACAGTTTACACCTACTATCCTGCAAGCGAAACTGCAGAAATTGCAGGTCTTATCCGCACAATTACAGACGCCGAAGGGAACGTGACCGAGTACACATATGGTACTTCCGGATATGCAAAGGGGCTTCCGATCAAGAAGGTCATCAAAGACGGAAATACCGTTGTAAACTCGGTCGAATATGAGTACAACTCACAGCTTCAGGTATCGAAAGAAAAGACAAGCGTTGATATTTCTAAAAATATTTATGCTGTCAAAGAATACGAATACGACAAGTTCAACAATGTTACAAAAGTTAAGGATTTCGGCATAGGTTCAACTGCTGCAATTACGATTTCAGAATACGATAAGTTAAGCAGAAAAACTGCCGAATATGCACCTAATTTCTCAGCCGATAAGAGCCACGGAACGCTTACGACTTACTATCCAAGCGGAGCGGTAAAAACTCAGACCGACGCTCTCGGAAACGTGACTTCTTTCAAATATGACGCATATGGCAAGGCAATTGAAAAGACCAATCCAGATGGTACAATCAATATCGTTGAATACGATGGTTTACAACGTGAAAAGGCGTCATATTTCAAATCAAGCGCCAATGCCGATAATCAAATTTTAACATCGACGGCATACGAATTTGAAAGCGGAAAGCTGAGAACCATAAAGACCACCTACATCACCGCTGAAAAGCAGGTTGTAACCGAAACTCTTGCCGATTTCAGAGGCAATACAGTTGAAGAAAAAATCAACGGCGAGACTAAAAGAACGTGCGAATATTACGCAAACGGACAGCTGAAAAGTCAGAAAGACGCTTTAGGCAATACTACCAAATATGAATATAACTATCTTAACAAGCTGACCAAAACTTCCGCGCCTTTCGAGGGCGATAAGTACTCTGTTACTGAAAATCAGTACGACAAAAACGGCAATATTACCAAGATTACTCAGAAAATTGACGATAACAAAAACAGCATTACTCTAAATCAGTACAACGCTATGGGATTGCTTGAAAAGGTAACTCTCACCGACGGTACTGCAAACGGCGAAAAGAATATCACAAAATATTTTTACAACAACGCAGGCGTTCAAATCAAGATGTATACAGGTATGTCATCCGAATCCGACACTTCATATTTAACGACAGAATATGAGTTTGACAGCTGGATGAGACCAATCAGAACAACCGACAGCACAGGCTACAATTCCGGCACGATCACATACGACCTCAACGGAAATGTTCTGACGAATACTGACGCAAGCGGAAATGTTACAACCAACACTTACGATGCGCTCAACCGTGTGCTTACCTCAGAAACTGTAAATTCCGGCGATTCTTCAAAAAATGTCAGCAAGTCTTACGAATATGACAATATGGGAAGAGTCAAGAAATCCGTAAGCAACGGTCTGACAACAACTACAATTTACGATAAACTTGGAAGAAAGTACACCGAAACCGAATATGACGGAAACGGCTATTCTGTATTCAGAGGATTTTTCTATGAGGGTATTTCACCGTATGTAAAGGAAGAACTTACGGGACAGTATCATCTCCTGCTGTATTCTTCAAAGACATATGAATACGACGGCGAAATGCGTATCGTTAAGGTCAAGGAATCAGGAAATGAAACTGCTTCTTACACCTATGACGCAAACGGAAACAAGAAATCCGAAACTCTTGCAAACGGCGTAATTTCGACATATACCTACAACAAAGCGAACAGAATTACAAAGCTTGAAAACAAATCCGGCGATATCACCATATCGAGCTACGAATATTCATATTATCTTGATGGTTCTGACGCTTGCAAAAAGCGCAGTGAAGGTGGTATAATAGAAACTACGGAGTACGAGTATGACGGTCTGAAAAGACTGACTGAGGAGTCTGTCAAGGTTGGTAAGAATACGACCGACACCTATTCATACGAGTATGACGATTACGGAAACCGTTCCAAAATGACCGCAACCGGTTCTGAAAATTATGTAACTGAATACAATTACAATGACGCTCAGGGCAAGTATACGGCTCTGCTTCAGAAGGAAGTAAAAACTGTTAAAGATGAGAATTCTCTCAAGCTTCAGGACAATGTAAAGCAGACGGTTTACACTTATGACAGAAACGGCAATCAGGTTAAAAAAGCTGCCGACGGCAAAACTGAGACTAACAAGTACGACGGTTTGAATCAGCTTATTGGCTTTACCGACGGCGATACGACCGCAAGCTATAAGTACAATGCAAAAGGCTTGCGTTATGAGAAAACTGTCGACGGTCAGACGATAAATCACGTCTGGGACGGCAGCAAGCAGATCATTGCGGACGTTATTGATAGTCAGTTCTATGAGGCTGACTGCTATATCCGTGGTACAAATCTTGTCGCTAAGTACAACTACAGAAACGGCGATAAATCCGAGTACACTTACTACACTCAGAATGCTCACGTCGATGTTGTAAATCTCACTGATAAAGACGGTAAAGTAACCAAGAAGTACACCTACGACGCTTTCGGCGTTGAAAAGAACATCGATGAGAACGATACGAATGCGTTCCGTTACTGCGGTGAATATTTTGATACTGAGACGGCAACCATTTATCTGAGGGCGAGATACTATAACCCGACAACAGGCAGATTTATTTCAAGGGATAGTTTTGCTGGCAGAAGGTCTGATCCGCTTAGTCTAAATCTTTATACTTATTGTCACAATAATCCTGTTCTTAATATTGATCCAAGTGGGCATATAAAATGTCCCAAAATTATAAAAAGTATTGGAAATTGGATTGGTGACAGAGCTGATGATGTAAAAGACTGGGGAAAAGAGTTCATCAGCGATGCAGTAACAACTGGAAAAAAAGTAGTAAAAGAGCAATGTGAAAGAGGTAGTAAGTTCTGGAATGATCCCGGTTGGGAAAACGGTCTGGATTGGTTGTCTTATGGCTATTTAAGTGCTAGTAAACAAAGATTAAACGATGCACATAATGCATACGGTTATGCAAACTGGGCACTAATGGGTATTCCGGATATGGTTAAAGGTGCTTTTAAGCCGGAAAAGCCGGGTTCCTTTGAACATGTAATGAATTCCTTGGGTGTGGCTAGCTTAGTTACTGGTGCAGTTGTAAAATATAAAAATAATAGTTCTACAAGAATACCTAAAGGTAATGGTTATACACAAAAAACTTGGGGAAATTTAGATACACTTAATGATCACTATAACAGGCATGGATCAGATTTTAATGCAGTTAGCGCTCAACATTATGCACAGTTAGCTAATGATTTCTTTGAAAATAGATATAATTATCTCGTGAAAATTGACAAATCTGGAGTAATTAGAGTATATGACCCATATAGTAATGCATTTGGTTCATATAACCCTAATGGTACAACTAAAACATTTTTTAAACCTACGTCCAAGAATTATTTTAATAATCAACCTGGTGAGTTAATAGAAAATGTTTATGATAATTAGGAGGATTTTTGATGTATTATATCTGTGAAATATGTGGATATCCATATTTAAACGAACCGCCATATGATAAATTCGGTTATGGAACTTATGAAATATGCCCATGCTGCGGTTTTGAATTTGGATATGATGATTATCCAGATAAAACAATGGGCATCGTAGATTGGCGAAATAATTGGATCAATAATGGCTTCAAATGGTTTTCAAAACATACATCCCCTCCTGTTAATTGGGATCCTAAAGGACAATTAGATAATTTAAAAAAATAAAGTATATACTATCTTAATTTGTACTTGAATTTACCAATGTCTTTTTATCAAGTTGTACATTTACGAATGCTTTCGGCGTTGAAAAGAACATCGATGAGAACGATACGAATGCGTTCCGTTACTGCGGTGAATATTTTGACTCCGAATCTGGTACTATATACCTTAGAGCGAGATATTATGAGCCGAGTATTGGTAGATTTATTAGTAGGGATAGTTATACGGGAGATAATATTGATCCATTAAGTTTAAATTTATATACATACTGTTTAAATAATCCCATGCATTTTGTTGATGAAAATGGTCATTGGCCATCTTTGTCTAAGATAATTAAAGCAGCAGCAACTGTAGCAGCAGCAACTGTAGCAGCAGCAACTGTAGCAGTAGCAGCGGTTGCAGTAACTGCGATTGTTGCTACTGCCGGAGCAGCTGTAGGAGTTGCGGCAGGTATGTATTTAGGAGTTTCATCTGCGACAGCAGTAACCATATCAACTGTTGCTACAGTTGGAGCTTATGCGGTTGCAGGTGGAATAGGAGCGACTGCACTAAGTGATGCAGGCGAGGAACTAACAGGAACTAATGTCATTCGTGATAAGCTTATGGGTGGCAATCAAGGCTTATATGATACTGTTAGGGGAGGTTTGTATACTGTTGGAGCAGGTTATGTAGCTCTTGGTTCAAGTAATTCTGGACTATCTTCAGGAAAAGGTAATTCATCTGACAAGATTTCAGCATCATCCAAAAAAAGCTCTGTACCTAAAGTAGCAATTGATGATAGAAAACTACAACACGAACAAAAACATTCAGCGGATTTTGGAGTAACTGGTAATTGGAATAAGGACTTTGCTAACAGATACCGTAATGCCATAACAGAACACATAGACAATGCGGATGAAATATATGCATCTAAATACCGAGGGGATAATGTTTATACATATATTAATTCGGAAACCTCAGTAGGAGCGTATACTGATTTAGAAGGAAATTATGTTGGTGGATGGAAATTTAATCAATCACAGTTAGATTATCATAGAAATAATGGCACGAGGTTAAATTAATGGGAAGTTATATAGGAATAGTAGCTATATATATTAAGAAGCTTGATTCTTTCAATGGCAAAATATTAAATATGATTGATAAACTTAAGCGATGCGGTATCAAGTTATCAAATGTTAACATTCTTGAAGATTTTCCAATGGAAGCCAGTGTAAATACAAATTGTTTTAGCAGCTCAAATTGTTTATTTACTATTAGTGATAATAGATATTTTAGAGGAATAGTATTAGAAATTCCTGAAAGCGAATTACTGAATAACAATTATTCAAATGAAAAAATTAATGAGGTTGATGGTTGGCTTTTTGCATTGATGAAAAAAATTTGTGCTACAATAAATTGTGATTATATCTTTTGTGATAATGAAGCAGATATTTTAGATTTTCAATATAATTGTTATGATGGATCATTTAATACTAATTTCTCAATATTTATTAATAATATAGACAAAACAATTGTATTAAACGACTGGAACATAGATGGATTAAGTAAAAGGACAGCGTATTATAATAATTGATGCAAATGTTTTTTATTCACTAAAAATAATAAATATTATATAATGAAATAAAATCTATTAAGCAGCATTAATTAAATTTCAAGCAAAATAAAGTGTAAATGATTAAACCTGAAAGGGAATTGAACATTTACACTTATTTTTTACAATAAAGGAATAATCAGTACGGCAGGAGACCTTTGGGATTAACGCATACTTCGCCAAAACTGCTGATCATCTTTTATTGTAAGCATTTGATTCAGCAGTTTTAAACCAAATAATGCTATTGTGTAACTAACCCAAATGAAGTGCAGTAAAGAAAGAAAAATAATGATTTTAACAACAAAATGGCTGTGCATAACAGCCAAATATCCATAAAGCCGATCTTTTGATTTAAAGAAAAAAATCGAAAGGTCGGCTTTTTTATTTTGAAAACAAAATATTATGAATACAACAAACAAATTGGCGGCGAGAAATATTCTGAATTTACGGAATCGGAGTATCTCAAAGTCAGGGAAGATAAGAACCGCTGGTTTATCAGCTTCGGCGACAGCGTTCTGGAATGTGAAGAAAACGAATACAAAGACTACTTTTCCAAGAAAAATCACTATGATGTAATTTAACAAGCAGAATACAAAAAAGCTTTATTTCTCCGGTATGACCTTTTTTAGCCTGATATGAACTGATTTTTGCCTATATTCCGGCTGTTTTCTTTCCTTGCCCAGCTGATTTTACAAAAGTTAATAGATTTAACGTGTCAAAAATAAATGCGCCGAAACGAGGAATTTTCCACAATTCGGCGCATTTTTATTTTTTTATAAAATAACTGTTTATTATTGCTGTGTCCTCGTTACAATTAATGCTATTCTGTTTGCGTTGTCTCTTACCGGTCAACGCTTATGGCAGTGGTGGCAATTATTAAAGAGCAAGTATACAAAAAAAGACAAGCTTTATATTTTAGGATATAACAAGAATAACATTTCAATATATAAAAGCGATAAGGCACGTTATTGCATTATTGCAGATCAAATTTCAGACGCTGATTGTGTCTCAATGTATATGAGCAAAGTTAGCTTCATATCTTGTCGAAAATTCTACGGAGTAATTGATGAGATTTTTAAATGTATATCGAAAAAAGGCAATAAAATCACTGTTGTAATTAACACCGAAGATGATGAAAAAAATCTTAAAATAGCGCGGACATTTGTAGAAAAAATTAAGAATTTGGATGAAGCAGTTATGAATCGGCTATTTGAAAAACTGGATGTACATATTTTTGGCGATCCAAAATATGAGGCCATTTATGAAGAAATTGTTTCATCTTCGCTTGGCTGTGTGCATTATAAAAATAAGTATCGTATGCTTGCCATGAATTTTGTAGATAGATATCCTTTGACAAAATTTATGAACGAACGTCACATCGATTATTCCACATCTTTAATTAAACCGAATGTCAATATAAATGTTTGCATGATAGGTTTTGGAAAACCCAATCAACAAATTTTTTTAACATCTGTCGCTAATAATCAGTTTTTAACAGCAACAAATGACGGGGTGGGGATAAAGCAGGTTAGTTATCATATTTTTGATAAAACTTACGCAGAAAACAATAAAGGCTTAAATCATTCGTATTATAGATTTAGAAACGAATGTGCAGATATAGTAGCAAGCGATTATTTGCCGTTGCCGGACTTGCCTGCGCACGAAGAATACTATCACATTGATATTAACGAGCCGGTATTCTATAATAAAATTCGAGAAATCATAACTGCAAATAGGAA
>CAMZZN010000076.1 GCA_947345935.1 uncultured Ruminococcus sp.
GATGATGGGGATTACATATATGAATACGATGGTATGTCATTTGACGAAGTTTATAAGCAGGTCGTATCAGAGAATACTTGATATTTCAATCCCCATTTCAAGATCGGGAATTGCAGTCTCCGTTTTTTAAACAATTCATAATCTAAAAAAGGACTGATCCAAACGGTCAGTCCTTTATTTTTATATTAAATTCAGGCAAATCAGCCCATTACGATCTCAACTTCATGAACGCCGTTCTCAAAAGCAGGGATAACATTACCCTCAACGGCATTGCCGTCAACGGTCATTGCCTTAACGCCCTTGCAAACGTGATCGGGATTCTTGACTGTGATGTTGTAGGTTGCGCCACGGAACTGTCTTGAAGCCGTAAATCCGTCCCACTCGTGAGGAATGGAAGGATCAACTTTAAGTCCGTCGAAATCGGCGGCAATACCCAGAATATACTGAGAAATTGCAACCATATTCCATGCGGCAGTACCTGTCAGCCATGAGTTCTTGCCCTCTCCGAAACGGCTTGCGTCCTTGCCGGCGATCATCTGACCGTATACATAAGGCTCGGTCTTGTGAAGTTCGGAAATATCCTCATTGAAAGCAGGAGCTATCTTGCTGTAATACTCGAACGCCTTGTCGCCTCTTCCTGCATAAGCCTCCGCACAGATTATCCATGCGTTGTTATGTGTGAAGATACCTGCGTTCTCTTTGTATCCGCCGGGATATGTGGAAATCTCGCCGTACTGGATATAATACTTGCTGAATGCAGGATTATTGAGAACAAGTCCGTACTGAGTATTAAGGTACTTGTCGATAGATTCAAGAGTCTTGATATCAGCTCCGACATCCTTGCCGATCTCAGACATAACAGCAAATCCCTGCGGCTCAATGAAGATCTTGCCTTCTTCGCACTCCTTGGAACCCATTTTAGCGCCGGTCGAATCGTAAGCACGGATGAACCAGTCGCCGTCGAAAGCGTGCTCCATAACGTTCTTCTTCATCTTGTCGATCTCAGCCTGAGCGGCGTTAGCCTCGTCGTTCTTGCCCAGATGTCTGAGGATAGCCACATAGTTAGGACCTGCATATGTAAAGAGAGAAGCTACCATTACAGACTCTGCAACCTTTGAGTAACCGCCCTCGGCAGCAAATTTGGGATTGGTATATGTCTGGAAGCTCTCACCGGGAGTATCAGAATAGCATGAAAGATTGATACAGTCATTCCAGTCGGCTCTCATTGCAAGAGGCAGATTGTGAGGTCCGAGATTATTTACGATCTTGTAGAAAGAAACTTTCAGATGATCGAGCATAGGCTGAGCCTTGCTCATGTCGTTGTCATACGGAACCATTTCGTCAAGGATAGACCAGTCGCCTGTTTCCTTGATATAAGCGGAAACGGAAAGGATCATCCACAGCGGATCATCGGAGAAATCGCCGCCGATATCAGAATTGCCCTTCTTTGTAAGAGGCTGATACTGATGATAGCATCCACCGTCGGGAAGCTGCGTTGACGCAATGTCGATAATACGCTCCCTTGCACGGTCAGGGATCTGATGAACAAAACCGAGTATATCCTGGTTGGAATCACGGAATCCCATACCACGGCCGATACCGCTCTCAAAGTATGAAGCGGAACGTGAGAGGTTGAATGTTACCATACACTGATACTGATTCCAGATGTTCACCATACGATCAACCTTGTCGTCCGGAGTATTAACATTTATAACGCCGAGGAGCTTGTCCCATGCGTCCTTGAGCTCTGCAAGACCGGCAGCAACCTTTTCAGGGGTGTTGTACTTTTCGATCATAGCGAGAGCCTTTTCCTTGTTGATAGTCACGCCGTCTGCCTCGAACTTCTTGTCTACGGGCATCTCAACATAGCCGAGGATGAAGATGAGAGTTTTTGACTCGCCGGGAGCAAGTGTGATCTTCTTGTAATGGGAAGCGATAGGAGACCAGCCGTCAGCAAAGGAATTATTTGCCTTGTCAGCTATAACCGCCTGGGGATCGCCAAAACCGTTGTAAAGACCAATAAAGGAATCTCTGTCGGTATCGTAGCCGTCGATCTCGTCATTGACCGTATAGAAAGCAAAATGGTCACGTCTGTCCCTGTATTCGGTCTTGTGGTAGATAGTAGAACCTACTACCTCGACACGTCCGGTAGAGAAATTTCTCTGGAAGTTAGTGCAGTCGTCCTGAGCGTCCCATAAGCACCACTCAGCGAAAGAGAAAAGTGAGAAAGTCTTTGTCTCGGATCCCTCGTTTGTAAGAACCACCTGCTGGATCTCACCGTCGTAATTCTGCGGAACAAAGAAAGTAACCTCGGCTTTAAGGTCGTTTTTCATACCTGTGATAACAGTATATCCCATACCGTGACGGCACTCATATGCGTCAAGCTCCGTTTTTACAGGCGACCAGCCGGGATTCCAGACAGTGCCGTTATCGTTGATATAGAAATAACGGCCTCCCATGTCGATAGGCACATTGTTGTAGCGATAACGTGTGATTCTTCTGAGACGTGCGTCCTTATAGAAGGAGTATCCTCCTGCCGTATTGGAAATCAGTGAAAAGAAGCCCTGCGTACCGAGGTAGTTGATCCACGGATAAGGGGTTCTTGGGGAATTGATAACATATTCCCTATTGGCGTCGTCAAAAAATCCGAACTTCATATCAATTATTCTCCTTTGTTTTTAAACTGTGATACAGAGCCGGCAGGCGCAGACTCCATAAACTGCATATCCCGCATTGCAGGATCACCGTTTATACCGCATACTGCGGCTCAGTGATTACATAATATTATATCATATTTTTCATTATATTACAAGTGATTGAACAAAATTACAATGTAATTCTTTTTGCAGGAAATTTGTGCATATTAGACAAATCTCTCATTTAGAAAAGAAATGCTGATACGCCTTAAACGTTTCACCCGGCTTCACCTCACGGTATCCGCTGACCTCAGCCGGAAGTCCGAGATTCGGGGCGTCGATCATTGCCGTCATAGGCTCCGGACAGAAATAGTGATTAAAGCCCCTGTCGTTCCAGATGATCCAGAAGCCATACTCCTCAGAAACCTCGTAGCAGAGCTTTTTTCCGCTTGCAGTATCTTCTGCGGCAACGCCGTGGAACTTCTCTCCGTCCAGATCGAGATATTCACCGAAATACATATCGTTGTCAACGACCTGAAGCACAGGGCGCTTTGTTCCGTTTTTGTATTCCATGTCCCAGTCAGTTAGATCGAGCAGCCTTTCCGTAGGGAGACAGCGGCTGTTCAGCTCGCATTTCTTTCCGACCGGCACGCTGAGACGGATATCCTCTTCCCTGCCGCCGTCCACAAAAGGAGCGTTGATAGTCGTATGGGAAGCCAGCGACATAGGCAGCGCTTTGGTATCGTTGTTTGTAAAAGATATCTTCTGTTCAAGTCCCTTGTCAGAAAGAGTAAAAACGTATTCCGCAGTAAATCTGACCGGCAGAAATTCAAAGAACTCGTCCTTCTCATCGTAGATATAACGTGTTTTCACCCATGCCGAATTATCGTCTGCGCCTTTTTCAACCACCTCATGGGTTCTCTTGTGTATAAAGCCGTGAATATGATTGTTATAAGGAGCTTTCTCGTTTACAGGGAGCTGATAAACTGCATCGGAGGTTTTTAGTACGCCGTCAGCGAATCTGTTCGGCAGGTAAAGCGTAGGCAGGCCCCACACCTCTGCGGACTGCTTTATGGCGTCTGCCGGATTAGCGGGATCAAATCTAAAAAACTCGATTCCGTTCGTATCGTCGTGAAGCCTGATAACGTTTGAGCCGATCTCGTAGGCGACAAGAGCCGTATAGCCTCCTGCCTGGAGTTTTATGCAGGGAGTGCCGTTAAAATCGACAGTCTGTACTGAATTGTTCATAAAATCAATATCCTTTCTAAATTATCTGTCCGTCATGTCAAGATACTCACGCATAGGCGATATCGCCTTATACGCAGGTCTTATTATCTTGTTTGAGTTAATGAGTTCTTCTATTCTGTGAGCCGACCATCCGGCAATTCTTGAAACGGCAAAAAGCGGCGTAAACAGCTCGTCCGGTATACCGAGCATCCTGTAAACAAAGCCGCTGTAGAAATCCACATTGGCGCATACGCCCTTATAGATCTTGCGTTCCTCGGCAATGACCTCCGGCGCAAGCCTTTCCACCAGAGAATAAAGCCGGAATTCATCTTCTCTGCCCTTTTCGCATGAAAGCTTTTCAACAAATCCCTTGAACACAGCCGCTCTCGGGTCTGATTCGGAATAAACAGCGTGTCCCATTCCATAAATAAGACCGGAACGGTCAAACGCCTCCTTATGAAGAAGTTTACGGAGATATGACTTCACCTCGTCCTCGTCAGTCCAGTTCCCGACGTTCGTTTTCATATCGTCGAACATCATAGCCACCTTGATATTAGCGCCGCCGTGCTTAGGTCCTTTAAGAGAGCCGAGAGCCGCCGCAATAGCAGAATAGGTATCCGTTCCCGACGACGACACAACATGAACGGTAAAGGTGGAATTATTTCCGCCGCCGTGCTCTGCGTGAAGAACCAGCGCCAGATCGAGTATCCTTGCCTCAAGCTCCGTATAATTTTTGTTGGGACGCAGCATATAAAGCAGATTTTCCGCAACAGACAGCTCCGGGGCAGGATCATGTATAAAGAAGCTTCCGCCGCAGCTGGTATATTTATAAGCCTGATATCCGTATACTGCAAGTACGGGGAACAGTGTTATAAGCTCGATGCACTGCCTGAGAACATTGGGAATTGAAATATCGTTAGCGTTATCATCGTAGGAATACAGCGCCAGAACGCTCTTTGCAAGGGTATTCATCATATTTCCGCTGGGAGCTTTCATAATAACGTCCCTGGTGAAAGTAGGCGGCAGCGACCGGAAATCCGCAAGGATCTTTTTGAATTCTTCAAGCTCCTCCCCTGACGGCATATTACCGAAAAGCAGAAGATAAACGGTTTCTTCAAAACCAAATCTCTTTTCCCTTACAAACCCGGCGACTATCTCTTCCACATCAATACCACGGTAATAAAGCTTTCCCTTGCCGTGATTGGGCATCCCGTCGCCGGTATTCAGTACTTTTATAGTGCTGATATTGGTCAGACCTGCCACTACGCCGCTGCCGTTAACGTCACGGAGTCCCCTCTTTACGTCATACTGAGTATAGAGCGATGGTTCGATCTTATATCCTTCTATCGAATTTTCTGCCAGTCTCATTATTTCAGGCGTTATCTCGGAAAAATTATACTTCATTACATCATTCCTTTCTTTACTGTACATTCGCAATATTTTATTATATATTATAATTATAAAACATTTCAGTGACATTGTCAAGATATATTTTCTGCACGAGAATCAATTTACAAAAATCAACGTAACAACCTTAATTGTAGGGACACGGCGTACCGTGTCCTCCATAATGTTATCGGAAATTTCACAAGGATACAGCGTACCGTTTCTGTCATAATGTTACCGGAAAATTTCACAAGGACACGGCACGCCGTGTCCCTACAAATTGATTTTCGTGATTTTTCTGAATAAGGACTTGAAAAAAACGTCTGAATCTGTTATGATATAGTTATACATATAAAAAAACACAAAAGGAGTGTGACTATTGGAAGCAATAGAATATAAATGTCCCAACTGTGCTGCCGACCTGAAATTCGATCCTGAAAGCCAGAAACTCAGCTGTGAATTCTGTCTCAGCGCTTTTACCGAAGAAGAACTCAGGGCGCTGAAAGAATCCGCCGGAGAAAAAGTGCCCGATGAAGCGGAATTACAGACCCGGCAGGAATTTGAGGAGCACACAAATCTTTACCAATGCGCCAGCTGCGGAGCACAGATCATGTGCGACGACCGCCAGACTGCTCTCTTCTGTTACTACTGTCATAACCCCGTAATTCTTTCCGGAAAAATGACCGGAGAATATAAACCAAGCAGGCTCATAGCTTTTAAACTGAATAAAGACCGTGCTTTAGATACATTCAGAAACTGGGTAAAAAACAGGTCGTTCGTTCCGGACGATTTCAGATCTGAACAGCAGCTCGATAAGATCACCGGGCTTTATGTTCCGTTCTGGGTAGCGGACTGCGATATAAGAGCAGACTTTTCCGCCATAGGCAAAACTATACGCTCCTGGACGTCCGGCGATTACAGCTATACCGAAACCAAAGAATACAGAGTAGTACGGCGTGGAATGATAACGGCAAACGGAATCCCGGCGGACGGCGAAAGCAAAATAGACGACCTTCTCATGGAATCTATCGAGCCTTTCAATTACAACGAGCTTCAGCCGTTTTCCATGACATATCTGACGGGCTTTTTCGCCGATAAGTACGACGTTGATAAAACGCAGGTATTCCCCCGTATAAAAACACGTGCTTCTCAGGCAGGAAAAAAGATAATCCGTGACAGCATAGGCGCTTACAACACCCTGTCTGTAAACATCGAGCAGTACAATATCATGAAAACCGACTGGGAATATATGATGCTCCCCGTCTGGTTCATGACATATAATTATAACGGAACGGTATATGAGTTCGCCATAAACGGGCAGACCGGAAAGCTTGCCGGAACGCCTCCGCTGGATAAGCAAAAACTGCGGATGTTCTGCACAGCTCTGGGAATAGGGATAACGGCTGCGCTCTATCTGCTGGGAGGTGTGTTCTTCTGATGAAAAAGAAGCTTTTGTTTATCATACCTGCTCTTTCTCTGATACTGGCAGGAGCAGTCGTTTTCAATCTCTTTATCCGCAGGGGCGAGAACCTGGGCAAGGGCTTTGACGGCAACAGCGGCGGCAGCTGTGTTTTAGATACTGTAGGTATGTTCTCTTACGATCAGGACATCCTCGAAGAGCTTGACAGCCTGGCAAAGGAATACTCCGACAAGCTGGATATGAACGTCTGCATATATCTCAGCGAAGAATGGTATAATTCCGACAATGCCGTGCAGATCTTCTGCGACGATACATACGACGAAATATACGGCGAAGATACCGACGGCGTTTTTTATATGATAGATCTTTCCGGATCATCGCCGGCACGTGACTGCATTTCCACAAGCGGCAAGGCGGTTCTGCTGTACGAAAAGGAACTTGACGACATATTTGAACGCATAAATACGCATCTGCCGTCGGGAGGAAATACCG
The DNA here is from genome assembly GCA_947345935.1 of uncultured Ruminococcus sp. Lineage (GTDB taxonomy): Bacteria > Bacillota > Clostridia > Oscillospirales > Ruminococcaceae > Ruminococcus. The sequence goes on from CAMZZN010000076.1 coordinate 7,162, forward strand.
CTTACCCGGACGATATCGACGGAGCAGTCAGAGAATTCCTCAGCCAGCTTGAAAGATACGGAAACAAGAAGCCCGGTATTTTTTCAAGCTATCATGACAAATCGAGCGGAAAATACTTCTATTACAGAGGCGGAGAATTTATAGTATCCAAAAAAAGACCGCCTGTTGCCAATCTGCTAATGCTTCTTATCACGGCAGTTATCGGTACTGTTACTGGAATTATTACATATTTCAGTATAAAGAGCAAGTACAAATTCAAGACAAGCGCAAATCCGGGCGTATACGTCTCCCATGAGGAAAGCAGGCTTACAGAACAGTCGGATACGTTTATACGCAGCTATGTAACAAAGCATAAGATAGAGACCAGCAGCAGCGGAGGAGGAAGCAGCTCAGGCGGCGGACATTCTCACAGCGGCGGTCACGGCGGCGGAGTACATCACAGATAGCAGCTGACGCTGCACTCGGTTAGTGCGCTGCACGCACTGCTCTCTGCGAAAGGCAAGTTTGATTTCGCACATTAGATTAATTATCAATAAAGCTCCCGGATTTTTCCGGGAGCTTTTTTATGTCAAAAAAGTCTAAATTTATGATTTTTACTTAATACCAGTTTCTGATGTCATTCAAGACCGAGAAGTCTTCTCTGAATTGTAAGAGCATCCATATTTGTAATTCCGTCTCCGTTGCCGTAAACATCTGCATTAAATTTTTGCTGTGCATCAAGAGCGTACTGATCGGGGTTTCCAACTGCCTGCATTACTGTTATTGCATCGGCAAGGGAAAGCTCTCCGTCCTTGTTGGCGTCTCCGTCAATAAAGCCAAGGACATCAACTCCATCATGAACCTGATTTGTGTCCATCAGCATAATCCAGTTTATAGTAAAACCGAGATCGTCATAAATCTGATTCACTATTTCCATCTGATCCTCTATTGTTACTTCATAGTTAGGAATAACGAATGTATCTGAATCATCAGGACTACTTCTGATAGTCCAGTCACAGTTATTTTCTTTAATATAATTCCCCAACACCACAATATCAGCTGTATCAAGATGATAACGCATCAAATAGTCTCCATAGATATGCGAATTTGTTATCTGCTTAGTATCATTCCAATAAGTACACTGATCGGCGAACCCCTTTT
>CAMZZN010000077.1 GCA_947345935.1 uncultured Ruminococcus sp.
TACAGGAACGTATTCGATCTGTACTTCGTGCTCAGCTTTGATCCGGGCAAAATAGCGCATCGCTGCAAGAACGAGTCTGTCTCTGTATGATTTTGGAGCGTAGCTTTTCAGCCGTCGGGCACATTCAATTCCCTTTGATTCAAGTTTGAAAAAACTCTTACCGTCATCCTCGATCACGGAGATAAGCAGATTCCGCATAAGATAGTCGATAGAATCCTGATAATAGAAATAATTAATTATCTCTGTGCCAATAGCGATTTCATAAAGCTGTTCGGTTTCAACCGGACGGTTAACTTTGTACAGCAGATAACACAGCAGAATGTTGATAGTCGGAACGTCTTTTACCTCTGTATCTGCCAGTTCTGCCATTTTCAAAATATTTTCTTCCTGCATAATATCACCTTAACAAAATTCAGGATAATCTATCATATGCGAAAGCAGAGCGATATTTACTGCCGCTTCAACACAGGGCACAAGCTTCGGAACGTTGCACACTTTGCTTATCTGCAAAGGATCGCCGTCCGTATCTGTGGGATGGACTGCCGGGGTGACGGCTGCGTTTATGGTTATGGGCATTCCGGACGAAATACCGCCGATTATGCCGCCGTGATGATTCGTTTTTGTGAGAACGTATCCACGCTCGTTTACATAATGATCGTCGCTGCTCTGGCTGCCGATCATTCTTGCCGCAGTAAATCCGGCGCCGAATTCCAGTCCTGAAATACCGGGAATTCCAAAGATCAGCTGTGCAATATTATTCTTCAGACCGTCAAAAACAGGGGAGCCGATGCCGGCAGGAACATTTACAGCAGCGCATTCAATAACGCCGCCCAGTGACTCACCGGCTTCGGCTGCCCGCCTGATGTCCTCTGTCATATACCATCCTTTAAGATCGTTTATTACGGGAAAATCCTTTTTCCTAATACTCAGTACAGCGTCTCTGTTCACATTTACAGGATCGAACGGATTGTCCTTAATTTTATGTATGCTAAGGATGTGCGCACCGGTATATATCCCACGACGCTGAAGAATTTGTCCGCAGATCGCTCCGGCAAAGCAGACCGGCAGCGTAAGGCGGTCTGCAAAATGAATATTTTCCAGAATATCACAAAAGCTCATGCGTCTGCCTGCGCCTGTGTAATCAGCATGACCTGAACAAATAAGAGAATTAGTTTTTGCAGACGTTTTCACAGTTCTCATGCTGTTCGGAAGAAAAGCACAAAGCGACGTTCCTGTAGTACGTTCGTTGACGATTCCGGACAGTATATGTGGAACAGGGCTGTTATTATGCGGATTATCGCCCATAACGCTCGAATTTCTTCTTGCCATAAAAGCGGTAAGCTCCTCAGTGCTGATGTATTCTCCTTCCGGAAGACCGCTGATAGTAATGCCTACAGCTGCTCCTGCCGAATCTCCGAAAATTGAAACAGAGATTCTATTATTCCAGATTGATGACATTGGCCTTACCTCCGAGCTGAATATAGTCTTTAAAGAAATCAGGATATGATTTTTCGGCTGCTTCAGCTCCCTTGATCGTCACATCTCCATCAACGGCAGTTGCAGCAATGGCGGCAGCCATGACTATCCTGTGATCTCCGAAGCTGTTCACTTCACCGCCATGCATTTTTTCAGTCGGATGTATTATCAGTCCGTCGTCTGTTACCTCTGCATTGCCGCCAAGTGCATTGACAAGCGCAGCTGAGGTTTCCAGCCTGTTGCTTTCCTTTATTTTAAGTCTTTTTGCGTTATATATTACAGATTCGTCGCTGCCGAAAGCTCCCAGAACTGTAAGTATGGGCACAAGGTCAGGGATATCTGAGCAATCTGCCCTGAATGACCCGATATTGCCGTCATGGTACACATGATTAAGAATTTCAAGGATCTTTTTATCTCCCTGTACGCTGTTTTCATTCAAATTTCCTAAATCAATATCAGCGCCAAGAGCGTTTGCGGTATAAAAAAACGCAGCTTGAGAGAAATCGCCTTCAATCTTTTCGTTATGGGGAGTATACTTCTGATTTCCTCTGATCATAAATCCGCTTTCGGTCTCCATAATCTTGATTCCGAATCGGCGGAGGATATCGATGGTGATATCAATATAGGGACGTGATTCAAGGCGTGATGTGAGGACTATCTCCGAATCCTCGTTAAGAAGTGGAAGAGCAAAGATAAGACCTGTAACAAACTGTGACGAAACATCGCCTTCAATCTCATATCTGCCTCCGGTTAATTTTCCGCTTATAACATATGGCATCTCGCTGGAAGTAAATCTGACGCCTTTTTTTGTAAGTTCACGCTTATAGATATCTATTGGCCGATGCGGCAGACGTCCTCTGCCCATAAATGTTGATTCAGCGCCGAGAGCTGCTGCAACAGGAATAACGAATCGCAAAGTTGAGCCGCTTTCGCAGCAGTCTATCTCTGCTTTTTCAGGGCATGACTTAACACCGGTTACAGTGACTGTGCTGCCGTTTACTTTGAAATGAGCGCCCAGAGCAGTCATTGCGCCGATGGTAGCTTCAATGTCCTTTGACATACTAACGCCGCTTATAACAGATGTTCCATGAGCAAGTGATGCGCATATCAGCGCACGGTGAGCGCAGCTTTTCGATGCCGGAACTTCGACTCGACCGGAAAGAAAAGACGGGGTAATGCATATATCCATTTTCATTCCTCCATAAGTCTGCAAAATTCTTCTATCGTGACCCTGACGATCTCAGCGCTGCCGATAGTTTTGCAGACGATATAGCTCAGATTTCCGGATGCACGCTTTTTGTCCTTATAGCAGAACGGAAGCAGCTCGTTCATAGGTATGTCTGTTCCGGTTGGCAGAGAATACTTTTCCAGGCATTCTTTAAGTTTCTCAAGAATATCAGAGGAACAGAGTTTTTCCGTTATCATGCACATTCCGGCAGCAACCCCCATGCCGTGGGTATAGTCCGTATATTTATGCCAGCCCTCCAGTGCGTGACCGAGAGTATGACCAAAATTAAGTATCATTCGCTCTCCTCTGTCGAACTCGTCATGTTCAACTACGTCACGCTTAATATCAATGCATGTGAAGATCAGTTCGTCCATTGCCTCGTGAATTGTAGCAGAAGTATGATTATTGATAAGATCAAAAAGTTTTTCGTCACGTATCATACCATATTTTACAGCTTCAGCCATACCGTCTGAAAGAATTTCCGGAGTCAATGTTTTAAGAGTATTGCTGTCGCAGACAACCAGTGCAGGCTGTCTAAAAGCTCCAACCAAGTTTTTTCCGCCATTTATATCAATTGCCGTTTTGCCTCCGACCGACGAATCTATCTGTGCGAGAAGCGTAGTCGGGATCTGTACAAAATCTACTCCTCTAAGATAAGAAGCCGCTGCAAATCCGGTGATATCGCCCACAACGCCTCCGCCGAGAGCGATTATTATATCACTGCGGGTTATAGAATTTTCGCATAGAAAATCAAGGATCTCTCCAAAAACAGAAAGATTTTTCGACTGCTCTCCATTCGGAAATGTGAACGTATTGCATTCGAATCCGTTCTTTTCGAGAGAATTTGTTACGGTTTTTCCGTAAAGATCGCCCACGATATCGTCCGTAATGACCGCAGCCTTGACAGCTCCTGTGATATTTCTGATGTATTCTCCGCATTTTTGAAGTCCATCCCGTTCAATTATCACATCATAGGGATGACTTGTGTTTACATGGATCGTTTTCATAAAGCCTCCGTATTATCTGTTTTTAGTTTGCAGAAGATTCCGTGAATGGGATGTCCTCTTGTTCCAGGGCGTCCTTAAGCTCCTGCATAACGTCGTTGTAGGCATTTTCGTCAGTAATGCGGACGCAGATGCTGCCTGTCATATTTTTAAGTTCACTTATAAAATCGTCGATGTCGATATAACCGTTATCGTAACGGTATTGTGTGCCGGTTACGGTTATATCAATAATCCGATCGCCACTATCGCTGATTTCCGGCAATTTATCAGTTTCAGATTCTGTTTTCTTTTCGTTGGTCTTACCGTCGCCGACAGAATCAGATGCCGTATTCGAGCTGTTTTTGCTGTTGTCATCTTTGCCAAAAAAACCTATGCTGAAATGGCTCATCAGCCAGATAACAAGCGCTATAAAAATAATGAGAAGCAGAAGAGGAAGCCAGCATCCGCTTTTCTTTTTTACAACTACTTTTTCCTGTGCAGAGTGGTGGGAAGTTCCATTTTCTTTTTGAGATTTTTTTCCGGATTTTGCCATATTAATCATCCTTTCATTACGGCGTAAAATATACAGATAATACTGTCATTTATTTTTCTGAGCTGTATTTATATAAGCACAGTAAAAATTTTTATATTCATTTCTCACCATATCTACAGCGGCGCTTACAGATCTGACGTCCTTGTAAAGCGAAGCCCCTCCGTCGTAGATAAGTGCGCAAAGCACAACATCATTTCTCTCAAGACCTGCGTTTTCAAGCGCCTGCGTGATACATCCGCATACTTCCTTTTCAGAAGAAATTTTCGTCTCTCCGAGCTTGCCGCTTGAATTACAAATAACGAGCTTGCCGCTTTTGTCGTAGCATATGTCAAGAGTAACGAGCATTCCGTTTTCATAGTCTGTCAGAGCCTGCTGATTGTCGGCGGCGTTTTTGTCAATGTTCTCAAGCATGGAAACATAGCGTTCAAGCTGATTTGTTTTTACGTCAAGCTCCTCTTGAACGATTTCAAGCTGATGTTCGGCCGCCGCTGCTTTTTTCGCAGCGTCTTCGGAAGCCGTTCTGCTTTCATCCTGAATGTTCATTATTACCCAAAAGAGCATTATTAGTATAACGTCGAGAAGAGCGGTCAGCTCTATTACAATTCCTTTACTTTTGCGGTATCCGTTCATCGCTGTTTATTTATGGAATCGAGGATATTAATGATATCCTGATCAGTGTGGAAACGATCCGGCGCAGATACGTGAGAGATTGTTTTGTCGTGACTGCGGACGGAAAACAGATCGTACTGAATATCACGGGAACTGTCGTTATCCGGCTGACTGAAGATTTTTTCATTTACGGTTGAATTTTTTGCTGAAAAGTTGTTGCGCTCAAGATAGAGGGCGACGTTTTTTTCGTTGTCTTCTATTTTTGCGCTTGTTACACCGTCAAGGAATTTAAAAATTATGGCGAAGATCAGTCCCCAGAATGTAGAAGTAAGAGCACCATAAAAATTACCTGTGACATTGCCGGTATCGGATACCATACCGAGAAGCGATACTACGGTGCCGAGTATTCCCAGGAGAGGAAAAATGCCTGTAAGATTCACATATATTGAATAGAGTCTGCCCATGTTGTTTCTCATAGTCACAATGTCTGTTTCACGCAGACCGGAGATATCTTTGTCGGCTTCTTTGCGGGAAAGATTGCCGTCGGGAACAAATACGGTCAGATGCATCTTATTATAAAGCCTGTCCGCAGATTGATGCAGAAAGAAATACACTGCTCCTGTTATAACGGCGGCAATAAATATAATAAGGTCATATCCCCAGAAGTTCATGAAGATGACCGAAAATATATTTTTCATCGGCATTCCTCCTTAGCAAACATTATAGCATATTTAACATAAAAAAGCAATAGTTTTCTGAATATTTTTCTTACGCCGCAATCTTTAAGATTATTTTAAGAATGACAGGTTATAATCTGAACATAATATGAAATCCTTCGGGAGATTTACAGCAAGGAGAACGATCTATTATGAAAAGAATGACAGTGAAAAAAATCGCAGCGGGACTTTCATCCGCATTTGTCATGGTATCAGCTATGCCTCTAAGCAGTGCTTCGGCAGCGTTGGCAGTCGGCGAGACTTCGTCCGATACGCTTTACGGTGACGCCGACTGTGACGGTCAGCTGCTGCTGAACGATGCAGTGCTTATTATGCAGGCTATCGGAAACCCTGACGCTTACGGTGTAAACGGAACAGAACCGACTCATATCACGAAAAAAGGATCAGACAATGCCGACGTATCAAGCAGAGGCGACGGGCTTACAAATCTTGACGCCCTTGCCGTACAGAAAAAGCTTATCGGACTTGTAGACGAACTTCCGGAATCATGGAAAGAGGGGACAGGTCCGGTTGATCCTGTAACAACCGAAACTCTTATTCATCTTAAAGGTACGTCTATTGAAGTAGAGGGCGATAATGCCGTGGTAAACGGTACGACTGTAACGATCACTCATTCCGGCGTTTTTACTGTTGACGGAACTCTTGACGACGGACAGATTGCCGTTGCTGTTCCTGACGAAACAGCTGATCCTGAAACAGTTAAGATATTCTTGAACGGCGTGAATATCACAGGAAAGAGCGCTCCGGCAATCTACATATCCAATGCGGAAAATACTTCCCTCAACCTTGTTGACGGAACGATAAATACGGTCACGGACGGTGAAACGGCTTACTCAGGCGACTGGCTTGGCTCTGCTGTGATCGAAGCAAAGGACGATCTCACGATCAAGGGCGGTGACCTCAGAACAGGCGTGCTCAATATCACTGCCAACACCCAGGATGCAGTTGTCTGCAACAATGACATTAAGTTTACCGGTGGAACGACGAATATCACCACGCTGAATTCCGTTGATAAAACCAACGGCGTAAATGGCAAGACATCGGCTACTGTTAAAGATACGGCGACGGTAAATATCGACGCTGAAGGCGACGGCTTCAAGTCCTCCAAGGGCGATGTTTACATTGAGGGTGGAACAGTTACCGTCAAGGCAGGAAATGACGCATTACAGGCAGGAACGAATATCGATATATACGGCGGTAAAGTTACGGCAGGCGGCGACAGGGGATTGACGGCTGTTACCGGAGTTAATATCAGCGGTGGAACTGTTGTTGCTACGGCTACCGATAATCAAATTGATGCTTCACTGCTTTCATTGTTCCAGACAACTCTGCTCTTCAATTGCGTGGACTGTCCTGATAACACCGATTTTATGTGGAAAAAATCCAACTCCTTTGAGTTGTCGAACGATTTTAAATGCAATTTTGTAAAGAAATATAAATATGTCCTTGTAAGTTCGCCGGAACTGACTCAGGGGGATTCGCTGACAATAAAGAACACGTCTACAGGCGGCAGCGTTGTGCATGGTGCAGACAATTCGTCAGCTTTCGTTCCGACAGTCAGCGTAAATGTGTTTGAAGATGTAAATCCAGGTTATGATACGGCTTCTGTTATTGATCCTGTATCAGGATACACGATCACTCTTGCCGACAGCGGTGTAACATCGAATGCTCCGGCTGAAACGGCAAAATCTGACGGAAATGTTCTCACGATAACACAACCCGGTATTTTTGCGGTATCGGGCAAATGCTCAGAGGGACAGATCGTTGTTGACGTTGACAAAACAGCTTATCCCACTGGCGTTGTGGAGCTTGATCTCATGGGAGCTGAACTGACAAACAGCAGTACGTCTCCTGTATATGTAAGCTCTATAGGAGATGAAGTGCAGATCGTTGCCAAGAGGGGCACTGAAAATGTTATTTCTGACGGTACGTCTCATACTCAGACATACACCGATTCAGACGGGAATGTAAATAACGTGGAGGGCGCAGTTTTCTCACGTGACGACCTAAAATTCAAAGGAACCGGCAGTCTCGTAATAAACGGAAATACAGACGACGCAGTTGTCTGCAAGAATGATCTGAAGATCTATAACGGAAATATCACCATAAACGCTGCAGATGACGGACTGAGGGGCAAGGACAGCGTAACGATCGGAAATGCTGCCGATGCAGATTTCAGCACGCTTAATCTGACAGTCAATACGAAGGGCGGCGACGGAATAAAATCGACGGCGGTTGACACGGCAACGGCAGGCAAATCGTACGGTATAGTGACGATTAACGGCGGAACGGTAAATATAAATTCCTACGCCGACGGAATTCAGGGTGAACAGGACGTTATTATCAATGGCGGTGATATAAATATCCACACATACGAAGGTTCATCATTTACCGGCACGGGCGGCGGTTCTTCCTCATCAAATCCCTGGGGCGGCGGAGGTATGCAGGATGGCAATTCCAATAAGACCGACATCTCCGCAAAGGGCATCAAGGCGGTTGGAATTTATGATGCGGCAGGAACTACATGGC
>CAMZZN010000078.1 GCA_947345935.1 uncultured Ruminococcus sp.
TTTTCCACCTTTTTTCTTTTTATCTTATTATACCATGGCTTAATCTTTTCTGTCCAATTTATTATAGACGATTCAGTTTCTATCAGGGCAGGAGTTGAATTGTCTTTCCTGTCATCCGAAGCACAGGCAGAAATCGCTGAACAGGCGGAGGACTTCAAGATTGACATGAAAAAAGCGAAATCGCTCCGTGAAGCTGCCGATGGCGAAGGCAACATTGACCGTGACACCATAATTCGTATCATTACAGGTGCAGTTGAGGTCAAGCAAAAGCCTAAGAGCGTGAAAATCAGCAATGATACATACAGAAAGTATTTCGGCGAGGAAACTAAGGCTAAAGAAATCAGCGAGACAATCGAAAAGGCTTTGCAATTTTATTTTGCGAATATAAGCGTGGACGAATGAAGATAGGTTTGATTGATGTTGACGGGCATAATTACCCGAATCTGCCGCTAATGAAGCTGTCAGCGTGGCATAAATCGCAGGGGGACAGCGTTGAATGGTACAATCCGATGACAAGCGAACACCTTGACATAGTGTATATGTCAAAGGTGTTCAGCTTCACGGAGGACTATCCCTACCCGATCAATGCGGACAGGATTATCAAAGGCGGCAGCGGTTATGCTATCAGGTTGGTGAACGGCAGGGAGATATACGATAAATCGGCAGACAATGATCTGCCCTATGAGATCGAGCATACATATCCCGACTATTCGCTATATCCCGAAATGACGAAAGATACCGCATATGGATTTTTAACAAGAGGGTGTCCGAGAGAGTGCAATTTCTGTCACGTTGGTGTGAAAGAGGGCAAATGCTCCGTGAAAGTCGCAGACCTTTCAGAGTTTTGGCGAGGTCAGAAAAATATCGTGCTTTGCGATCCGAACATTTTAGCCTACCCCGAATGGAAAGAATTGTTACAGCAGCTCATCGACAGCAAGGCTTATGTTGACATCAATCAAGGTCTTGACATTCGCTTAATGACCGAAGAAAGAGCAGAAATGATAAGCAAACTCAAAGTCAAGGCAGTTCATTTTGCGTGGGACAGATACGAAGATAGGGACACTATTCTCCCGAAATTCCAGATGTTCAAGGACATTACCAAGTGGGGTTACAGAAAGCTTTCTGTTTACGTCCTGACAAATTTTAATACCATCTTTGAACAGGACTTAGAGCGAGTGTACACGCTAAGGGATATGGGGTATGATCCATATATTATGATTTATGACAAGGCACATACCACAGGACGGGATAATGTCAGGCGGTTACAGCGTTGGGTGAATAACCGCATTATTTTCCGCACAGTATCAACATTTGATGAATACATAGGATAGAGGTTAGATTATGAAAGAGATCACAATAAAGGAGCTTGATACAATGCTCCGCAAGCTGGGCATCGGTATCAAAGAAATGGTGAAAATCACCGAGTACGACAAATACGAGGACTGGTCCTGCATAAAGGATTTTGACAAAATCACCGATCCCGATGAATTGCAGCTCCTTGACGAGTATCAGACTGTTATGCGCCATTTATGCGACATTCACTATATTCTCCAATATCAGCAGCGTGAGATCATCGGAGAAGGTGTGCTGTCGTTCAATGATCAGGGGTACTATGAGGACAAGTACCATGAATATCATTGCGGAGACGGCATCGAGTATTATTTCTACGATGATTGGGACGAGAAATACAAGTGGCGGACAAGCCGTATCGAGCATAACGGAAAGCGTTACTATATCGTGGGAAATCCCGATATTGAGCTTAGCGGCTTGCGTGTCAGACATAGGAAATAATTCAGTAAAGGAGCAATTTTTATGAAAAGAATCATTGCAGCGGCATTTTGTATCGCACTTGCAGTCAGCTCAGGGATCACTGCTCACGCTGCCGAAAATCTTGACCGTGACTACATCGAAACTGAAATTTGGGAAGATATGTGGAACGGCAAGGGTGATAACGGTCTTGACTATCCCGAAGCATCGTACAAGCGTCATCTTCTTGACGAGTGGCTCGATGATAATTACGGTTCAGACGATTATGACTGGTCCGAGATTGGTGAATTGAAATACGAATACAAAAATTACTACCGCCATTTGATTGAAAATTGGGATTTTGAGGACGATGATAACGGAGACTGGACGATTGACACCGAGGATAATCATTACAGCTTTTATCTGCTGAATGGGAATTGGCAGATGCTCGACCAGAACGGCGATACTGTTGACACTTTTCCGCCATTCAGCACCTTAGATGAAGATATACCCGAAACCACAGGCAGTTACGAAATTCACGATGACGGTGCGGATAGTCCGAGAGTTGTCGGCAAGGTCACAGGAAGAACGCAGTCAGCTTCTGAGGACGGTTTTTCCGCAGAGGGCAGCAATACCGCCAGTAGTCAGTCAAGCGATTCTGAGGGCGATTCTGTGCAATCCGGAGCAAACCTTATGCCGATCATTTTAGGAATAGCAGCAGTTGCAGGAATTGGCGGTGCAGGATATTACATTACGAAGAAAAAGAGGGATTCAAAATGATTTTTCAGAGCAAGAAAACCGTGGACGGCACACCTCTATGGGCGGTCGATACCGATACGCAGACAGTCACGCATATCAATCCGAAGTCGGGTGAAACGGAGCGTTATGTGTTTCATACCGACCACATCAAGTATTATCTGTACCACATCGAGGAAATGCGCCCCGAACTCTTGCAGGAGATCGTGGATAAGGGTGAGATCTACAAGCATCTTGACGAGCTTGACATTAAGGTCACAGATGCAGTAAACCGTCAGACCGAGCTGCTTATGCAGGTGAACCGTGAGTATCAGATAGCGAATGAAATCGGTGATCTTTACACAGTCGGAGCTATCGGGAATATGCTTCAAATGCAGGCGAGGGACAGCGTTTTTAAAGCTATGGTTTATGTGTGAGAATATGAAAAACGGTCAGCCGTGTGATACGGTTGACCGTTGGTGAGTCTATTCGATTAGTGCATAAACTGGAATTTATCATGTGATATGCTTTGATAAAAAATACTTGCATAGTTTGGGATTTTTATCTTCTCGAATGAATTCAACAGTATACCCAAGTTTCTTATAGAATTCAGGTGCTTGAAATCCAAAAGTCGTGAGTGTGATCTTATCATATCCTGCATTTTGAAAAGCTTCCTCAACTGCTGAAACGAGCTTGCTTCCCAATCCGCATTTTCTATGAGTTTTATGTATGATCAAATCACCTATATGCACCTCATTGTAATATGCACGACCTGTAATAACGCCCAATATTTCACCATCATCGCTTTCGGCAATAAAACAGAATTCATTATAATTTAAATCAACATTGTTCTGCTCGCCATAAGCTGAGAATTCTTCGTTGATAAAGTTGCCTATTCTGCTATCTTCTTCATTTACACGTTTTATATTCATTTTCAATCACCCTCTAAATGAAATATCGAAATTCATCATGCAAATTCCGATTTATATGCCTAAGCGTTTTTTAAAATTATACCACACCGAGCAGAAAAAGTCAATCCGCAAAGCTTTTTTTCACAGCCTTTTCATTGAATTACACCACGAATCATGCTATAATAGTAAGTATGCAGATCGGAGGTGAAAGCAATGGAAAAGAGTGAACTTATAATTGACCGTGCATTATACAAGAAAATCAAATCAATGGACAGAGAAACAATGAATAACTTTGTACAGAATGTGTATCAGCAAGGCTATAAAGCCGCTGAATCTCACAGCATTGATTATGATAAATTGAGGGCAGATCTGAGCCGGATCAATGGCATCGGAGAAAGCCGTCTGAACGAGATTATGTCGGTCATAGACAAACATATTGAATTAATAAACGATGAATAGGAGGTTACACCTTTGACCGTTGATACAAAAGAGGTAGTTACGACGATCGCCTACATGATAGGCGTAAGAAAATCAGCGTTGGAGAGCAGTTATCCCGAATGTACGGAAACGATCGAAAAACTCTACGCTGGCAAAGAAGCTACCGTGATACGATATTTATGCAAGCTGCGAACCGTTCTCATGCAGAAATTCAAAAGAACGGATACCGCTATACGTTTTGAATTGAAAAATCTCAATTCTCTTGATTGGTATGACCATGATAATATCAGACAGCTTGAAAAATGGGGATTTGAGATCATTCATGTAAATTACCGAGCCGAGAAGTATATGCAGGACTTTACACGGCTCATCAACGAAAATATTGACAAATGCTCCCGATTGTTTTACGATTGGATAAATTGGGAATACATAAGAGATCTGTTCTTTGTGCCGAAATACAATAACCCGAATGTTATGCGGGACGAGTTCACAAAGTATATGTCAAATATTGAGAATTATCCATTTCAGATGTATATTCACTGGCAGCCGGCAGAGCTGGGGAGCATCGTATATTCAGACCGAAAGTTTCTGAAAATCATCTATGCCCAGCATGATGACATCTTCACCGACTATACCAAATACCGTGATGCTGCCGATGAAACGAAAGACAATATATACAATTTTATTGACTGCTCCACCAAAACAGCGATTGCCGTTGATTGTGAAAACTCTGATGTATTCAAGCTGTTCAGCGTTCTGAAAGGCTTAAATCAGGATGAACTTGCAAAGATTGAGAAAATTACTCTGTATGACGATACCAACACTACAAGCGGCTGGGACTGGCTTTCACAATTCACACATATTCCTGTTGAGCATATCGTAATTGAACGTGTGACCGATCGCAAATCGCTTGTTGATGTACGAATGACAGCGAGTGTTGTCACGGACTTTTATCGTGACGGCATCACATCATTCATCATTGTATCAAGTGATTCCGATTTTTGGGGACTGATCGAGAGCCTGCCGAATGCCAACTTTCTTGTTATGTACGAATACGAAAAGTGCGGAATGGCAATCAAGTCTACTCTTACACAGCATGGCATTTATTATTGTGCCATTGACGATTTCTGCACGGCAGGAACGGACGAGCTGAAAAAAGCAGTCCTCTTTGCGGAGCTTGAAAAGCATCTGCCTACGCTCTATTGGGAAAATCCATTGGAGCTTACTCATAAAATTTATGAAGCTACACGAGTAACGGCTACCATGAAAGAAATGGAGAATTTCTGCAATCGGTATGTTAAGACCTTGAAGCTGAAAGTCAGCTCTGAGGGAAAATTTGTGATTGAGATACAGAAATAATGGAAAGGACGGTGCGACCGTCCTTTCTGTCAAATTTTAAATTACATATTTTTTATATTTGTATCGTTAGTTAATCTTAAAATAATTCTTTGATAATCCAAATAATATTAAGTAAAATTAGAAATATAGAAAAGGTGAATATTATGCCGTATTTTATCTTATTCTTCTTCTTTTCATCTTGGGGCAAATTCATATAGTAACTGAAATTACTATATAATGATAATGATAATGATAATAGAACAAAAAATAAAAAGAGTAATTCTTTCATACTATTTCCATCCTAACTTTTCACGAATTAACTGTGTATCATTAGGATTAAAACAATAAACGCTACATTTGTTTCCCATTTCATCGATTTTATTTATGTATGAAGTTTCTTCCCAAGGCTGCCAGAAGTTTGTAATAAGATTAGAATAATCAGAACGATATACGTTATAGCTACCGCTTGATTCACAACTTTTGTCAAACGCTTCTTTTAAACCTTGCTTCTCCCAATAATTAGTTATTTTTTTTATAAGATTCAAATTAGGTGTGGTGCGTACTTCCAATATACCGGATATTGCTAATGCTCCAGTAGCGGCTTTGTCCTTCAATAATGCAGCCCATATAGTTTCTCCTGCAGCAGATGTTCCAAAGCTATAAATCGAAAAAATCAATGCTCCATCAGACAAAACAACATTAATAACATCATCAGTAGTAACACTATATTGTTCTCTATCATATCCTAAGTCATTCATAATTTTTTCAACATTTTTAATGTCTGACAAATCCTGTTTAGTTCCCACAATATCTGCAATTACAGCATAAAGCATTCCCTCACTTATGTAATATTTATAAGATGGTAATGAACCTCCAAAGGCGGAAGTGTTACTTGCATAATCCGAATATTCAACAACATCTTGTATTCCGCCATTAGGAGCATAAACCCAGTTATCTTGAGAAACAATTACATTGTAAGTTGAACAACCAGAATTATTGTTGATTTGAATTATATGATGGTTATCCATACCAGTCTCTAAATAGTAATAAAATGTTGCTTCTCCATTAGCATAAGTAGCTGATTCACACTGTTTTACTGTAATAGTTTTATCCTCTGTAATAAACCAAAAGCCGTCTTCAACATATGTAACCTTTATCTCAACATCATCAAGACTATTTACATCAGTAACCGTAATGGCATAATAGCTATTTTTTTTAGGGTCTATACTAAACGTTGATGAATATCCTTTATGTTTATACTTAGAATTGTTTGATCTTATAAAAGAGTAGGCGTTTTTTTCCATTGTTCCGCCATCCCCCATGATAATTTGGGTTAAAATTCCATTTGTCTTATAAGAGTTTTCCACAGGATTTTTTCCTTTAGCACTATCTGTGTCATCAATATATTTCTTTTATGGATGATTCATTCCATACATACTTAAACATATCTATATCGTCAGTATAGTAATCTCCATCACTATCATGTTCCCAGGGATTGCTTATAGATTTAAATAAAACACAAGAATATTCAGATTGAGCAAATTTTACCACTTCAGCTATGGGAGCGCAGCCAACTTCATCAAAATCACCCAATCACTTAAGTATGTACCCCACTCTGAATAATTCTTCAGAAGTATTAGTTATGTCATTGACACTAACTGTAAAGGTTGAACTGTCAGTACTGCAATTTTCATTGAACAAATCTATTATATTACTTGGTATCTTTATTTTTGTGTTTCTTTTGAATTATTAAATATAAAGTAAGTGAGATGATAAAAATTGAAATTGATAAAATAATATTTCTTATAATTTTATTGTAGTTTCTAATTTTATCGTAGTTTTTAACTTCTTCTTTAGCTTCTGGATTATATAGGATTACAATTTTCTTTCCGATATATTTATTTATTTTCTCTTGATTTACATTTTTTATAGCTCTAATCTGCTGAAATCTAAAGTCCGCAAATAAAGGCTCGTTGTTATGCATTATTCCGTTCATATCAGTAAAATCACCACACACTGTACCCTCTGGAAGAAGAACAGATGAAACAACGGCTTCAATTTTTACCCAATTTCTTTTGGATATCACGTTATTAAGATTGATAATTATTGCTATAAAAGAAAATATTACAATGATAATTAATAATTTTGATTGTTTTCTCACATTATTCACCATCCATTATTGTAATACATATCCGATCATATAGTGGTTGTCGTCACTATAAGTTATCGCAGTATATGTAGAAGGATATGTAGCAGAGGTTTTAAAATTACTTCCTCTGTTAAAAGTTAATATTGGATTAGAAGAATCAGTATTATCATACACTGCTGACCATATGATGTGAATCTACTGCAAGTGCGAATTTATAACTTCCATCATATTTAATGTAATTAATTTTAAAATAATTCTTTGATAATCCAAATAATATTAAGTAAAATTAGAAATATAGAAAAGATAAATATTATGCCATATTTTATCTTATTCTTCTTCTTTTCATCTTGGGGAAAATTCATATAGT
>CAMZZN010000079.1 GCA_947345935.1 uncultured Ruminococcus sp.
AGTTTACTTCAAATTCAAAACGTTCCAGAAAATATTCTCTTTTTCGTATTTTTTCTATTAAGTAAACGCATATGGGCGTGATGCCCCTTGCATAAATATTTATTTTTTAAATGCCGATTTTACAAATATCCTTTTATAAATAATTAAAAAAGCACATATAAATTCAACTTTTTTTCAATTATAATTTTTTTAAATCGGTATATTATAAGAAATTAAATGTTTTAACAATACATCAAGGAGTGTTACAATATGTCAAAAAAATCATTTTCCTTTGCAGCATTGATTGAATATGATAATGCTATATCTTCTTTATCTGATAAATATATATCCTCCGCTCAACAGCAATTATCTGTTTCGGATACTGAATATATGCTCCAAAAAAACAATTGTCTTGTCAGAACATTTTACAATCCTGATATACGGTATTCAGATGTTATTTATAACTTAAAAAGCAGACAAATAAAAACTAAAGAAATTACCCCTGACAAAATTCTTTGCAAAGGTGCAAATTCATACTATATAAAAATAAAAGGTGACTATGTATTAATTTCTACAACTAAACTCATCTCCTGTATTATTGTCAATCCGCATGACAACGGAAGATTTGATGCAATATACTGTGAATTTGAGATAGAAAAAAATAATATAACTGATTCAACTAATATACCGATTGTAATTACTGAAGATGAGTATTTAAAAGGTAACTTCGTATACAAAATTAATAGACTAATAACTGACAGAAGCAGTTTAAATTTCAAACCTCAGTACTCAACCGCACTCTTTTTCTACTTAGTTCAAAATGAGATTAATATTTCATATATGTATTTACCTTCCTACTCCGGCTGGTCTATGATCGAAAGCGGTCTTTACTTTGCATCCGCCAATATAGTTCATCCACTTATATATGAATGTCTTAAAAAGGATAAATATAAAGGTTATGCAGAAGATATTAAAAACAGAAAGCTTCTATACATAAATCGTGCTTTGACCGATGTAGCCAATGAATACAAAGATATTCTTCCAAACAATTGGAAATATAAGCTGCTTATAGTTATACGTGTAGCAAGCCTGCTGCTATACTTTTTCAAAGAAAAAAATATTGAACCTGATCAAATGTTTATTATTGAACCTACAGATGAAAATAATGCAAAAGTTATAATAGCATTACTTCAGACAATTAATTATTCAAGCTTTTCACCTATACATCTACCATTCACTAAAACTGATTTCGATAAAATATTCACCGAATTATTTTCAAATGATGGAATAGCACTTTTTCGGGATGAATCATTTTCAGAAGAAAAATCAAGTATCGCTTCCAACATTAGATTGTCGAAAAACTTGATCAAATACAATAATGAAAATGAAAACAATAAAAGACAGATCCTTACAATTATAACTGACAATCAAATTATTGGATCGGATGATACATTATCTATCCAGCTCACGTTTCAAGATGTTGATCATCTGCCTGATAAGAAGGATATAAAATATATTCAAAATCTTTCAGGGCAGTTTGACTTCTCCTTGATTCAATATATAATTGATAATGAATCGGAAATTACGGCAAAAATTTATTCGTTAATTGACAAATACAAAGAAGTAACTACAGATGAATATAATGAAAGAATCAGCACTATTCGCATTCTTGAAACTACAATGGAATTTCTCAAAGAATATGAGGTAATAAATTCATCTGATATATCAGCAATACGAAAATGGTACTCATCTGATAATGATACAATTTCAAATAACCGTGATCAAATTGTCATGGATTTTTATGATATCCTTAATGAGCTTATACACTCTGGAAAAATCAAACTGGCAAATCAATTCAGCGAACCTTTTTATGATGAAACACAAAATATGACCTTTGAAAGCAGTGGCTACCTAAATTTCAATGAAACAGTTTACAAAAAAATGATTATATCCAAAATCAGAAAAACCATGCAATCCACATTTGTACTCAAAACTCTGTATGGGGCTTCATTGATGCCAATGAAGCCATCTAAAAAACGTAATTCTGATGTTAACGAATATACGAGAAAAGTCACATTTGCCTCAGACGCTACCAATAAACAAAAAAGATTATACTCAATATCCACTGAATATCTTGATTCACAAAGCAAATCAATGCTTGAAGCAATCAAGAACTATGACTTTTTCTATATCACCCCACAAATACCATTACCAAATTTTGTTCCGATAATTAATTCAATTGGTGATACATACACTTCTGGTATAAAAATTAACACTGATAGTGACGAAAATTTCCATATGTATATAACCGGAGCTTCTGGAGCAGGAAAGACTTACCTTTTATTGCAGCAAGCAGTAATTTAGGAGAAAAACAAAGCAGTACTCTTACCGAAGAATTAAAAACTATTGTGTCAATAGTAACATCCGAAGAATTATCCAAAGTATCAGATGAATACTATACTCAAAGAATTTGTGACTCTATATCAGATATGCTTCGATCTGCCAAAATGATTAAAAATGGCGTTGATGAGCGGCTTTCTTCAATTATATCCTATATAAAAGGAAGAGGTATTCTTCGACAAACGTGGAGTGAATTTATTGACAGGCAAAAGAAAATAATCGTCATAACAACTGAGAAAGAAAGGAACAAACTCGGCGGCAATCAAATTGATATTATGCTCGCATCACTATCGGCATATAAATCATATTCAGAATCTCAAAGATTCACCATTATTATTGATGAGATCAGTTTTCTTAATCTTTCCAGCTCCAGTACAATAAACAGTTTTGCACGAGAATGCAGACATAAAAAAATAAGCCTGCTTCTTGCATCACAGGACTTTATGAAGGAAAAGCTTAATGACCTGTTCGGCAATTTGGGTACAATGATATTTTTCAAGCCTACAGACGAAAAAATGGTTTCCTCATACATTAACTCAACTAATATTGACAGTAATGTTTTAAGCAATCTTAAAACAGGTGAATTAGTTGTAAAAGGAAACTTATTCAGCAAATCGCAGGATAGAAATAAAACAACTATATTTTATGGCAAAACAGCAAATTTCATAAGCTCTTCCTTTTATCCATCAGAACATGCACAAGAAGCACTAACAAGCGATGCTGAATGTAATAAGGGAACAAGGGTAAAAGTATTACGGCGAATAAAAAAAGAAGAACCATTTATGCCGATTGAAAAATCAGATACTAAAGCCTCATCTCCCTTACAAGATTCTGATATTGCAGATCCCTCACAAAATATTGATGCTATAGCTGAACAAAATACACCGCCCAAGGTTTCTCAACCACACCTAAAGATCACTGTTCTTATTGAAGATACTACGAATTATGAATTGGAAACCGAAAATGGTCTGAGCATTTATATTGAATACAACGACAAAAAGATACTGTTCGATGCTGGTCGAGAAAATTTGTTTGCTAAAAATGCTGAACTTATGATCATCAACTTATCAGAAATAGATTTCGGTATTCTATCACACGCTCATTGTAATCATTCAGATGGATTTCCAGAATTCTTTTTATGGAATGAAAATGCGCCGGTATATGCAAGAGAAGAAATCCAAGAAGAATACTATTCATCAATCGCAAGTACCGAATTTATGTACATGGACGAAAGAACTATTGCTTTTAAATCGTAGAAATATGATCCGCCATACAATAATATGCCAGATAGCAAAGGTATAGGCAATAATGTAAGAACAGTCCTTGACAGATTTATATTAATATCTCAAAATCAACAAATCGATGACGGCGTTTTTTAGGTGATCGTGTTCAACGATTGACAACAGGGTTGGAATTTAAACTTTAACGATTTCAGCTCATTTACGTGACTGCCCGCTCCGATAGTAATAATGCTACAAATGCAATGAATTTCGCTGTATATCAGTCCAGATAAGTCACATTTCCTGAGTTATAATATTCCTTACTATCCGCAGGTACAAGTCCGTCTCCGTAGTCAACCTGATTATTTTTCACTGAAAAATCGCTGAACCAGCCGTCCACAACATACATCCGACGGCTTGTATTCTCAGTACTGTATGGCTGATCCATGTAGAGTGTGTTATTTTCAAAAACATGATGATAACCCCAATCCTCGATCTGTTTGTGTATCTCAAATGCAGCAACTATCTTAGGATTTCCGTTCCTGTATCCGATATTATCATGGACGTAACAGTTATTGCCTTTCAGGTCGATAAAGCTGCCGGCGGAGTTCTCCCCTGCCATGCCGTCGCCGTAAAAAATACATCCGCTGATCTCGGTATCGGTGGTATACTCCTTAACGTCAACATGCTCGGCGGCAACATTTTTGAATGTACAACCGATGACTTTATTGTGATCGCAGAAATGATTAAAATTGTCGTTGGACTTTGCGCTACCGATGTAAACTCCCTCGCCGTAACCCGGCTTAACAAGTCCGGTATCGTGGATATAGCAGGACTTTACAGCGCAATAGGAGCTGCCATCACGAACAGCTACCGCTTCCATTCCCAACGTATGAAGCTCACAGTTTTGTATAACGGTATGGTTGGAGTTATCAAGTACGATTCCCTTTTGTGAATTCTGATAGATAAGGCTGTCGAGTACCCAGTAGTCCCCAAGAATGTGCAAAACATAGCCATGCTCTGCAGTTGAACCTGTCAGCACAGGGGGATTGTTTTTGTCAAGAGCAGTCAAGGTTATGGTAGCATTTTCTGTTCCGTCCGCTTCGGAACTGATAGTTTTTGACGATACATCATAGATTCCCGGAGCGACCTTTATAACGTCCCCAGTCTTGGTATTTTTCACAGCATCTGACAGTTCGTCGATGTTTGATACAATAATACTGTTATCATTCTCAGCTTCAATAAGCGCCTTTCTCATAAGGCAGATGTCGAAAACGTCAAGTCTTTCGTCCTCACAGAAATCGGCTGCTTTCCAGTTTACAAGCTCGATATCGGGAAGAGCAAGCAGCCACTTCTGAAACAACACCAGATCGGCGATATTGAACTCTCCGTCACCGTTCACATCGCCTTTTGCAGAAGTGGTGCAAACGCCAGTTTTCGGCACTACTGACAAAGCACAAATTAATGCGGCAATAAACGTACATATACACTTTTTCATGGCAAACTCCTTTAGCAAATCTCAGAACCGGTTCTCATTATGAACATATTCCAATAAGTTTAAGGCAACATCTCATTCAATTCATTATCATAAAAACTCTACCTCTCTGCTATCGAGATGATATATCGCTCCAATCACCTGCAATCCATACTTTTTCTTCCCTTTGAATTTGCAGACTTCATGCTAAGATTTCAACTAGTTAAATATTTTTATCTACGTTTTTGTTAACTGCATATATTCCAACGCAAACAAGACTAAGAGCCACAAGCGACTGAATACCAAGGGGACTGCTTTCTTTCAGTGCTATATTTGAAATAATCACACCGCATACAGGATTCATAAAACCGAATACCGCTACTTTCGACACAGGATTGTATTTCAGCAATACAGACCATAGGGAGTAAGCTGCCGCTGAAACAAATGCAAGGTATAGAAGTATCATGACAGAGCCTGCATTTACGCTGCCGATATTTCCACCGCAAATTGCTCCTATCAACGTCATAATAAGTCCGCCAAAAAAGAACTGCCAGCCACTGAGCATCACAGGATTTTCCGACGTCGAATATTTTTTCATCAAAACTGACGAGAATCCATTTGCAACCGTGGATATTAGTACAAATCCGTCACCAAACAGACTGAATTTCACTCCGTCTTTAAGTCCGCTGAGATTGATAATAATAATTCCACTAAATCCCAGTATACAGCCGATTATTTTATGTAGTGTCAGCTTTTCGATTTTGTATATCAGCGATGAAATGAGTATAGACATAAAAACGTTTGCAGCTACAATGACTGCTGCTTTCACACCTGTTGTGTGAGCAAGTCCGACATAATAAAAAATATATTGCAGAATGGTCTGAAATAAGCTTATTATCATGATTTTGGATACTGATTTTTTTGTTGGCAACAATGCTTTTCGAGCTGAGATACTGCCGAAAGCAAGCGCCATGACGCCTGCTATGGCAAAACGTACTCCTGCAAAAATCATCTGCGATGACCAGTCGGCAGAATCTATATCAAACTTTTCGTAGCCTATTTTGACTCCTGAAAAAGCGCTTCCCCACAATGCTGAGCAAATGAATGCCAGCAGAATAACCACAGGAGTTTTAGTTAAAATATTTTCTTTATATTTCATATCAGTATCCGTCGCTGAACCTTTGCTTACGTGCAGCATTACGTTTTACTGCACCTTCCCACTCAGCTTTTTCGGACAGCGTTTCTACTTCAAGTCCGTAATTCACGGAAATTGGTTTGCCATTGCTGTCAACATGAACGCATATCAGATATGCATGATTTATCGCACGTCTGATTCCCGTTTCAATATCCTCAACGTATGTATCAACACGGACTTCCATTGAAGTATTGCCGACATACGTTATCTTTCCTATCAGTACAATTATTTCATTAATATATGCGCCGTACTTGAAACGCAGATTGTCCACCGCACAGGTGGTAACAAGTCCGCCGCAGTGTCTCATAGCAGTCAATGCAGCCACTTCGTCTATCCATTCCATGAGACGACCGCCGAATAGACGGTTCTGACCATTAATTTCTCTGTATTGCAAGAGTTTTGTTGTCTCTGTAATGGATTCCTCAACTTTTTTATTCCTGATTTTTTCATCCATGATATCAACTCCTTTTCATCTGATAATAATACTATACCACATTCGGTTGAAAATTTCAATCACAAAATAAGAAACAGGAAACAAAATAATACTCTGTAACACTTTATGATATAGAATGAAAAAATCGGGATTTTTTGTCGTAGCTGTACGGTAGCTGTATTTCGACTCAAAACAGCATAAAAATAAGCACTCCCGATTCCTCGAAAGTGCCTATTTTGCGTTAGCTTGTGACTATAAAATAGATGTTATTAATTTATCTCAATTTTACGCTTAGTTAAATAAAATTATATTTTACTTCGTTTTTTTAATTTTATGAGTTTTATGATTGTGAAACTTATATTGTAACACAAAGAAATAACACAGTTATTTCTATAATTCAGCAATCAAAAGTTATCAACTTATTTCTTTATGATTCTTAGAATTTTTTAATTGCCAATATAATTTATTTACACTATACAGTTTTATTACATAAAGAGGGAATATGATATGTTTCTAAATGTTTTGATAGTGATTGGTCAAATAAGTAAAATTCATATATAAGCTTTACAATTTTTATATGTATACTTGTTTTACTATATTTTCTTAAGCTCTGCTCTTTTACTTAATAACCTGTTAATAATCAAAATCTCAACACGTATCAAGTCAATATTATTTATATAATTTTTTTCTTCTATATTTGCCGCTAAATATATTATGGACTCTATGTGTTTTACAATATCATTCTCACAATTTATAACAATATTATTTCCGTAGCCAAAATCACTTTCAATAGATAATCTTTCTTCCAATTGCTTAATGTCAGCAATAATAATATTGAATTCCTTAGTTTCTATAGATTCCTTTTTGATATTTAGAATATTTATAACATCTTGTGTCATAAGATATAAATACTTCCTTATATCATTTGA
>CAMZZN010000080.1 GCA_947345935.1 uncultured Ruminococcus sp.
TGCGGATTTAGCTCATCTGGTAGAGCGCCACCTTGCCAAGGTGGAGGTAGCGAGTTCGAGCCTCGTAATCCGCTCCATAGGCGGCGCTATAGCCAAGTGGTAAGGCGTGGGTCTGCAACACCCTGATCCCCAGTTCAAATCTGGGTGGCGCCTCCAAAGAGTCCGAAAACCGGACTCTTTTTTGTTTATACAATGAAGATGCGGTGAAATTGTGCAAAAGTACTTGCATTTATTCAGCAATTTTGATATAATATACTTATAATTACTGAATATTCCTGAAAAGAGGGTACATGATGAAAAAAATACTTGATTGGAAAAAATATCTTGAAATAGCCGCTGAAACAGTTTCTGAAGGCATTGTTATGCTGAAGAATGACAATAACGCTCTTCCTCTCCCAAAGGACGAGATCATCTCTGTTTTCGGACGTATCCAGCTTCACTATTACAAAAGCGGTACAGGTTCGGGCGGAATGGTGAATGTTTCCAAGGTAATAGGAATCACCGACGGTCTTATCGAGGCAGGAGTAAAGCTGAATACAGAGCTTCTTGATATCTATCGCTGCTGGGACGACGAAAACCCTTTTGATCTCGGAAAGGGATGGGGCGACGAGCCATGGTCTCAGAAAGAGATGCCGCTCGATATTGATACGGTTAGAAACGCAGCAAAAAAAGGATCTACTGCTATAGTTATAATAGGCAGAACGGCAGGAGAGGAAATGGACGCCCGTCTGGAAGAGGGTTCTTTTCTGCTGACCAAAACGGAACTTGATATGCTTAAAAAGGTTCGTTCCGAGTTCAAAAAGTTCGTTGTGCTTCTTAACGTGGGCGGACTTATTGATATGTCTTTTGTTGATTCCTGCAATCCCGATGCTGTTTTGTATGTATGGCAGGGCGGCATGACGGGCGGAACAGGAACGGCTGCCGTTCTTACCGGAAAAACCAGTCCGTCTGGAAAGCTGCCGGATACAATTGCCTTCAATGTGTCGGATTATCCCTCTGATACGTGCTTTGGAGGGAAAAAATCCAATATATACCGTGAGGATATATACGTCGGATATCGTTGGTTTGAAACATTTGCACCGGAAAAAGTTCGTTATCCTTTCGGTTTCGGATTGTCATATACCGATTTTGAAATCACTCCTGTTCATACTTCCGGAGACGGATCACGGATAACTATAACTTGTTCTGTAAAAAATATCGGTAAATTCAGCGGAAAAGAGGTAGTTCAGGTTTATTGTGAAGCCCCCCAGGGAAAGCTTGGAAAACCGGCAAAGGTTCTGTGCGGCTACGGAAAAACAAAACTTCTTGAACCTGGAGAAACTCAAGAACTTGACGTTAAGTTCAGAATCGCTGATTTTGCTTCATATGATGATTCCGGAGCTTCGGACAGACGCAGCTGCTGGGTTCTTGAGGGCGGCGAATATAACTTCTATGTCGGTTCTGATGTACGCAGCGCTGTCAAAGCTGTCACCATTGTTCAGAGACAGAGCGCTATAGTGAAAAGATGTGTACAGGCGGCAGCTCCGGTTACAAAATTTGAGCGTATCAAAGCTGAAATGACGGAAAACGGTCTTGTTCCCGTAAATGAAGAAGTGCCTGTTAATATAGTTGATGAAACTAAGCGCCGTATATATAAACTCCCGAAAGAGATTCCATATACCGGAGATAGGGGAATAAAGCTTGTCGATGTTGTCACAAAAAAGCATAATCTGAACGAATTTATCGCTCAGATGACCGATAATGATCTTGCCTGCATTGTCAAAGGTGAGGGAATGGGCAGTCCGAGGGTCACTGCCGGAACGGCTTCCGCTTTCGGCGGTGTGTCTGATAGTCTTGCCGCTATGGGAATTCCTGCTGGATGCTGCGATGACGGTCCTTCCGGAATGCGTCTTGATTGCGGAACAAAGGCGTTCAGTCTGCCTAACGGTACTATGATCGCTTCGACTTTCAACCGGGAGCTTGTGCAGGAGCTGTTTGAATTCATGGGTCTTGAAATGACTGCAAACAAGGTGGAATGTCTGCTCGGCCCTGGAATGAACATTCATCGTCATCCGCTTAACGGACGTAATTTTGAATATTTTTCAGAAGATCCTTTCCTGACCGGAACAATGGCGGCGGCAGAACTTAACGGACTGCATTCAGCTGGCGTTACAGGAACTGTAAAGCATTTCTGTGCTAATAATCAGGAGACAAACCGTCATTCGATAGATTCGATCGTATCAGAAAGAGCACTCAGGGAAATTTATCTTAAAGGTTTTGAAATTGCCGTTCGTGACGGAAAAGCTGATTCCGTCATGACCACATACGGTTCGTTAAATGGTCTCTGGACAGCAGGCAGCTTTGATCTTAACACAACGATTCTCCGTGAAGACTGGGGATTCAAGGGTATTACCATGACTGACTGGTGGGCTAATGTGAATGATCGTGGCGCTGAGCCTTCAAGAAGCAACTTGGCAGCTATGGTTCGTGCTCAGAATGATGTTTACATGGTGTGCGCAAACTGCGCAGATAATGACGATAATATTATAGAATCCCTGGAAAACGGTACTCTCACCAGAGGGGAACTCCAGCGTAATGCAAAGAATATTCTGAGTTTTCTTATGAAAACCAATGCTATGAAACGACTTATGAACGATGCTCCAGAGGTGGAAATTATTGGAAGGGACTGTGAAGAAAATACCGATGAATCCGACGTTGTATGGTATGATATTGACGGAAGCATTAGTATTGATCTAACAGGGGTAAAGAGCGAAAAGGGAAAGAATTATTCGTTTGCACTGAATGTTGCCCGTCCCGGTTTGTACAGAGTTACTATAACCGCTTCGTCCTTGGCAAGCGAGTTGGCGCAGATACCCCTTACGCTGTTTCTTATGGGATCGGCGTGCGGAACTATGACGTGGAGCGGTACAAACGGCAAGCCTGTATCTATTTCCACGGATGCTCCTATGTTCTCACGATTTACAACGGTCAGGCTGTATTTTGCACAGAATGGGCTGGATCTTCATAAAATTTCTTTCGAGCTTCTGCGTGAGGCTGAGGATATAACGATCGCATTTGTTACAGAGGAGAAAAATTGATGAGCATACAGATCTTCGGGACTAAAAAATGTTTTGATACAAAAAAAGCCGAGCGCTGGTTCAAGGAACGTGGTGTAAAGTACCAGTTCATTGACATGAAAGAAAAGGGGATGAGCAAAGGTGAATTCAACAGTGTTGTGCAGGCTCTTGGCGGAGTTGACAGCTTAATCAGCGACAAGTCGAAAGATGAGGAACTGCTTACTCTTATGAAATATCTTACTGATGATGACAAAGCTGAAAAGCTTTTTGAAAATCAGCACGTTATCAGAACTCCTGTTGTCCGCAGCGGAAAAAAGGCTGTTACAGGTTTTCTTCCGGAAGTATGGAAGGAATGGAAGTAAATTTGAATTTTTTTATTTTATGATAATACCTTGAACTGACAAAATCCGATAAATAATAATTTACATATTGCAATACTATGATGTGTTGACATCCTAATATAGATTTCAATATGGTATATTATGAAAAATAACGCCGTACAGAGTTGATGTTACATATGTAACGCTAATCCAACAGGATGCTTTGTACGGTGTTATTTTATAAAAAGGAGCAAATTATGTAGGTAAGCGCCAATTTTACGCAGAAAGTAAAATTATGCATCTGCCGAATGATTTTACATGACCCGAACAGAGAAAATATAATGTATATTGTGAAAAATAAAGTGTAAACATCATTTTATACACTAAATCTTCAAATTCTGGGTTGTCAGAGCATGAAGATTGTAATAAAATAATAAGTAGCAGGCATTATTTGTAAAAGACAGAAAATCGCTGTGGGCAGGAGAGTGTTTTCTGAATAGATCTGATATTGCAAAGGAGGATTATTATGAAATTTGATTTAAAAAAGTATTTTAAGGCGGCATTGTCCGGTGCGGCGGCTTTGGCTCTGTTTACTGCATCGTTATCTGTTCCGCCTGAAACAATGCAGACGGTGACTGCCGCAGAAAGTTCTGTCGTTGCCAATCCTGTTATATGGTCTGATGTTCCTGATCTTGACGCTATCCGTGTCGGCGATACATACTACATGATCAGCACAACTATGTTTTTCAGTCCGGGTGCGCCGATAATGAAGTCCAAGGATCTTGTTTCATGGGAGATCTGCAACTATGTATATGATACGATTGCCGACGGGGATGTTCAGAATCTAACAAACGGTAAGCATGATTATGCACATGGACAATGGGCGGCAAGTCTGCGGTATCATAGTGGCACATATTATGTTTTCTTCGGCAGTTATGGAACAGGAAAGTCCTATATCTATAAAACAAACGATATTGAAAACGGTAAATGGACTAAAACAGAACTAAACGGAATGTATCATGACGCTTCACTTTTTTTTGATGACGATGGTAGGAACTATCTCGTGTACGGTGCGGGAGGCACTATCAAAATTAAAGAACTTAACGCTGAAATGACAGGTTTCAAATCCGGGGGAGCTGATAAGACGCTTTTTTCCACCGGTCTGGACGGTCTGAGCGGCGAAGGATCTCATATTCAGAAAATAGGCGACTATTACTATATTTTTCTTATTGCATGGCCGAGCAACAGCGGCAGAATTGAACTTTGCTATAGGAGCAGAGATATTCTTGGCAATTATGAAGGAAAGACTATTCTTAATTCGGACGGTGCTGCCCAGGGAGGGATTATTGATACGCCGGACGGCAAGTGGTACGGTCTTGTCTTTCAGGATCACGGCGCAGTGGGACGTATTCCTCTGCTGGTTCCTGTAACATGGCAGAATGACTGGCCAATTATGGGGGAAAACGGAAAAGTTCCTAAAACTCTTACAATTGACGGAAGTTATGAAGGTACGTTCCTTGCCGCAGACGACGACTTTAACTACAGTTCAAATGATCTTGCTCTTGAGTGGCAGTGGAATCACAATCCTGATAACACGGCATGGTCGGTAACGGAGAGGAAGGGGTATCTCAGACTGAAAAACAAAACGATTGCGACCAATATCCTCAATGCAAGAAATACGCTGACGCAGCGGACTGAAGGACCTGCTTGCAGCAGCGTTATTAAACTTGATGCGTCCAATATGAAAACAGGGGATCATGCAGGGCTTTCGGCTTTTCAGTATAAATACGGAAACGTTGGCGTTTATGTTGCAGACGACGGTTCAAAAAAGATTTATATGTCTGAAAACGGTATTGCTGAAAGCGGCGGTGATATTACAGAGAGCTACAATAAAATTGTTGAAGAAGTAAATCTTAGCGGAAATGAGATTTACCTAAAGGCGGATTTTAAATTTAATGATGTTGATAGTGATTTGAATATTTCTTATAACATCGACAAGGTTGACTTTTACTACTCCTATGATGGCAGCAGCTGGACAAAAATCGGAAAAGAGTTGAAGATGAGCTATGACCTGAAACTTTTTACCGGCTACAGAAGCGCCGTTTACAGTTATCCTACAAAAAATACAGGCGGTTATGCGGACATTGATTTCTTTGATTACGAACGTGCCGACTGGAATCAGCCTTCTGTTATTGAACCGAACGATTTGGGTTGGTATTTCGTTGACGGCTTTGAGGGCGATCTCTGCGGCTGGAACGGAAGAGGGCCGGCAAAGATTGTATCAAGCGGAAGGACAGCCTTCGTGGGCAGTGAATCTCTTCTGGTGGAAAACAGGGAGGCGTCATGGAACGGAGCTTATAAAACATTAAATCCGAAAGCGTTTGTTCCCGGAACTGAATACAGTTTCAGCGCTAACGTTATGTATTATGACGGAGGCGTCACCGATACATTTTTCTTAAAGCTTGAGTACACCGACGCTGTCGGGGATACGCACTATTCAACGATTGCCGAAGCGACTGCAATAAAGGGCGAATGGGTTCAGCTTGCAAATAAAAATTATCTTATTCCGGCGGATGCTGAAAATATGAAGATATACGTTGAAACTGCTGAAACCATCAACAATTTTTATGTTGACGAGGTGATCGGTGCGGTAGCAGGAATCTCAATAATCGGTGCAGGAGAGTCAAAAAATATTATACCGGGTGATGTGAATTTTGATGGCGTTATAGATTCATTTGACCTTTGCTGTGCAAGAAAAGGAATTACACAGGGATTTTCTGATAAATATGCCGAAATTGCCGCAGACGTTGATAAGAACGGTAAAGCTGACTCTGAGGATGTTTCGCTTATTCAGCAGTTTGTTCTCAAAAAGATCACATCTTTTCCGGCAGCGGATACTTCGGAGGAAAACCCATGGGATACATATCAGGAGACGGCTTCCGCAGAAATGCAAAAATTTTACTCAGATGCCGTTTATCAGATAGGAAACACCGCAAGAATTACCGAAAAGATAAAAAAAGCACAGAACGGTGAGAACGTAAAGCTAGCTTATATCGGCGGTTCGATCACTGAGGGCGGCAGAACCGATACTTGCTATGTTAGCCGATCAGCCAAATATTTTGCATATACTTTCGGCACCGGGGATAACGTTTCGTTTATCAATGCAGGATTATCCGGCACATCGTCCGTTGTAGGTCTTATGCGTGCACAAAATGATATACTCGATGCGAATCCTGATGTTATTTTTATTGAATTTTCAGTAAATGATCATCCGGAGGAAATTTATAAAAAGGGATATGAAAGTCTAGTTAAAAAGTGTCTGTCTCAGCCCAACGATCCAGCAGTTATTCTTATCATAAATCGTGCAAAGGGCGGATATTCTATGCAGGAGCAGATGGCAGCCATAGGAGAAAATTACGATCTGCTGATAATCAGCATGGATAATGCGTTGACAAACGCATTTAACAGCGGTCTCCTCCAGAAAGAGGATTATTATACCGACGAATATCATCCGCATGAAAAAGGAAATTCTCTTATTTCTGATTCTATTGCGTACTTTTACAGACAAGCATTAAAGACGAAAAACAGGTCTGACAGCTATACGATTCCATCAAAAACAGTGTATGGAACGGAATATTCTACAGGATCGGTCGTTCCGCTCAGCGAACTGAAAAATTTTAATGCAGGTTCATTTGCGCAGACAAACAGCGGTTATGCGACACTGCCGTATACTTTGAAGCACAATGCAGGAATTGGCAATGCTCCAATTACATTTTCGGCACAGGGCAAGGGCGTTTTTATTGTATACAGTGCCAAGGATGACGCATCGTTTGGCAGCGTTGAATCGTCTATAATAAATTGGACAGAAAAGATTAAGCCATGGTATAATAAGATAAAAAGAAAAAAGGTGGAAAAGA
>CAMZZN010000081.1 GCA_947345935.1 uncultured Ruminococcus sp.
CTCACTCGGCAGTATGCTGCAACTCTGAGTTTCGGCTTTTCTTCTTTTGAACTCTTACCAGCAAGTTGCTTTTTAGCAGGTATAACTGTTATATTTTTTCCTCCCGCCATGATTATTCCTCGCTTTCGATTAAACTATAAATGTATTGTGCCTGTTCAAAGGGGTCTACATAACTTGTATCTGATGGTTTAAAACAAAACTGTGTGGGAATTTTAACAATCGCTCTTTCCTTTGGCTTTCTTTCCAATCTTCCAAGTTTATCCGCCCTTTTATCCAGCTCTTCAAGAAATCTGTTCTGTGTTTCTTTGTCAATTATCTGCGGATAATAATCTGTACCAAGATACTTTTTATTTGAAAGCATTCTTTTCACTGATGCGTGTTGCAAATTCAGTCCTGCGTTCCTTGCCGCATTTATCAGCGACATTCCCTCAAAGTAATACTGATAGATATCTTTCAGCTGCTTTGATTCAACTTCATCTATTACAGCACAGCCATCAACCACCTTATATCCGAATGGCAAATGCCCCATATCAATCAATCCTTTCTCGCAATTTTAACCCGAATTTAAGTTCAAACTCATATTCGGTTCTGGAGTATATTGTAACCTTTTCAAGCCATCTTTCAAAAAGCGCATCATTATACTCAGTGAATACATCAGACTTACTCAAAAAATCAATGAACTCTTCCAAACATCGTTCTATAGAATAGCCACTTTTGTCCATTTTGAGTATCAATTCTCTTTTATATTTTAGGGACTCAAACTCTGTCATCAACTTATTATGTGTTTGTACAAAGATTGGTTTTTCAAGATATCCTTTATTGAGCATTGTATTAAGGTTAAGCCTTTGTTCTTCATTTACAGCTATTGCTTTTTCAATCTCTTCCAGATAAGTACTGTTTCTTCGAGTATTAAGTGCTGTTAAAGAAATCAGAAGTGGCTTTAAAACCAAGTCGTTCCCAAATCTTAGCTTATTCATTAAGATTAAGAACGCCCTTTTTATATCATCATCCCATATGGATTTCATTGAACAGCTTTTTACATCCTGAATATGCCCATTACAGCACCATGCAATACTGTTTTTATTCTTTGTAGTACGTTGCGACCTGCGTTTAAATGTTTTGCCGCATTTACCACATATCAGCTTGCCTGAAAAGGCATATCGGTTCATATATTTTGAAGTATCATCAAGTGATATTCCTTTTTCGGATGCTCTCTGTCTTATTACGGCTTCCGCTTTTTCAAATATATCTTTGCTGACAATAGCTTCATGATGCTCAGAACAAAGATACTGCTCACATTCACCGTGGTTTCTTCTTCGCTTGAAGCTGTCATCAGTAAATGTCTTTTGAAAAAGAGCATCACCTGTATATTTTTCATTTGAAAGTATACTGTTTACCGTAGCATCTGTCCATCTGCGACCTCGCTTGGTTGGAACACATCTTTCATTAAGGATTTTTGAAATCGCATGAGTGCTTTTACCTGATAAGCACATTTCAAATACTTCTTTTACAATCTTCGCTTCTTCAGGAACTACAATCATTTCTCCGTTGACATTTGCATATCCGTAGGGTGGATAAGCAATAATGAATGAGCCATCCATGAACCTTTTCTTTACACTCCATTTTTCGTTTTCCGAAATGGAATGAGATTCTTCTTCCGCCATGCTCGCCAGTATTGCAAGCATCAATTCGCTTTCCATTGAACCAGTATGTATGTTTTCTTTCTCAAACATAACATAAACATCATAATCTATAAGTTTTCTTACAAGTTCAAGGCAGTCAGTAGTATTACGACAGAATCGACTGATGGATTTTGTAAGGATAAGGTCAATTAGTCCCTTTTCACAATCTTCAACAAGCTGTTTTAAGCCTGTTCTGTTTTTGAGCTTTGTTCCAGAAATACCTTCATCATAGTAGATGCCTGCATATTCCCACTCATTATTAGCTTTTATGTAGCTTTCGTAATGTTCTTTTTGTGTTGTCAGGCTGAGTTCCTGGTCTTCAGTATTTGTAGATACTCTGCAGTACGCCGCAACTCTTATTTTTCTGAACACCGATAAATCAACCTGATCTATTCTGGTTACGTTTTTCACTTGTATCGCCTCACTTTCATCATAGACATATTGCCATAAAGCTACTGAAATAGCAAGTCATTTATAACATAATCTCAGCAGAACGGGGTGAGAATATTTCCCTGTTTTTCTCTGATATTCTGGTACATTCGTCATCACTAATCAAGCCTTTATCGACCATTTTCTTCAATACCATTTCAGCAAGAAGATAATCAAATTCATTTTGCAAATCCTCTTGTGAATATGCGTTAACATTGGGTTTCGGAGCGGCTTCTCCTTCCAGTTTTGTAATCTGCATAAAAACACCTCCTACCATTTATCCACGGCAGGAGGTGTAAAAGGACGTTTAATCTTTCTTATAGAAACTGCATTCATAGCCATCGGCACGAAGCAGGAGTCCATCAGCCCAAGGAGGTGTTCTGCTCATCTGCTCACATACAACATCGAGAGACACATCCTTTCTGCATTCAAGGATTATTTCATCATGCACATGAGCTACAATTTTACAGCATCGAAATGTCTGTAAGGCAAAGACAAGAATATCTCTTGCTATTCCCTGAACGATGTTTTCACAAAATTTTGGACCATAGCTTTCAAGCCTTTCCCATTTTTTTGTAGTTCCAACACCTTCATAAGTTACAGACTCACCACCAAACTGATTTATACCGATTTTAGGTTTGACATATGCAAGTCTTCTCCCGGATGGCAAAGTAATAAACAGAAATCCTGATTCATAGGAAAACTGAATTCCATGAGTTTCAGTTGTATTTCTTTTCTGTATGGTTTCCTTGATGCAATTATCAACCGACCACCATAAATCAGTAATATGCGGTGATGCTTCACGCCAATCCATAACAATTTTCTTCAACTCATCATCAGACAATCCAAGTGCATCAGCACCCATAGCTTTCATAGCGCCAACAGATCCGCCATAACCACAGGCAAGTTCGGCACATTTGCCCTTTTGTCTGAGCTGACCATTGATACCATGTTTAACAACTGGTACACCAAACATCTTAGATGCAGATGCACAGTAAATGTCCTCACCATTAGCAAAGGCGTTCATCCTCCATTTTTCTCCTGCAAGCCAGGCTATTACTCTCGCCTCAATAGCAGAGAAGTCCGCTACAATATATTTATTATCATTCTGTGGTACAAATGCTGTGCGGATAAGCTGTGACAACGTATCCGGGATATCATCATAAAGCATTTCAAATGCAGTGTAGTTGCCACTTTGAACCAGTCCTCTTGCTTGAGCTAAATCTGAAATATGATTTTGAGGAAGATTTTGTAATTGAACCAACCTTCCTGCAAATCTTCCTGTTCTGTTTGCACCATAAAACTGGAACATTCCTCTTACACGGTTATCACTGCATAATGCATTTGCCATTGCAGTATATTTTTTTACGCTGCTTTTCGCAAGTTTTCCACGCAGAGTCAATATATCAGATATATGAGGTGGCGTGTTCTGTATCAGTTCCGCTAATACTTTTTTACCAAGACTCTCTGTTTCAATGCCACTATCTGCAAGCCATTTTTTCATCTGCTGAACTGAATTAGGGTTATCAAGATTTGTAAGTTCCTGCATTTTTACGGTCAAAGCCTCTTTACTCCTGTTGTCAAAATCAACTGCATTTGTTACGAACTGAATATCGACACCAATGCCATTATCATTTATTTCCTGGTCTAAGTGATATTCATCCCATATTGCATCAGTTACAGGAAATCTTGACAATTTCCGCTGTATTTCCATTTCTGTTTCAACATCTCGAAGGTTATATGCTTTGAACTGCTTCCATTTTTCCATATCATCATTCGGCTTATTTCGTGTTCTGCCATTATTTGCTTTTGTAGGTACACAAGGAACACAAAAGTATTTGATGAGGCTCTTGCCTTCAGATAATTTCTGCTTTTCAAGCCCAAGAATAGCACCTACTCCTTCAAGCGACAAAGGTAATCCAAGCGTAGCTGACCATACCATAGTACAACGCCAGGATTTTGGATTCAGAAATCTCGAACATTCGGTGGATAATGGATGATTATTATGAAACGGGTCAAGCGGTATACCCATATCCGATAAATACCTTGACAGACATATTCTTTCAAACTGTGAATTAAACGCCCATTTTACAACTGAATCATCTGTAAGAGCATCAATTACAGCATCTGGTATTTTCTCTCCGAGAGCCAAGTCAACTACTGTTACCTCACCACCATCTATTGAATATCCAAAAAGCAATATTTCAAAGTCTTCACTCTCGGCATATTTGTATACACCTGATTTTTGAAGATTGATGTTGGAATATGTTTCAAGATCTATGCTGATACACTTCATAAGTTCTCCTTTCAAAAAACAAAGGCGGCAGAGGTATTACCCCTACCGCCTGCAATCATTTATACTGTAGTATTATGCAAGGAAATCGTCATCTTCCTCAGTAGTGAAGTCATCGACAGCAGAAGTACGAGCATCAAGGCGAGGTCCATCACTGATTTTCTGAATGTTACCCAAACCACAGGCAATACCCTTATTACCGTTGGAGTTGAATGCATAGAAGTTCAAGGATACTCTTGCATAACAGCCGCTGTATACCTCTTCACGGTCGAGAATAGGCTGAACATTTTTGTCAACAATCTGAGGCGGAGTGTTGCTGTTTGCATTGATAAACCAGTGTCCCTTGTAAGCCTCGTCTTCACGCTCAGTATCTCCGTCACGAATCGGCAACTTAATTGCAGCCTTGTTGGGCTTCTTTCCGCCAAACTTTGCAAGTCCCTCCTCAATAGCAGCATCGATAGCCGCATTGATAGCATTTACAGTAACTGTATCATCCTTGGGGATAAGGACAGAAACGCTGTATCTTTCGGGACCGCCATTGATGGATGCAGGCTCCCAACCGTGGAAATAGGAAAGTCTTGATTTTCTACCTGTAATTACCTTTGTCTTACTCATAATCGTTAATCCTCCATATTAAATTCGTTTTTAGCTTCTTCGGTATTTACTGCCTCTCTCTTGTCCGTTTCAGGAACAAGTGTCAGCTTTCCGGGTGGTTTATATATCAGGTCACCCAATACCTTTTCAAATTTTGATTTACCCATAAGTCTCTGCATTTCAGTTAGCGTAATAAGACTATGACGGTAAATATCTTTATACCCTGAGGCTTTGGCTGCTTGTGCGACTGCCTCTTCGTCCTTATACTTTCGGACTGAGCGTCCTTCCACAACCTTGAATCCATTCCACTTCTTTCCGTGAAGTATTGCAGATTCGGTCGCATAAGCCATAATGTCATTTGCCCACTTCGTTAAATCAGGAATAACTGAAAGAACATCTTCTATTTCCTCGTCTGACAAAAGTGGTGGAAGTTTGAATTCTTCCTGTGCAAGTCTGAGTTTTTCTTCGGCTCTCGCTCTGCATTTAACTGCAGCTCTGCAAAATGTACACCATTCACCCGGATGAAATTCACCTTCACCCTTTGAAGCCTTTTCGGCTCTTGGTTTCAATTCGTTCTCTGCCCATGATTTTAATTCTTGTACTGTTGTTGTCCATGTACATACATTTTCTCTGCGTGGCTGAAATATAGTCATTGATATTTCCTCGATATCATATAGACAATCAAAAATAGCAAGAGCACCAAGTGCATAACATTTCATTTGCGGATTGTCATATGCATCTACCAGAACACCGATACCATATTTAAAATCAATGATATGTAACATATTGTTTGATACAATCACACAGTCTGCAGTACCAAACCCACCGGGAACATATTCAGAGAAATCAACGTGCTGTTCAATAAGAACAATCGGGTCTTTGCAGTTCTGCTTTACAATTTCAAGCTGTTCATAAACATAATCCACATACGCATCTGTGTGTTCCTGCATCTCATCACAATCATATGCTGAGACAGGACGTTTACTTCTTTGATGTAACAGCTTTTTCAGCTTGTGTTCACAATAGGCATGAGCCGCAGTACCTTCTTCAGCAGCTTGAGTTAATTTGTTTTCAAACTGCAATTCCAAAGCAGCACTTGGGGTACAGTTGTACCATTTGTGAGAGCCCGAAGGACTTAAATTGGAATGCTTATTCATTACCAAGTGCCTCCGCTTCTTTGATGATTTCAGCATATTTGTCAGACTGAACATCTGATAATCTGCTTCCACCATACTTTGCAATCAGTTTCTTTACTTCCGCTGTGTGTCCGCTTTGACTCTTTTCAGCAAGAACTCCTCGAACATCTTCCAACGTGTAAGATTTCTCGTTTTTGGATGCCTTTATGGTCAGTTCTGCTACAGGTTTCGGTTCAGTAACTTCCACGGTTTTAAATTCCGCAATAGCATCAGCAACTCCCTGAAAATCGTCTGCCAGGTTTCTGAAATCTGTAACAATGCGAATAACAGCATCGAGCAGTTTGGTGAGATTACTCATGTTCTACCTCCTTCCTGAATTGTCAACCGAAAATAGGACAGAAATTATTTAGCCGGGAGAGAAGCTTTGAACTGAACCGGAGAAAGATAAC
>CAMZZN010000082.1 GCA_947345935.1 uncultured Ruminococcus sp.
GTAGGGAGATGTCACGCAGTGACAGAGGGTACGGGCGACTGTCAGGAGCAGAGTCCCCACCTAAGCTAATGATACATTGTGCGATTACGCATCAAAGCCGTTTCTTTTCATCCTCAATGAGCTGAAGCAGATCGTCAACAGACATATCGTCGGCAGATTTTTTGCGTGTGGAGTTATCAGATCTCTTGATAATATCGGAAATATCGGGGGAACTGCTCTTTTTCGGAGCGGCGGCAGGCTGTGCGGACTGACTTCTCAGGGGCGTCGTCTTTGGAACGTCAGCTCTGGACATTTCCGCCAACTGAGCTTTCGGAAGAATACCTGTAATATCGGAGGCAGAAGCTGCCGGTTTGGTAGAACCGCCTGTGCCCTTGATATTGTAGTTTCCGGTGCGTTCCGCCTCGGCTGTTTTTCTGAGCATTTCCTCACGGAGGGCGTCGGCTGTAGGCGCAGTTGATGATGCGCTTCCTACGTTTCTTGCAGCGAATGTTGATTCTGCGCTTCTTTGAGCCTTAAACTGCATTGTGCGCTCTTTTTCTTTCTGGTATGGAGAATCCAGATTGACCTTTTTCTGACTGAAATTCTCCATGATAGACATTTTTTTGCGCTCAAGTTCGCCGCTGGGCTGAATTTCCTGGAAATTCTCAAAAAGCGGATTCTCAGGTTTTGCGTGAGAGGGCTTTTTATCTTCGCCCTGTTCCTCGTCGTCGTCATATTCATAGAAATCATAGTTTTCCTCTTCCTCCTCGACCTTGCTTCTGGAGGAAACGATTCTGGCGATGAGGAATATCATCAGGATAACACAAGGAAGGAGAAGCTCCAGAGCTATGCCTGCAACGCTCTTTGTAAATCTGATAAAAGCGCCCAGTTCCCTGCTTTTCGGATGACCGGTGCAAACAGCCTTGATCTTGTCCCTTGTAATAGCGTTTTCGGCGTTTCCGTAACGGCTTGAATCGGCGGTAATGAACATTTCAGCGCCGTCTGCGGCAGTTATGATTTCCTGAATGCTGCGGACGCAGAGCTTATCCGGCGACTCGGCAGGATAGCAAAGTACGATATCATCCTTGAGAAGCGTATCCGAGTCTGAAACGGATTTGGCGAGAAGAGCTTCGCCTTTGATTATGTCCTTTGAGGGATCGTTTTTTGTTACTTTGAAGTTCTCTGTAACGATGTATATATAGTTTCCGAAGATATTCGGCGTTTTCCCTGCCGAAAAAGCGATGTTGACGGCAAGCGAAATAATTATGAACAGAATGCAGATAACTGCGATCAGCGTTTTAAGTAGTGAAAAACCATTTTTCTTTTCCATTGACGATCATCCTTTTCTTTTTTTACGTTCCAGGCGCATAAAGCGCAGCTGTTCTTTATCTACACGTTTTCCGGCGGATATTATGCCGCACGGCTTATTACCTATATTATACCACATTTTAAAAAGGATTTCAAATGTTTTTTGTGTTTTATTTTTTAAATATATCAGAAAATTTTTAGATACGCAGCGAGTTGTGCATAATTCACAAAAATAGCTTGTCGAAAAATACGCTGTTGTTGAATATCACGGTGAAAAAAT
The DNA here is from genome assembly GCA_947345935.1 of uncultured Ruminococcus sp. GTDB lineage: Bacteria > Bacillota > Clostridia > Oscillospirales > Ruminococcaceae > Ruminococcus. Next base: position 1,568 of record CAMZZN010000082.1, read on the forward strand.
GGTTTTTTAAGAACTAAATACCTGCGCTTTTGTGAAAATTACGCAATATGTAAATTTAGTTGAAAAAAATTTGTTGATTGTTACAATTGAAAAAAGCAATGAAACATGGTACAATTTAAATATACCGTTTGTAAATTTATTTTTCTGTTATATCGTTCTACGAAGAATTATAACGCAGAAAAAATATACGATCGGTAATAAGCCGCATCCGGCGGCAGATAGGAGATATATTATGGCAACAAAAAAAGCAAATCCTCTCATGGACAGGATCAAAGAAGAATTTCCGAGAAAGCTTCAGCTTCTCTACAGCGTTTCCCCGGAGGAGGCTTCCGATAAACAGGTCTATCATGTCCTTTCGTCAATCATCGTTGAGATACTCGGCGCAAAGAGGCAGAGCTTCATAAATCATACCCACTCTGTCGGCGGTAAGCAGATCTATTATTTATCAATGGAATTTCTTATGGGACGTTCCCTTAAGACAAGCATCTATAATCTTGAACTTGCCGACGATATCAGGGCAATGCTCAAGTCATATGATATCAATCTGGACAAGATTTACGACCACGAGCCGGACGCAGGTCTGGGCAACGGCGGTCTTGGACGTCTCGCCGCCTGTTATCTTGACGGTCTTGCAACGCAGGGATTCCCGGCAATGGGTCACTCTATATGCTATGAATACGGAATTTTCCAGCAGAAGCTGGAGGATGGATGGCAGACCGAGCTTCCGGATAACTGGCTTCCCGGCGGTTCTGTATGGCTCGTGCCTAAGCCGGAGCTTTCAATCGATATTCACTTTGAGGGCGATCTCCAGGAATACTGGGATAATCAGTACCACTACATCAGCCACGTAAATTACAATACCGTTGTCGCTACTCCTTACGATATGTACGTATCAGGCTACGGCGGCGAGGGCGTTTCGGTGCTTCGTCTCTGGTCTGCAAAGGCTCCCAGCTTCGATATGGATATGTTCAACAAGGGTAATTACGAGAGCGCTCTTGCGCAGAATTCTATCGCCAACGCTATCTCCAAGATACTTTACCCTAACGACAACCACAATGAAGGCAAGTCGCTTCGTCTCCGTCAGCAGTACTTCCTCTGCGCTGCCGCAGTAGGCGATATCGTAAATACTCACATGAACGTTTACGGCACGCTTGACAATCTTGCCGACAAGGTGGCTATTCACATTAACGATACTCATCCTACTCTTGCTATCCCTGAGCTTATGAGAATACTCCTTGACGACTGCGGATATACCTGGGAGAAGTCGTGGGATATCGTCGTAAAGACCTTTGCGTATACAAACCATACCGTTATGGCAGAGGCTCTTGAAAAGTGGGACGTAAACCTTGTAAAGCACGTTATTCCGAGAATCTTCTCTATTATTGTTGAAATAAACAACCGCTACTGTCAGTCGCTTATGGAGAGAAACGGCTATGACAGCGCAAAGACAACACGTATGTCTATCATTAAGGACAATATGATCCACATGGCTACGCTTTGTGTCGCAGTGTCTCACAGCGTAAACGGCGTATCAAAGCTTCATTCCGAGATCATCAAAGAGTCTGTTTTCCATGACGAGTACGAGAATACTCCTGAAAAGTTCAAGAACGTTACCAACGGAATCGCCTACAGAAGATGGCTCTATCAGTCCAACCCGGGTCTTACGGGACTTCTTGAAGAAACTATCGGCAGAAAGTTCATCAAGGACGGCGCAGAGCTTGAAAAATTCAGAGCGTTCCAGGACGACAAGGAAGTTCTTGCAAAGCTTATGGATGTCAAGAAAGCCAACAAGGAGAGATTTGCAAAGCGTGTGAAGAGCGTCAGCGGAATCGTTCTTAATACGGACAGCATATTTGACGTACAGGTAAAGCGTCTCCACGAGTACAAGAGACAGCACCTTAACGTTATGAATATTCTTGCAGATTACGCATATCTTCTTAATAATCCTGACGCTCCCTTTACGCCCAAGACGTATATCTTCGCTGCAAAGGCTGCGCCCGGCTACTATCTTGCAAAGCAGATCATCAAGATGATCTGGGCTATCTCCGAGGAGATCAGAAAGAATCCACGTATCAACCAGAAGCTTCAGGTGGTATTCCTTGAAAACTACTGCGTAACGCTTTCGGAGATCCTTATGCCTGCGTCCGACGTTTCCGAACAGATTTCGTTGGCAGGAACAGAGGCGTCGGGTACCGGAAATATGAAGCTCATGCTTAACGGAGCCGTTACCCTCGGAACTCTTGACGGTGCAAATATTGAGATCAAGGAGGCTGCCGGCGACGATAATATCATCATATTCGGTATGACCACTCCCGAGGTAAACGAACTTAAGGCAAGAGGCTACAGACCTGAGGATTATTTCAACGGCAATTCTGTTATCAGAGAGGGTATCGAGCGTATGTATCATGGTATCAACGGCTGTACTTTCAACGATGTTGCAAACTCGCTCAAAGAGCGTGATCCTTATATGGTTCTTGCTGACTTTGACAGCTACAGAAATGCTCAGAGATATGTTACAGAGTGCTACAACGATAAAATGAAGTGGGCTAAGATGTCCCTTAATAATATTGCCGGCGCAGGAATTTTCTCCGCTGACCGTGCAGTTACAGAATATGCCGATAACATCTGGCATTTAAGATAATTCAGACCTTTAATACGGGCGGTCATTGTCCAATGTCATCAACTTAATGGATTATGTTCCTCTTACCTTTGCCAAAGTGATATTTGCCCTATGGGCAATCATCCCAATTAAATTCGGAGCCTCTTTACGAGGCGCTGAATTTAATTAATATTGGGTTTCCAAAGGGGATTTACTCCCCTTTGGCAGGGGTGTGGGGACAGAGTCCCCACGTAAGTTAATGGCGTCAGGCATTGACCGCCCGTAACTAATTTTTGGAGGCAGATTAATGAAACTAATTTATGATTCATGGGATCTTGACTATAAGTCGATCTTCGGGGCGATAAAGCAAGGAGAGACCTGTCGTTTTACTATAAGGCTCGCAAAGGATATACTTCTTGAATCTCCGCCCGTTCTTGTACTTTTCCGTACGGGCTTCAAGGAGCGTTTTCTCAGACTGAACGAAGTCGTTGACGAGGGCGACTGCCTGGCGTATTCTACGGAGTATACCGCAAGATATACCGATGTTCACTACTACTACTTCTCATATACTGCAAACGGTACACGTCACTATATAAAGAAGCAGAACGTTCATGAGGGCAGCGTGGATTCTGGCGATCTTTTCCAGCTTACTGTCTATAATAATACCTACGAAACTCCGGACTTTTTGAAAGGCGGCGTGATGTATCAGATCTTCCCTGACCGTTTCTGTAAGAGTGGAAAGGAACACGAGGGCGTTCCCGGAGAGCGTGTTATGCGTGAATGGGGTGAAACTCCATATTATAAACCGGATCAGAACGGTCATGTCTGGAACAACGACTATTTCGGCGGAGATTTTGCAGGAATTCAGTCAAAACTGCCGTATCTTCATGATCTCGGCGTTACCTGTATCTACCTGAACCCGATCTTTGAGTCGCACGAAAATCATCGCTACAATACTGCTAATTACATGAAAGCAGATCCGCTTCTGGGAACGAACGACGATTTTGAAGAGCTTTGCCGTGAAGCTGACAAGTATGGCATATCTGTGATACTTGACGGAGTTTTCTCTCATACGGGAGCAGACAGCGTTTACTTTAACAAATTTGGCAGATATCCGGAACAAGGCGCATATCAGTCTCAGGACAGTCCTTACTATAGCTGGTATACGTTCATCAACTATCCTGATGTTTATGAAGCGTGGTGGGGCATCGATACGCTTCCGAACGTATGGGAAAACAATGAGGATTATACGGAATTTATCTGCGGCGAAGAGGGCGTTCTGAATTACTGGCTTGGTAAGGGTGCGGCAGGATGGCGTCTTGATGTGGCAGATGAACTTCCCGATCGCTTTCTGTTTAATCTCCGGAAAAGCGTCAAGGGATATGACAACGACAAGATAGTTATCGGAGAGGTCTGGGAGGACGCTTCAAATAAGGAGAGTTATGGTGTAAAACGCCGATATCTTCTGGGGCACCAGCTTGATTCCGTTATGAACTATCCTTTCCGTGAGGCGATCATAAATTTCGTAAAGGGCGGAAAAGCTGACGACCTCGCCTATTCCGTAATGACTATTGCGGAAAACTACCCTAAGCCGACTATCGACGTTCTCATGAACTTTGTCTCTACTCATGATATCGAGCGTGCAATTAACCGTCTTGGCGGCGAAAACTGCGACGATAAAAGCAAGGACTGGATGGCGGAGCGTTATCTCAATGAGCATGAATATAATCTGGGCAAAAACCGTCTCAAGGCAGCTATGGCGCTGATGTTCTTCCTGCCCGGCGTTCCCAGTATATATTATGGAGACGAAGCGGGGCTTCAGGGGTATAAGGATCCTTTTAACCGACGCTGCTATCCGTGGGGGAACGAGGATCATGAACTTATCGAATATGTCAGCCGCCTCAGCCGTGTGAGAAAGGCAATTCCTAATCTTAAAGACGGTAGGATTTATTTTGTTGTTAACAGTCAGGGACTCAATGACGACAGGGTGGCTGTGTTTATACGTCAGGGAGACCCCGACTATATCTTCTTTGTCAATAAGAGCGAAGCAAATATAGCTGTTGAAAACGCAACCGAACTGCTCGGACGCTTCAGCGAACTTAAACCGTATATCGGAAGATTTGAAAATAACGTTATTGAGATAGAACCCTACGGATATACGATAGTCACAGGAACATTCAACGGATGATTTGAAAGAGGGAACGCCCTGCAAGAGAGCGTTCCCTTGTTTTATCAGGCTTTATCAGAAAGCTGAAAAGAGACTGCAAATGCAGTCTCTTTTTTTATGTCGATTTATATTGTAAAATCATTATTTATCATTTTTATTAATT
>CAMZZN010000083.1 GCA_947345935.1 uncultured Ruminococcus sp.
ACCCGTTCCCATTCCGAACACGGAAGTTAAGCTCATTTACGTTGATGATACTTGGCTGGAGACGGCCTGGGAAAGTAGATAAGCGCCGGCATTTATATTCCTCCTTAGCTCAGTCGGTAGAGCACTCGGCTGTTAACCGAGTTGTCGCCCGTTCGAGCCGGGCAGGGGGAGCCAAAAGTCCATTCTATTTAAGAATGGACTTTTTATTTTATATATTTTCTTATTTCTTGACATTAAACGATTATAATGATATAATATTGCAGAAAAATCATGAAAAAGGAGCAAAAATAATTGAAAACGATCCTTATAACCGACGATGATATTCATATTGGCAATATGCTTGAGGAAATACTTACTCGTGAAGGGTACGGTATTCTGCGAGCTTATTCGGGAACAGAAGCACTTATGATTCTGAAAAATTATCGACCGGATTTGATACTTCTTGATCTCATGCTGCCCGGAATGAACGGAGAGGACGTTCTGACTCATATAAGGGATATTCCGGTGATTGTTGTTTCTGCAAAGGCAGAGATAAATGATAAAGTAAATCTTCTGCTTGGCGGAGCTGTTGATTACGTCACCAAACCTTTTGATATAAGCGAACTGCTTGCACGTATAACTGTGGCGCTGAGAAAAAAAGGAGATAATGGCATATCCGGCAGTATAGTATTCAGAGAAATAATTCTTGATCTTACATCTCATACCGTTTCCGTTTCTGGTCAAGCAGTAAAGCTGACAAAAACAGAATTCGCTATTTTAAAGCTGCTTATGCAGAATTCTTCACAGGTCATTGCAAAGTCTGTAATCCTTGACAGGATAAGTCAGGATACGCCGGATTGTGTTGAGAGTTCTTTGAAAGTGCATATCAGTAATCTTCGCCGAAAACTGCGTGAGATTACCGGCAGCGATTATATAGAGGCGGTCTGGGGCGTAGGCTTTAAAATGCGTGAAAAATAATCTTAACCCTAACTTAACACTTTCCTTTACCGTTTTCTTAACACTTATATGGTAATCTGATATCATAAGGAAACGTTATAAGCGTTTTCCGAAAGGATCCGCATACTAAAAAACATTGACAAACACACACATTTTGCGGTTCATAAAATAAGGAGGAAACAATAATGGAATATGTTTTGCAAACCAATGCCTTGTGCAAGCACTATCGCAGTTTCAAGGCGCTTAATTCGCTGTCAATGAATATTCCAAAGGGTTCTATTTATGGTTTCGTCGGAAAAAACGGCTCGGGCAAGACAACGCTGATACGACTTATCAGCGGCTTACAGCCGGCAACTTCCGGAGATTTTACCCTTTATGGAGTAAGCAACACAAGCAGAGAGATCTGTTCTGTCAGGAGACGAATGGGAGCAGTTGTTGAAACCCCATCTATCTATATGGGAATGACCGCTGAAGAGAATCTCCGTGAGCAGTGCCGTGTTGTCGGTCTGCCATCCTTTGATAATGTTCCGGAGATTCTTAAACTTGTCGGTCTTGCCGATACCGGAAAGAAGAAGGCAAAAAATTTTTCTCTTGGTATGCGTCAGCGTCTTGGGATTGCTCTTGTTATGGTAGGCGATCCGGATTTCCTTATACTTGATGAACCTGTAAACGGACTTGATCCTCAGGGAATCATCGAGATCCGTGAACTCATACTAAAGCTTAACAAGGAATGTAACATTACAGTGCTGATATCCAGCCATATTCTGGACGAGCTGTCACGTCTTGCCACGCATTACGGATTTATCGACGGCGGACATATGGTAAAGGAAATCAGCGCCGGAGATCTTGAAAAAGCCTGCCGTAAGGCGATCCACGTAGAAGTGTCGGATATAAAGGCAATGGCAAGAGCTTTGGACGGCATGAATGTCGATTATTCCGTGACAGGCGAAAGTTCTGCCGATCTTTTCACAAAAATGAGCGCCACCCGGCTTATTAACGCTATTTCTATGGAAAACTGTGAAGTTTTTACAATGTCGGAGCGTGACGAGAGTCTTGAGAGCTACTTTGTGAATCTGGTGGGAGGCGAACGGAAATGATAAGATTACTTAGAGCAAATTTTTCAAGAATGTTTAGAAGCTGGTATTTCCGCCTGGGTATGCTTATAAGCATTGTTCTGAACATATATGTGCCGGTTGCCAATTATATAAATATGCAGACGCATTCGGATTGGTACAATCTGGAGGACTCTGATCCTGAAGCTCAGATGGAGTTTCTGAGATCCATTAACTGTCATGAGAGCTATATGTTTATCGGCGGAATGTTCTGTATGTTTATTGTACCGGTGATTATCGCTTTATTTATCGGCACCGATTATTCTGACGGCACGATACGCAACAAGCTCATGGTGGGGCACAGAAGATGCGATATATACCTTGCAAATCTTATTACTGCCGTATCCAGTGCGGAACTTGTGCTGTTGTCAGGTATGGCTGTTTCGTATCTGACCGGACTTATCTTTTTTAAATATACTTATCTTTCGGCTGTCGAAATACTCGTGTTTATACTTGTAGGAATATTCATAACGGCGTCTATTTCGGCAATCTGTACTTTCCTTGCCATGATTATTCCGTCGAAAGCCGGAGGCATGACGGCTTCAATAATGACAAGCTTTGTGTTAATGATAAGCGGCGGTTCGATCGGCAGTGCGCTTGAATCTCCGAGATATTACGATGACGGTGTATATGAGCACACAGATACCGGAGAATTTTATGAGTTTGACAATCTGTTGGATGAAATGTCGCTGAAAGAACTTCATGAATACGGTCTTACGGCGTCTGATATTGATAAGCTTGAACCGATGCGGACAGAGAATCCTTATTATCCGAAGGGATTAAAGCGAAAGATATATGTCTGGATTCAGGAGGCGACTCCCGGATGTCAGTATATGTCGCTTCAAAGCTGGAATAAAGATTTCAACGATACTTCTTTTGCATGGTCAGCGTTCTTTATCGTTGTTACCACAGCGACAGGAATACTGATGTTCAGGAAACGGAATCTGAAATAAAGATCAATACCACACAATCTTTGTGTGGTGTTGGCAAAAAAACGGGGTGAACGCAATGGAGGCTTTGTGTCTGTGGAGTGTAGTAATACTTCTTGCTGTAAATATTGTACTGATAATAAAATTGCGGCTCATGAAAGCCGCTGCCAGGGAAATACGTATCGGACTGGAGGAGAAGCTTTCCTCAGACACAAACACCGTTATAGATATATCTTCCGGCGACAAGGAAATGCGGAGAATGGCGGCAGATCTCAACATACAGCTTAAAAAACTTCACCGTGAGAAAATACGCTGTCAGCAGGGAGATCTTGAACTTAAAGAAGCTGTGACCAATATTTCGCACGACCTCAGAACGCCGCTGACTGCTGTCTGCGGTTATCTGGATCTTCTGGAGAGGGAGGAGAAATCGGCTCAGGCGCAGAGATATCTGGATATAATTTCTGAGCGTACATTCGCTATGAAGCAGCTTACTGAAGAACTTCTGAAATATTCTGTAGCCGTTTCCGGGGAGTATGTTTCCTATGAGCCGGAGGATGTTATCATAAACAACGTTCTGGAGGAAAGCATATCGGGATTTTATGCTGTCCTTACAGAATCGGGGATATCTCCGGAAATCAGCATCTGCGATGAAAAAGTGCATCGTATGCTGAATAAAAATGCATTGTCCAGGGTATTTTCCAATATTATTTCAAATGCTGTGAAGTACAGCGGCGGTGATCTGAAAATAGTTCTGTCCGAGAGTGGAACAATAAGCTTTTCAAATAAAGCTCCGGGGTTGGATACAGTCACTGTGGGACGTCTTTTTGACAGATTCTATACTGTAGAAACAGGCGGCAGATCGACCGGTCTGGGACTTTCTATCGCACGTGCCCTGCTCGAGCAGATGGGCGGAACGATCAGTGCGTCTTATAAAGATAATAACGTTGTAATAGAAATCACCTTTTAATGATGGAGAGCCAAAAGGAGAAATCCCCATAATAAGAGTGAAAATTAAATAAATCTTTCTCTTGATTTTTTTCCGTTTAAGTAGTATAATTAAAAGAGAATAACAGACGGGAGGAAAGCTATGGATGAAGAATTTATAAGCAGCGACAGGCACAGGGCTGAGGTCGCCGCAATGCAGAATGAGATATATAGACTGAGAAAGAATATCAGTGAGATAGAAGCCGATCGTATTGCCGGGAGTACGGCAGACCCGCACGACCCTTTCGGTAATCCGACGGAATATCATGAGTATCACGACAACTATACTGAAATACAGCCGCTTATCAACGCTCCGGGCTATACGCCGGAATTTGAGCCGGCTGCTCATGAAAGATCGGGTATCAGGAAATTTTATGCGGTTGGCGGCTGGTGCAATCTGCTGCGTTTTTTCTTTGCCTATTCGCTTTTCCGGATGGTTCTGAAAATCATTGTAAAGGTAATTCTTACGAGCAATCCGCAGGCTGACAGTAACGCCGTCGCTGCGTATATTGAAAGTTCTTCCATTATGTATGGAGTGAATATGCTTATTTTCGGTTTGACTAACGTAGGCTTTGCATTTCTGGGTATGAAGTTGTCAGGACAGCGAATGGCGCCTCTTTTGAAACCAAAAGATTTTAGATTTTTTAATTTTGTGCAGTACAGCTTTATAGGTTTTTCGTTGTGGTATTTGTCCGGAATCCTCGGATATTTTTCGTCAGAGGTGTTTTCTGCGTTTGGTATAGAGATAAATTCATCAGGAAATCTGCCTGTTACCGGTATCGGACTTGCTGTTTACGCCCTTTATACCTGCATTGTTGCTCCCGTTACCGAGGAACTCTTCTACCGAGGAATGCTGTTAAGGACATTTTCAAAATCAAGTCAGCGTTTCGGAATTTTCTCCACGGCGCTGATGTTCGGCCTTGGACACGGAAATATTCATCAGTTTATACTGGGATTTATTGTCGGGATCTTTCTGGCGCATATAACGCTGAAACATAATTCAATAATTCCGTCTATAACGGTTCATGTTGTATTGAATACTATGACTGTGGCGCTGAGTATGCTGGAACTTACCAGACATGAAGAACTTATTCTGGTAAAAGCGCAGCTTGCAGCTGCTTTTATCGGTTTGATGCTTCTGCTTTTGTTTAGGGTGAAAGACAAGCTTCCCGTAACGACTCCTGCACAGGTTCGCAGGGGGATTCCTGTTGCTATGGGCTCTTTGGGCTTTATGTTTGCAGCGGCAGCGCATATTGCTGTAATGATTTCAAATATCTATAATATGAATTGATAACAGAAAGACGCCGGATCTTCTCAGATCTTCGGCGCCTTTTTTATATAATCATTCTTCTGTGGAAAACTTCCGTTTTATAGCATAAATAACAACGGCGGAGGCTATCAGCAGTACGATAGTTGTGAAAATACTGCCTTCAATTCCGAAAGTTCCTCCTGTAAGGAATCCGTGCGGCGACTGCTGATCCACACGGAAAACAGATTCGCTTTGTCCCGAACCGCTTACGCTGATTCCGTAGATATTGCCCTGCATGAAATTCCAGACGGAGTGTATTGCACAAGCCCCCCAGAGATCGTCGAACAGTATTACATAGAGGGAAGCAAAGAAGCCAAAAAGTATGAGATTGACCATAGCCAGCGGAGTGAGACCGGGATTAAGTCCGTGAACGATACCGAATGCGGCGGAATTTACAGCAATTGCAAGGGCGGTATTCCTGCTGCCGAGGGACGACATAAGATAGCCCCTGAATATGAATTCTTCACTCATGCCCTGGATAAAGAATCCGAACAGATACAGTGCAATAATTTTAAAATGGATATTTCTGCACAGACTTATGCTGTTTGCTCCGGATATTATGGTAAGTAACGTGACAGAAGTCATTAGTAAAACTCCTACACCCAGTCCGATAAGATAATGGGGAATGATTCTGCGCTTTCTGACGCCCATGCTTCTGACGTGCCGCATCTCGATGCAGCGGCAGCAGAATAGGCTGACTATCGTTCCGAAGGCGGTGCATATGAGATTGGGTATCATGATTTCCGGCAGCTGCATATATTTTGCAGACAGTTTCATTGATTCCGACAGTGTAAACTGTTTTTGACCGGAGGAATACAGAGGGTCTGAGGCGACCTCTTTAAGAAGTCTTGGAGTGGCGAGTACAGATGGTACAATTGATTCAAGTATAAATATTACGGCAAAAGCCGAAATGAAGATCAGCAGTTTTACCGGGATGCTGTGGGAGACATAGGAATCGGAAGCTTCCCGGAACATTTTGGGTTTGAATTTAAACATAGATATCCTCCTTTGCAGTTTATATAATAATTTTACAATATAAAAGAGGATTTGTCAAGTAAAAGAAAGATTATTTCACAAGGTAACAGTATTAATTTTTATTAGTATATAAAGGCGTTTATGTATCCTTAACTTTTTGTTAAAGGAAATACTATCTGTTTGGCACTCATCCTGATTCTTAAAAATCCCCCTTAAGGGGATTTTTAAGAATTA
>CAMZZN010000084.1 GCA_947345935.1 uncultured Ruminococcus sp.
CTTTTCCGTCTGCAGATGATGGCGATAAATCAGCTTAACGAGCGTATCAAGCATGATCAGCCTCTGGTGGAGTTTGCGAATCAGGTGTCAAATACCGAAAATCTCATCGATATGAACGCAATGGCAAAGCTTGCGGTGGAAGAAAATATCCCGATTGGCAGGAACAGGCTGTTCCGCTGGCTTCGTGAGAACGGTATTCTCATGTCGGACAATCTTCCGTATCAGAAGTTCATCGACCGTGGCTATTTTGCGGTGAAAGAGTCGGTTTTTGAAGCCGGTTCAATGACCAAAACCTATCAGCAGACATTTGTCACAGGCAGAGGTCAGCAGTATATCATTGGCAGGCTGAAAAATGAGTTCGGGGAGGTGAAATAATGCCTAATCATATTACTAATATCGTCGCTGTTTCGGGCGATGAGAGCCGTATACAGTCGATTCTGAAAGAGATTCAGACTGACGAATACGGCGTGGGTTCGGTGGATTTCAATAAGATAATTCCCATGCCCGACGATGTGGACAGCCATTACTGGTGCATCGCCAACTGGGGTACTAAGTGGAACTCTTACGGATATACTGCAGATACAGGCGTTAAGGACGGAAAACTGACATTTCTGACGGCGTGGTCTGCTCCGCATCCAATTCTTGAAAAGCTGTCGGAAATGTATCCCGACGTAAAATTTGAGCATGAATGGGCGGACGAGGATATCGGCATGAACTGCGGCAGACATATCTATTTTGACGGTGAGTGCATTGAGGAATGCTATCCCGAAAGCAGCAGGGAGCGAATTGAGTTCGCCGCCCGTGTAATGGATTGTGAGCCGTCGGAGTGGGGACTGTTTCTGAATGCAAGCGGGACAGATTATGTGAATTTTTCCGATGAAGAGTTTGAAATCATCGAAATAGAGGGAAAAACTGCGTTGTTCACAAACAGCAGAATGACCGACGCTGATATTCCGAAAGGTCTGCACTGCTATCATCTCAGACATGGCGATGACGATAATTTTTGTACGCTTGAAAAAAATGTTGCTGTGAATCATGCAGGCTCGGTAATCGTAAAAGAACCTATAGAACTTGGCGAAAATGGCTGTATATCGCTGAATAATGAGAACGCTCCGAATTTCACAGGCAAAACAACGCTCATGGAGGATTTTTTTACAAATGAGGAAGAACAGTCCGAAATTATGGGAATGGGGGTGACATGAAATGCAGGAAAACAAACGTCCGAAAAGCCCGATAATAGGGGCTGACGGCAATATTTTCAACATCATGGGAACAGCTTCAAAAACGTTGAAACACAGCGAAATGACGGAAGAATCAAAGGAAATGTGCAGCCGTGTGACTTCGTCGGGCAGCTATGAGGAGGCGCCCGGAATCATTATGGAGTACGTCGAGCCTTGTTCGGAGGCGGAAATGTATGATGAATCCGAGGATTTTGGAATGGAGGTGTCGTGGTGACGTATTTGTTAATCGGAATGCTTATCGGCATGATAATCGGACTTGCGGTGGGAAGTCTTGGAATTGCCGTGCAGTTTCTGAGGACGGAAATCCGCCGTCTAAACAGGGAAATCAATTCACGAAAATAATTTAAAGCCGTTTTGCCGACAGCAGAAAATCGTCGACAGGACGGCTTTTTTGCTGTCAACGGCATCGGCGGAAAGGAGAAAAATGAACAGTTTCATGTCATGGGTAGGCGGAAAGAAGTCCTTAAGGGACGCAGTTCTTGCACGTTTGCCTCCTTATTATGAACGGTATATCGAGGTTTTCGGCGGTGCAGGGTGGGTACTGTTCCACAAGCCGCCCAGCGACTTCGAGGTGTTCAACGATTTCAACAGCAATCTTGTTAATCTGTACCGCTGCGTACGTGATAAGCCAGGAAAACTGAAGAAAAAACTGCGGTATGTGCTTAATTCACGTGAGGATTTTGACTGGATTTCAAGTCTGCACAAACGCAGTCTTTTCCCGAAATTTCGGGATATTGACCGTGCGGCAAAGTTCTATCAGCGTGCGACACGTTCCTGACTGAAAAGGTTAGGCACTAATAAAAGAACGTGAAAAGTTTTCTTTATTAGGAGAACTGATAATCCGAGAGGTGGAATGATAGGGTAACGCCTTGAAACGCCTCCCCTGATACTCCGACTGGCATTATTGGGAAACCGATTTTGTCAGAAGCTCGGTGAAGTCGGCTGAGAGATACCGTAAACTGCAAAAGCAGAACGAAAGCTATTCAGAGGTGAATGGTGTATCCTATAGGTCGGGGGTCTATAAAATGTATATGGTGAGAATGATAGAAATATCTGACGAATCTGCGAACGTACGGGTCTAAAAGAACACGGTGTAGAAATGCATTGACCGTTTCATGCGGAGACAGTGAGGTAAAGTAAGATTGTTGATTATGAAATACCTTGCAGTGTTACAGGCACTGCCAAGCTGTCAGGCTCAAAGCAGACACCTAAGTATGTATGCAAAGATAGGGTTATCGGAACGTGGCAGCCTACAATACGCAATTATGCGTTACAGACGAAGAACAATAAGCTGTTTTGATTGTGGGCTAAGTCGTGGCATTACCGTTGATGTTTTCTGTAATGGAAAATGTAGGGACAGCCACAAGTCGATATTACAAAACTAGTTATAGGTATTGAAATTCATAGCTTCGAGTAAGATTTAGGAGTTATCTAAGAAAAACAATCCCGAAAGGGGGCGTTGCCTATGACAAAGCAGAAAAAACTAAGACATCTGGAATATTATGATTTGCAGGAATGCTTTGATAATTTGTATGCAAGAAGCAAACAAGGTGAAGTTTTCACAAAGCTCATGGAGATAATTTCAAGTGAGGAAAATATACGGCTCGCATACAGAAACATCAAGCGAAATTCAGGCAGTCATACAAGTGGAACAGATAATCTCAATATTGAAGATATAGAGAAGCTTTCCGCTGAAAAATTAACTGAGATTATACAAAGAAAATTCAAATACTACAAGCCAAGCTCTGTAAGACGAGTTGAAATTCCAAAGCCTAACGGTAAAACAAGACCTTTAGGAATACCGACAATAATTGACCGACTTGTACAGCAATGTATTTTACAGGTTTTAGAGCCGATTTGTGAAGCAAAGTTCTACGAGCGAAGCAACGGTTTCAGACCAAACAGGTCGGCAGAACACGCATTGGCGCAATGCTACAAAATGATACAACAGCAGAATTTACATTTTGTTGTAGACGTTGACATAAAAGGATTTTTCGACAATGTGAATCATTCAAAGCTGATACGTCAGATGTGGACAATGGGGATTAGAGATAAGCAGCTGATATGTATAATTAAAGAAATGCTGAAAGCACCAATAATATTACCAGACGGTAATAAAATTTTCCCGACAAAAGGTACACCACAGGGCGGTATATTATCGCCGCTTCTTGCGAATATTGTGCTGAATGAACTGGATTGGTGGATAAGCAGCCAGTGGGAAAATGTACCAACGCACAGGAAATACAAAAATTCGGTCAAAGCAAATGGTACAATAAGCAGAGATGATGCACATCGCGCTCTTAAAAAAAGTCGGCTTAAGGAAATGTATATCGTAAGATATGCAGACGATTTTAAAATTTTTTGCCGGAAACGCAGTGACG
Source organism: uncultured Ruminococcus sp. (assembly GCA_947345935.1). Taxonomy (GTDB): domain Bacteria; phylum Bacillota; class Clostridia; order Oscillospirales; family Ruminococcaceae; genus Ruminococcus. Next base: position 3,623 of record CAMZZN010000084.1, read on the forward strand.
CTGATAAAATCTTTATTGCTGTCAAGAAATGGCTTAAAGAACGTCTCAAACTTGAAATCAGCGAAGAAAAATCAAAGGTCGTTAATCTTAAGAAGCGGTATTCTGAATTTTTAGGGTTTAAACTAAAAGCGGTTCGGAAAGGAGGAAAATTTGTTGTAAGGTCACATATGTCCGACAAGGCTGTAAAAAGTGAAACGAACAGGCTGAAAGAACAGATAAAGGCAATTGAACATTGTGAACGTGCTGGTGACTCAATAAAGCAGATATTTCTGTATAACTCAATGGTCATAGGTATACACAATTACTATCAATATGCTACACTTGTCAGTAAAGACTGTAAAGCAATACAGTTTCAGCTAAATACTATTTTAAGAAATCGGTTAAATCAACGGCTCAAAAAGAGCGGTACAATACATCGAAAATATATAGCCAAGAAATATGGAAAAAGCCAAATGGTAAGATTCATAAATGGCGAAGTTCTATGTCCAATCGGATTTGTTAAGACCAAGAATCCAATGCATAAGAAGAAAAAGATATGTAAATACACAACAGAAGGCAGAGAAGAAATTCATAAAAGCCTGAAATTTGATGAAAGCGTTATAGAAGTGCTTCATATGATTGCAAAAGCGGTAATCCCCAACAGGAGTATTGAATATCTGGATAACAGAGTGTCTCTTTATGCCGCACAGTACGGAAAATGTGCCGTTACAGGCAGAATGCTTTGGATTGATGAAGTCCATTGTCATCACAAGAAGCCGACAAGTCAGGGTGGTACGGATGAATACAAAAACCTTGTTATTGTTCATAAAGACGTTCACGCGCTGATTCATGCTGTAAAACTTGAAACCATTCAAGCATATCTTGACAAAGTTAAACCCAATAAATCTCAGCTTGAAAAAATAAATAGATTCCGGACTTTAGCAGGAAATCCTGCAATCTAATTGTTTTTAAAACTTTGAAATTAATACCAATCTAACAAATTTGTAATACCGATGGGGCGCCGTGTGCGGTGAAAGTCGCATGCACGGTGCTAAGCGGGGGAAAAGGCGGAGATAGTATCAAAGCCTTACCTATCGCAATTGATACGTTACAGTTACGCAAGCGGACTTGACAGTTTTGCAAGTCAGCCGCACTCGATATGGAGTGATTTTCCGCAGATTGATATGGCTGCACGACGTTTACAGAGAGTAATAATCGAGAATAAGGACTTTGAAAAACTCATCCGGCAGTACGACCGTCCGGTGAGCTTTTTTTATTGTGATCCACCGTATTTTGCTACGGAAAGTTATTACAAGGACGTAAGTTTCACGGAAAAAGACCACATCAGACTGCGTGACGCACTGCTGAAATGTTCGGGAAAATTTCTGGTCTCCTATAATGACTGCCCTGAAATTCGGGGAATCTGGGACAAGCCGAATATCCATATCGAGGAAATCAGCAGGCTGAATAACCTTGCACAGCGGTACGAAGGCGGTTGTCAGTATGCAGAACTTTTCATATCAAATTACGACACTTCGGAGCGTTCACAGATGAACAGACAGCTTTCATTTTTAGATAATGAATATACAGGAGGTATAATATGAGAAAAAATACAGTTTACACAAAAGGCTTTGTAAACGACGACGGATGCATCGAAGTTCCGGGAGTTTTTCTTGAGGACGGTGCTAAGGTGGAACTTGCAATCGAGGTGGAGTCCGGCAGATTTGAGGTCGCTGTGATGCCGTCGGAGGAAAAGTCAGAAATGCCGAAAGACTGCGGAATTTCCGACGAAGAAATCATGCGTTGCTGCAATGAGCATGAGGACTGCGGGGATTGTCCGCTGAACGATTATTGCGAGGAGGAGTTTGCAGATTAATTGCGATATATCGCAGATTGAAGGAGGTGTAAGACATGAAAATTCTTGTGGTTGAACCCGAAAAAAAGCCGTATGTAAGGGAAATTTCGGACGACATTCACGAAATGCAGGAAGTTGTTGACGGTTTGATTGAGCCGATACGTTTTGAGCCTGAAAACGACGCTATTGCGTTCTGTAACGAGGAATTCCTCTTCAACGGCTCACGTCCGAACCGACTGGTTGGCGGCGTGATGGTGCATGGAACGTTTTTCGTGGTCGGAAATGCGTTTAACGAGTACGGCGAGGAAATCAGTGTTCCGCTGACCGACGAGCAGATTGAAAAATACTCGGAAAAATTTGAATCTCCGATGTATGTACTGCCTGAGAATTTGTGCGGTATTCTGCGAGAAATCGGCGTTTTGGACTATGACGATGACATAGATGAAGAGCCGGAAATGTCAATGTAAATTAATAACAAAAAGGAGAAAGTTATGTTAAAAAATAAAATTATGAAGAAAATCGGTGCAGGGTTCATGGCTGGACTCTGTGCCTTTTCAATGCTCGGAACGGGTATGAACAGTGCAATTCAGAGTCATGCGGAGAGCGTTTCTGCGACTGAAAATGATGTTTTTCCGTCCGCCGATGAGGTCATCGCACAGGCGGCAACGCTGCTCGGAGCGCCCTACGGATTCGGTTTTAAGGGATATACGGGAGTTTACTATCAGGGCGGCTACAGTCCGCTGACCGAGGAGTACATCAGGCAGCAGGGACTTGACTGTTCGGGGCTGATTTACTACACGATGACCCAGCTTGGCTACAAAACAAGCGGTGAATCGTCTATAATAAATTGGACAGAAAAGATTAAGCCATGGTATAATAAGATAAAAAGAAAAAAGGTGGAAAAGA
>CAMZZN010000085.1 GCA_947345935.1 uncultured Ruminococcus sp.
TACGGTAATGCCCAGAATAAGAAAACTAAGTCCGTTACACTTACCATCGACGGCGTGACTTTTCAGGGGAATCTGACGGAAAAATAACAGATTGTCCTCCTGTTTCGGCAGGAGGACTTATTTTAATATTCAGGAGGACAAATTTATGAAATCATTTATTCCATGGATCGGCGGCAAAAGTCTGCTTGCTAACAAAATCACATCAATGTTCCCGGAGAAAATCGACCGATATATCGAGGTTTTCGGCGGTGGCGGCTCGGTGCTGTTTGCAAAAGAAAAACACGCTCCGCTTGAAGTTTACAACGACGCTAATGGTCATCTGGTCAATTTATTCCGTTGTATAAAATTTCACCGTGAGGAGCTTCAGCGTGAGATCTCAGGATATGTGAACGCAAGGGAGATCTTTGAAGATATCCGCACTCAGATCGATATGCGAGGATTTACCGATATTCAGCGAGCCGCAATGTTCTACATTATGATAAAGATCAGCTACGGAGCCGACGGCAGAACCTACGGATGCAATAAGAAAAATATTTCTCCGGACTATCTTTCCGAGATTGAAAAACGTCTGAAAACAGGCGCAGGAGTAGTTATCGAGCACAAGGACTTTGAGAATCTTATCAAGGTTTACGATCGTCCGGGAGCGTTATTTTACTGCGATCCGCCTTACCATAAGACTGAAAAATATTACGACGCTGAGTTTAATAATTCTGACCATGAGCGTTTAAATGCCTGTTTACAGGGAATCAAAGGTAAATTTGTTTTATCGTACAACGACGACGATTATATCCGGGAACTGTACAAAGATTTCAATATTACGGCAGTTTCGAGGCAGAATAATCTCAGCCGTGGAGCATACAAGGAACTTATTATAAAGAACTATTGATGTATTTTTTTTAGAGCGAAAATAACGAAATGCGTTATTTTAATTGTAAAATCGATACACGGAGGAAAATCAATGATAAAATGCTATTTAAAGACTATTTTAAGGGATCGTAATGTGTCCCAGAAGGAGCTTTGCGATATGATAAACGCACGCCCTTCGACTGTTTGCGATTGGTGCAATAACAACGTTGAGAGCGTAAAATTAAAGCTTCTTGACGACATCTGCACCGCTCTCGGATGTGATATTTCTGATATTCTTACTATTATATAATTTCAGCCTCCTGAGAGCAAATCAGGAGGCTTTTTTACTCATAGTAGATTTTTTTGTATTTTGCTTGGCACTTTTTTGTATTTTGCGTGGCAGGCAACACAATTGCCGTTCTTTATAACAATAAACCAATAACATTCATCCATTTTAATAAACAAAAAACCTGCCGCAAATTAATGCGGCAGGCAATTTTATTTATTCAGAGATCAGTCCTGACCGTAAAGCGTTGTAAGCTTAGTAAGATAATCGTATCTATCCTTAGCGTTAGCAACAGCAGCGTCAAAGAGCTTTTCAGCTCTCTCAGGATTCTGACGAGCCAGTGAGTTGTAACGAACCTCTCCCATGAGGAAGTTCTTGTACTCGTCTGTGTTAGGAGCCTTGGAATCAAGTATAAACGGATTCTTACCCTCTTCCTTGAGTGCAGGATTGTATCTGTAGAGATGCCAGTAACCAGCCTGTACAGCCTTCTTTTCCTCAGCCTGAGCAGTAGCCATACCTGTCTTGATACCGTGGTTGATACAAGGAGCGTAAGCGATAACAATAGAAGGTCCGTCGTAAGCCTCAGCCTCGGCAAATGCCTTGATACACTGATTCATGTTAGCGCCCATAGCAACGTGAGCAACGTAAACGTAACCGTAGCTCATTGCAATACCGGCGAGATCCTTCTTCTTAACGACCTTACCTGCGGCAGCAAACTGAGCGATAGCGCCTGTAGGTGTAGACTTGGAAGCCTGTCCGCCTGTATTTGAGTAAACCTCTGTATCGAATACAAGGATATTAACATTCTTGCCGGAAGCGATTACGTGGTCGAGACCGCCGAAGCCGATATCGTAAGCCCAGCCGTCGCCGCCGAAGATCCACTGTGACTTCTTGCTGAGGTAATCCTTTTCAGCGAGAATAGCCTTAGCGTCGTCGCATCCGCAAGCCTCAAGAGCAGCAACGAGATTATCTGTAGCGGCAGCATTAGCAGCGCCGTCGTTGTAAGTTGCAAAGTATTCGTCGATAGCAGCCTTAACTTCGGGCTTTTCAGCCTTCTCAGAGAGTGCCTTTACCTTGGCTGTAGCTCTTGCACGGAGAGTCTCCTGAGCAAGATACATACCGTAACCGAACTCAGCGTTATCCTCAAAGAGTGAGTTGCTCCATGCAGGACCTCTGCCCTTTTTATTTACAGTGTAAGGTGTTGAAGGTGCGCTGCCGCCCCAGATAGAGGAGCATCCTGTAGCGTTGGCGATCATCATTCTGTCGCCGAAGAGCTGTGTAACAAGTTTAGCGTAAGGAGTTTCACCGCAGCCTGCGCAAGCGCCGGAGAATTCGAGGAGAGGCTGTCTGAACTGTGAACCCTTAACTGTGTCAGCCTTGAACTTAGCGGCAACCTCTGCCTTTTCGTCAATAGTTACGCCGTAGTTGAATACTTCCTGCTGATCCATCTGAGAAGCAATAGGCTCCATAACGAGAGCTTTCTCCTTAGCAGGACAGATGTTAGCGCAGACGCCGCATCCTGTACAGTCAAGTGTAGAAACTGTCATTGTAAACTTAAGACCAGGCATAGCAGGCTTGAAGTCAACGATCTTTGCAGCAGCAGGCGCAGCCTCTGCTTCAGCCTCTGTCATAGCGACAGGTCTGATTACAGCGTGAGGACAAACGTAAGCGCACTGGTTACACTGAATACAATTCTCAGCGATCCAGTTAGGAACCTTAACAGCGATACCACGCTTCTCAAATGCGGCAGAACCCTGCGGGAATGTGCCGTCAGCCATATCTACGAATGTAGAAACAGGGAGTGAATCACCCTTCTGAGCGTTGCAGGGGATCTGAATATTGTTTACATAGTTTTCAAGATTCTTATCGTCGCATGAAACGGCAGCCATACCCATCTGAGTATCAGCAGCGTCAGCCCATGCAGCAGGAACGTCAACCTTAACGATATTCTGGTGACCGGCGTCGATAGCGTTCCAGTTCTTTTCAACAACGTCCTGACCCTTCTTGCTGTAGGAAGCTTCAGCGGCAGCCTTCATGTACTTGAGGGCGTCCTCGAAAGGAATGATGTTAGCCAGCTTGAAGAATGCAGACTGGAGGATCGTATTGATTCTTGTGCCCATTCCTGTCTCTTCACCGAGCTTAACGCCGTTGATGATATAGAAATTGATATTGTTCTGAGCTATATATCTTTTTACCTGTCCGGGGAGGTTAGCGTCCAGCTCTTCAGGAGTCCAGATAGTATTGAGGAGGAATGTACCGCCGGGCTTGATATCGGATACCATATCGTACTTGTCGATATAGCTCTGATTGTGACAAGCTACAAAGTCAGCCTTGTTGATAAGGTATGTTGACTTGATAGGAGTCTTCCCGAAACGGAGGTGAGAGATAGTTACACCGCCGGACTTCTTTGAGTCATATGCAAAGTAAGCCTGAGCATAGAGATCTGTGTGGTCGCCGATGATCTTGATAGAATTCTTATTAGCGCCTACAGTACCGTCCGAACCGAGACCCCAGAACTTACAAGCCGTCGTACCTGCCGGAGCGGAGTCAGGATTGCCTTCGAGAGCAAGTGAAAGATTTGTAACGTCGTCCTCGATGCCGATAGTAAATCTCTTCTTTGTCTCGTTCTTGAATACTGCAACGATCTGAGCCGGAACAGTATCCTTTGAACCAAGACCGTATCTGCCTGTAAATACGGGAACGTTATTGAACTTAGTATCCTTGAGAGCTGCAACAACGTCAAGATAGAGAGGCTCGCCAAGCGAACCGGGTTCCTTGGTTCTGTCGAGAACAGAAATTCTCTTAACACTGTCAGGAATAACCTCAACGAGCTTTTCAGCAACAAAAGGTCTGTAAAGACGAACCTTAACGAGACCGTACTTACCGCCGGCAGCGTTGAGATAGTCGATAGTTTCTTCAATTGTATCGTTTACAGAGCCCATTGCAACGATGATATGCTCAGCGTCGGCAGCTCCGTAATAGTTAAAGAGCTTGTAGTCAGTACCGATAAGCTCGTTTACCTTGTTCATGTAGTCCTCAACGATAGCAGGGAGAGCGTCATAGTACTTGTTGCAAGCCTCACGAGCCTGGAAGAAGATGTCAGGATTCTGAGCAGAACCACGGAGAACAGGTCTTTCAGGGTGGAGAGCCTTGTCACGGAATGACTGAGCTGCATCCTTGTCAAGGAGAGAAAGGAGAGTCTCGTCGTCCCATGTTTCGATCTTCTGAATCTCGTGAGATGTACGGAATCCGTCGAAGAAGTGGAGGAAAGGAACTCTGCCCTTGATAGTTGAAAGATGAGCTACTGCACCGAGATCCATAACCTCCTGAGGGTTGGAAGAACAGAGCATAGCGTAACCTGTCTGACGGCAGGCATAAACGTCGGAATGGTCGCCGAAGATATTAAGAGCGTGAGAAGAAACGCATCTTGCAGAAACGTGAATTACGTTGGGAAGAAGCTCGCCGGCGATCTTATACATATTAGGGATCATAAGGAGAAGGCCCTGTGAAGCTGTGTATGTAGTTGTGAGAGCGCCTGCGGAAAGAGAACCGTGAACCGTACCGGCTGCACCGGCTTCAGACTGCATCTCTGCAACTGTTACAGGCTGACCGAAAAGGTTCTTCTTGTCCTTGGCGGACCAGCTGTCTGTTACCTCAGCCATAACTGAGGAAGGTGTGATGGGATAAATAGCAGCTACGTCTGTAAAGGGATATGATACCCATGCAGCGGCATTGTTACCATCCATGGTTTTCATTTTTCTTTTGATTGCCATAGGAATGACCTCCTGAAAAAGTTTTTGTGGGGTTACATAAGGTCAGTGCGGAAACATCCGGTTTGTTACCCATATGTAACGGCTGTTAATATTATATCACAAAAAGAAGAGCTTGTAAACACTTTTTTGCATTTTTTTCATCGTATTCAGGGCAGTTCCCTTTCAATTTCAATTACAATATCGCTCATTTTAACATTCAGAGCCGTTGAAAGTCTGTAAAGAGTTTCAAGAGTCGGCTTTCTCTCTCCTCTTTCAATAGCGCTGAGATGCGTTCTCCCGATATCTGCCAGACCGCTTAAAACCTCCTGTGATACATTTCTGCGTTTTCGAAAATCCGCTATGACCTTTCCGACTAACTTAGAATCCAGCGTTGGTATATACATATTGATCACCTCTGATAATATGATATACTGATTTTTTAAATTTCTTGAATACATATGTTGACAATTGAATACATATGTGTTATAATAATTTTAGTACATAAAAAGTACAAAAAACAATTTTGGAGGTTTTGCTATGAAAAAAAGTCAGATGTGTTTTCCGCTGTCAATGATCTCAATGCTGTGTCTGATAGCTACAGGAATGGTTGTTTTATTACTTATCCCTGATGCTAATTCCTGGAAAGTAGATGATTATTATAATCTTGCAGGAATAGCCGCAGCAGCAAGCGCAATTTTCGGAATATTTTCCATTATAAGAGGAATAACGGAAAAGAAAATATCGTCGCCAACACTGTGCTCTACAGGATTACTGATAAGTACAGGCTGTGTTCTTCTTGGTGGCTTTTTAGCATTGAATTTTCTTAAATGACGGATTTACAAAAAAGTACAAAAAACAATTTTGGAGGTTTTGCTATGAAAAAGTCAAATGTGTTTTACGTTGTCAACGATTAAAAAAAGGAGAATTGATATGAAAAACAAATTTAAACCAATTATTGCGGCGTTAATGTCTTTCTGCATACTTGGAACTGTGACTGCCTGCGGGGACAGCGATAACGACAACGATAGAACGGGAAAGAATTCTTCGGCTGAGTACAAAGACCCTGAGCAGAAAGTTTACGGCGAAAACTATGATAGAAATACAGAAATTTTTTCTGCATGTTCCTCTGCTGCCAGTCTTTATGATGCGGCAAATACCGCTTTAACTGAAATGGACGAAGAGGGCAGAATGGAATCTGTAATAAAAAGCAGCAAAGCTGTTATTATATGTTCGGATAAAGGCAAAAATGTAAACGCCTCCGGAGTTGACGATAAGTTTTATGACCTTATGGAAGATTATTTCCATAAGATGAATGAAATGGAATGGTTTATTGTTATAAAAAACGGGTGTTGTGACTCAGCATTTGTAAAAAAGGATGATTGCGAATTTATAGGACGGAAGATCTCATATGAACAAACAGATGATGGGGATTACATATATGAATACGATGGTATGTCATTTGACGAAGTTTATAA
>CAMZZN010000086.1 GCA_947345935.1 uncultured Ruminococcus sp.
AATTATTTTCTCTTTGCGTGTTTACTTTTAGTATACTACTTTTTCTTTTTTCTGTCTACTTTTTGGCGATTGGTCCAATATAATTACTCATCCAGCGGCAACGCTCGGACCGATTAAACTTGCTGATTATACGATTCACGATAAGCCACCCGGAATTAATGGTTGGCTCTGTGAAGGTAGAGTATATTATGATGTTTTTGTACTTGAAAACAAGAAAAAAGCTATTATAGTATCTAAGAAGCCGGAATCTAAACCAACTGATCCGGAAACTGAATAAGCCATCCAGATATAAATATTTCATAAACTCCGAAAGAACGTTTCTTTTATAGGAACGTTCTTTCAACATACGAAAGGAGCTTCTATAATAAATAACAATGAGATGATTCAGAAAAAAATTGATACTGGCAATCTTGTACATATTAATGGAAAGATGCTGAGAACCCTGAACGTGATTTCAGAGAGCAGATGACAGCTTTCAAGCCTTGAATATTCATTCGGCGATATCGAACACGAAAGCTTTGTAAACAGTGTGAAATACCTTAATATGAGCGGATATGTGGAATTAAAAGATTGCTGGACTAAAAAGACGACGTCTTTCAAGGAAAGCAAATTTGACGATACTGAAATATCTCTTACCGCTAAAGGAATCCGTGTACTTTGCGGAGTTTTAGAGGACGAATGCGTTGAAGTGTAAGGAGCAGATTATGGGCAAGAAGAAACGAAAGCACTATGCAATTGAAAAGCTTCATCCTGATATCAAAGAAGTTCTTGATGAAATGATAAAAGCAGATTTTACCTATAACGAAATCATAGACTACATAAAGAGTACCGGAAACAGCATTTCAAAATCAGCCGTTCAGAGATACGCATCAAATCTTATGGAATCACTCCATACTCTCAGAATGGCACAAGAAAATTTCAAAGCTATTATGGATGAAACGGAACGCTATAAGAATGTTGACTTTACAGAACCGCTTACACGGCTTTTATGCAGTCGTTTATTAGATCAAATCAATAGACTTTCAGATGAACAGGTACAGGCAATAGATATTGAAACATTGACTAAAAATGTGGTAGCTCTTACGAGAGCAGTCGCTTACAAAAGAAATATTGATGTCAAGACAAGCACAGTGATCGAGAACGGAGCAGGACAGTTCAATGAAATCTTCTTCCAAACGTTGGCAGACGATAAACCCAAACTATACAAGGAACTCAAAAAGTTTCTCAATGATAATTTTAAGACCTCTTGAGGATATTCAAGAGGTCTCATTCTATATGATTTTATGGTTCTTTCAGTCTCTTAAAGTCCCTCAAAAGTTTCCCGAAAGTATAACCATATCCCTGCATTTCCCGTGATGTCCCATGAAATCCCGAATGAAAATGGTCTTTCAAGATGTTTTCAGCGAACGGCTACAGCTTTCTTTGAACGGTTCTGGAATATTGGATAACGTATATAAAAGACGGCTTGGAGAATGCTCTCCGAGCCGTCTTTCATATTTGGGATATGTTGAACGTATTATACTAACGGACGGTTCTGATAGGCTTCCCCGTTCGTTTCTGTCCATTTGGACAAACATGAGAAGTCTGCAAAACTGAAAGCAAGCGTTCTGACTGACAAAAGACATTGACGAGCTTACTGATTCCGCCGACGAGGAAAACAACGTTGACGTCAATTCCTCTGGTGATGATTTGGCTGATGTTGACAACTACACATGGACGTTTTTCTCATGAGAACTTTCATGTAATTAACGGCAAATCTTTATAGTCATCTGGAATACAACACAAAAGTAATTTCTTCGGAAACTATCGCAAGAATGCTTGATGGCGAAGCGGAGCAGTATAGCAAAGTTCCTGCCGAAACTGCCAAGCCCGAGAAAAAGTCTACGGCTAAGAAGTCAGTGGACAAAACGCCGACAGCGAAAAAGAACTCGGACACAAAATCTGCAAATAAGAAGTCAACGTCATAGATCATAGATAATTCTGCCCATAAGAAGCTTGGTAGAAAAAAGAAAATCGATAATCCCGATGCTATGGGAGAATCGCAAGTATCAATATTATAGAATATAATATGCGAAAGTGGAAATCAAGAAAAAGAGAGCAAAAAAGAGCAATTTTGGTATAAGAGTTGGTAGATGGAGAACGGATTTCGATAATATGTGTTTCTACCACGAATGCCGATAAATCCCTTAAATACAATGTTTTGGGGAATGAAAAGCCAAATTGTTCATATAATGTCATTGACTTAATCAGCACTATGTGATATAATATATTCAATAAAAAATTCACAGGAAATCAGCTTATGAAAAAGATCACCAAAGAAAAACTGAAAAAATGGATCGGTTTTTTTGCCAATCCACGTTTGCTGCTGTGTATAGCCATCGCATGGATAATAACCAACGGTTGGTCGTATATCGCTTTCGCACTGGGTACTTATTTCGGAATAAAATGGCTTACAGCAGTTGCAGGAGCGTATCTTGCCTTTCTCTGGCTGCCTATTTCGCCTGAAAAATTAGTTACGATTGCCATAGCTATTTTTCTGCTGAAACGTCTTTTCCCAAACGATAAGAAAACCCTTTCAGTTCTTCATGAACTCCACGAAAAAGCAAAAAACGTTATTTCAAATCGTAAATCAAAGAAAAAATAAGAACCACATAAGCGGTTCAGAAAAAGAATCAGTTCAGCACAAGTACGCCTATATTAAGATATGCAGCAAAGATCGTCCATAGCAAATAAGGAATATTAAGATATGCCGCCGCTTTACTTACATTACGGAAGCGCCGGATCATTACGACAATCATAATCAGCAGCAATAAAATGACTCCAACCGAAAGACCGATCGATCTGAGCCTGAAAAATGCTATTGTCCAAAAAAAATTTACCGCCAGTTGCGCACCGTAAATAATAAATGCGCTGCGCTTTTTTTCGTCAGCCGTATCTGTATCGTGGACGATATACGCAGATATTCCCATAAGTGCATACAGAACTGCCCATGTCAGTGGAAAAACCCAGCCCGGCGGGGACAGCGGCGGTTTAGTAAGCTCCTTGTAAAAAGAGAACGAATTGCCGGCAAGAAGTCCTGCCAACGCTCCTACAAGTTCCGCCGATACAACAAATATTATCAGATCTGACCATTTGATTTTTTTCATACTTTCTCACCTCGTCTGTCAGCATATATATATTATATGCAGCTTATCCACAAAAATCACACCATGAGGAATAAATTTGAACCAAACTGCTCTTACATTATAGAGGACGATCCTGACATATACGCTATGCTACAGATCAATAATCCTGAGGTTCTCCCGTGCTATGAATTCAATGTGCGGAAAGCTGACTTTTGAAAAAACAATATTATGAAATGAGATGATACCATGACAGAGTTACAGAAAATACAGCGTGCCAAAATGTATGTCGATAATCTTGCAAACGGAATTAATCCTTTAACAGGCTTTCGGATAAGTGACGACGAAACTGTCAGAGATGACAGAGTGATTGCCTGCTTTGAGTATATTTCAGAAATCCTTGAAATAAATATTAAGAAATGGGATGAAGAGACGGCTATACGAAGCCATGAAGAACAGATAGTGTTTGTCACTGAAGAACAGAAATCCCAACTCAGAATAAACTACGGACCGTGCACTGTAGTAAATATGGTAAATGAGATAAACAGAGTGCTCCAGCAGAACGGTCCCGGAAAAATTACCGGTATATGGATAAACGACTGGCTTGAGAGCATGGGACTTCTTGCCAGAAACGGATTCGGAAACCGAATAGCTTCTCCATCCGGACATGAAATAGGTATTACTTCAGAACTGAGGAACGGATCTAATTACGGCGAATACTACGTTAATATGTTCTCTGTCGGCGCACAAGGATTTATATATGAAAATCTTGATACGATAATCGATTATCACTATAACGGCAGATAAAAGGAGATTTTTAATGACAAAACCTGAATTTCCACGTATCGGACAGAGGATAATGAGATCCGCTGCCGGGGTGCTTTTATGCTATCTGATCTATTTTCTGAGAGGCAAAACCGGAATACCTTTCTATTCCATGATAGCCGCTGTATGGTGTATACAGCCGTATACAGGCAAAACTATCACGATGGCAGGTCAGCGTGCAACAGGAACGCTAATCGGAGCTTTTTTCGGCCTTGCTGCTATACTCCTTGAGATCTATGTATTCGACATATACAACAGTTTGCCCGGATATTTACTCAACGTGCTGTTTATCATACCGGTGCTATACTCGACGGTGCTGCTGAAAAAGCAAAGCTCATCATTCTTTTCATGTGTAGTTTTCCTGAGTATCGCCGTAAATCATCTCACCGACCCTAATCCTTTCATTTTCGTGTTTAACCGTGTAGCAGATACCCTGACGGGCATTCTTGTAGGTGTTGCCGTCAATTCGGCAAGACTGCCCCGGAAAAGGATAAAAAACTGTCTCTTCGCAGTATCTCTTGACGATATGATCATACCGGTAAAGGGAGAACTATCGCCGTTTTCCAAAGTCGAGACAAACAGGATGATTGAAAGCGGCATGAAATTTACGATAGTCACTGCCAGGACTCCGGCAAGCGTTATGAAGCCCCTGGAAGGAATAAAACTTGATCTTCCGGTCATCGTCATGGGCGGTGCGGCGCTGTACGACGTCAATGAAAATACTTTCATCAACGCTTATGTGTTCTCAAATGAATCGTGCAGCGAAATCGTCGGTATAATTCGTGACGAGGGCATGAACTGCTTTATCAGCGCTCTTTGCGACGATACTATGATAATTTATTACAGGGAACTGGTCAATCCTGCGGAAACGGCAATTTTCAGGGATCTAAAACGCTCGCCGTACCGAAACTACATAAAAAGGGATCCTTACGAAAGTGACCGACCGATATATATAATGCTCATTGACTACACGGAACGTGTGGAAAAACTCTATCAGAAAATGATTGAAAAAGGATTTGGACAGCGTTTCCGCATACTCTGCTTTCCGGCTGATGAATACGAAGGTTTCAGCTATATTAAAATTTATAATAAGAATTCTTGCCCGGAAAATATGGTGCGCTATCTTATGGATTCCTGCAATATCGATCGCAAGCTCTATATTGGCGCAGACAAGGAATGCGATGTCCGAGCTGACGGCTCTGATCTTGACAGCATCATTAGAACCCTTAGAAAAAAATATGAACCAGTCTCATTCCTGAAAATAAAAAATCCTGCTCCCGATTCCAACATCGGCAGTTAAAAAATGAGAGGGGAATATTCCCCTCTCATTTGATATACCTATTATTATCTTCCCGTAAAGGGATTTTTTTATCTTCCTGAAACTGCTGTTCCGCCAACAAGAGTTCCGCCGTATGCTGCAAGCTGATCTGTATAATATTCCTGGAAGTAGGTAGAATTACTGAGAGTGCCGCCGGTATAGAAAGCTGCTCCGGAAGGAACACCAGAACCTCCTGCCTTGAAATTGCTGACGTTCTTGCCTACAATGAACGATACGATCACCTGATTATTGCTGCCAACAAGGGAAATTCTTGTGCCCTTTGAAGCTGATCCTGTAGCCGAAATGGTAGCGTTGAGAGTGCCGCTTCCCATTCCTCCCATTCCGCCGCCCATTCCTCCTGAGCCTGTGTTTTCAATAAAGATGCCACCGGTACAGCTCTTTGTTCCGTCACTGTCGAAAGCTTCGTTTCCGTTCGAGATTACGATTCCCCCTGATATCGTAAGACTGCCGTTTGAATCAAAACCGTCATGATCGCCGTCAGTCACGTTTGCAAGAGCAAATCCGCCTTTTATCTCAAGGGAGTAGCTACCGCCGGAGGTTATGCCGCCTCCCCAGCCGCCCTGACCCCAGCCCGGATTATTTCCCACGCCTGAGCCGTCTGCGCCGCCTGCTGCGTTATATCCGTCGTCTGTTACGCTGCAAATTACAGTTCCGCTGTTCTGGACGATATTCATACCCTCTATCCCCTCGTAACCCTTGGAAACAATTATAGTGACATCGTCATAGGTGTCGGCAGTTCCTTTTCCAATCGTCAGATTATGGTCTGAATGAACTCCATCGTCAGCTGTGGCAAGTTGCATAACGCCTTCGTAAAGATTCATGTCACCGCCGCAGTGAAGAGAGTCATAGGAAGAATCAACGGTAATATTTCCGCCGTTTACGGTGATATCTCCGCCGCTCTGCCATGTAGTTCCTGCCGCATCATAAATT
>CAMZZN010000087.1 GCA_947345935.1 uncultured Ruminococcus sp.
GACATGGGTGCGTCCTCCTTTCGCATAGATTTAGCCGCTTTGTCAAAGGCGGCTATGTAACTGTACCAGAGGACGCAGAACGCAAAAAAGCCGCTTACTCTTAATGGGGGGTTAAGAATAAGCGGCTCAATCTCGATATGCCTTAGACATATTCAATTTTTACTCTTTTGACGGGGGCATTGGATACCTTGAAGATAAGCTCGTCAACGCAGTCCCCATATCTGCCTTGCCGTATGAGCTGATTTTTCAGTTCCACAAGGCTATGTAAAAGTAATGTTTTCTCCCTGCTGTCTACATACAAGTGATAAGGTTTTTCCCTCATACCGTCCACCGTTCTTTCCTGGCTTTATTATATCGTTATGGGGAAGTTCGGTCAAAGCTGTAACTTTGCATTTCTTGGTATTTTACCGTATCAAGGCTCATTCCCCAGTAGTAAATAAGTAGTAAATAGGGGGTGCAATCCTCAAGAAATGCGGGGAAATGCTTTGTTTCGGGGAGATAATCACGCATTTACTTGATTTTTTGAATAAACTACAACGGAAATCTGAATCGACAGCAGCCGACAAAATATCCCGATATATTCTGTTGACTTCTGTGGAAATATCCGTTATAATGTAATTATGATCGTTATAAAGAAAGATCAGACAACAAAGCATTACCGCCGTCCTCGTTTTGTAGGACGGCGGGTTTGTTTTATATCTGATTTTTTGACACCCTATTTGACACCCATGCTGCTAATATTTTGATGTACTTTTATGTAATTTTGCGTACTTGGCAATATTTGTAGAATATAAAGAAAAACTCTCAAACAACACATTATAGCTGTTTAAGAGTTTTCTTACTGGAGCTGATGATCGGACTTGAACCGACGACCTACGCCTTACCAAGGCGTTGCGCTACCGACTGTGCCACATCAGCATCAACATTTATATTATACACCACAAAAACTGATTTGTCAATATAAAAATAATATTTTTTTATATTAACAATATCAGAACAGAAAAAATCCACCGCATTCCGCAGTGGATTCTCTGATTTGTCCCTTACTAAGAACAGTTATATATCACGGTAAAGTGCAGATCACCGTAACTATCGTTTTACCGTCAGAAGCTTTCGGAGCAGTACCATATCAAAGGCGTCAAGCACGCCGTCATCGTCAAGATCAGCTCGCCTCCCCTGTTCAGCAGTAAGCTCTGCCGTTCCAAGGAGATATTTTTGCAGCATCACTGCGTCGGCGATGCTCAACTGATCGTCGTCATTTATATCTCCTTCTACAGAATCTGGCTTTGACGTTGTGGTTGTAGTAGTTGTCGATGCTGTAGTCGTAGTAGTTGTAGTAGTGGTCATTGTAGAAGCCGTCCATTTCTGACAGCTATTATTCGTTGGCGACCACTGCTGAACATTTGCGCCGTTCTTAACGCTTGCCGACTCTATCTCCACCAAGCAGGCATCTTTTGAAGCTCTTGTCATGATATAGTATGTCCCATCCGGATTCTTAGCGAACTTAAAAAGCATTGCGCTGTCTTTTGAGGAATATTCTGCAATCGAAATGTTTCCGCCATTTGAAGAATCTTCCGACCTGAGAACATACTCCGGGTTTGAATATGATCGGATATAGTAATAATTTCCGCCTCCCGGGAACGTCTGGAGCGTCCATTGCTGACTCTTGAAATGCCCCGTAGACCATTGCTGTACGTTGCTGCCCAATTCCATTTTTCCGGCTTCAATATCCATGACCATGCCGCTGTTTGTGTTCTCAAATTCATAGATAACAGAGGTATCCATTCTGCATCCGGGATTTTCAGCCGTCTCCATAATCCAGTCCTGGCATGCAACACCGTTTATCTCCCACTGCTGAACGTTTGCGCCGCTCTGAGCAGATGCGTCAGCGATCTCGACAACTGATTTTCCGCCGGAAATCTTCGTGCGGATCTTATATGAACCGTCCGGATTCTTTGTCAGCATGAATTTCTGATTATCGCCGCCATTATACTGGTAAATGTCGATATTAGTGCCGTTTGCCGTCTTTTTTCCTGCAACATCGAGCACATATGTACCTCCGTCACCGACTGCTGAAGCAATGTAGTAATATCCTTCCCCGGCATCTATAAGACGCCATATATCATGAGTTACGCCGTCTGCCGTGCCCCACTGCTGAACATTCGTACCATTTTCTGCTTTTGCTCCCTCAACCTGCATATATAATCCAGAATTGACGTTCTTTAATCTGTAGGACGAACCATCGCTAAACGTGGCAGCTGCCGAAACGACCAGATCAGCGTGTCTGAGAAACGGAGAGTCATATTTTTTGCTTATCCACGAAGAAAAATCACTGTCGGTAATATATTTCAACTCTTTTGCCGAAAGTTTGTCGCCTGCGTATTTCGTGCAGAAATCCTTGGTATCTGTTCCATTTGTATTGTATGCGTCGAGGAGCGAATAACCGTAATTACTTTGCTCTGGGTGCCATTTTGATGTATTCTTCGACTTGAAATTAACAGCTGACGGAATACCGTTTTTGCTTGTTGACAGATAGGAATTATCGTCACGGGCAGGATTTTTGTTTGCATCACCGCCCATTGTGAGAGCCTGAGCAGCAGAATATCCCTGAAATCTGTTATTCTGAGAAAGCATTTCTGAACCGTCTCCTCCGATAATTCCAGTTGTTCCTGAGCCGTTTGAATCTGCCCCGTATGCCGAATAATAATTGTTGTAAATATGAGCTGAACCGTTGCCGAGCTGCGGACAGCGACGTACATTTTCGTCCCACCAATTGTAGAGAAGCGTTGTTCTGTCACGGGTGATCTCGTCGTTCTGCGTGCCATATGCGACAGTCCAGTATCGGTTTTTAAGACGGCAGTAAGAGATCGTCACATAGTCGGGAGAACGCAGTCTGTCTTTGGCGTCCATATAATTATCGTATGGTGTGTTTATCCAGATAAACTTGCCGACTTCGTCCTGACCGTTGCCGGTTCTGTCGTAGGAAAGCTGTGATTCAAAGTAAATATGATCTATCCAGATCTGTCTTGACGACCATACATTAATAAGAATGCGGTTAGGGGAATTCTTAGCAACCATTTTGAGATTTCTGAAAATAATATTGTCTGAGGGACTGTCATTCTCTGCGCCGTAAGCGTCATTGGTACGGAACTGCGAATCATATATAGTATGCGCACCGTAACATCCAACGATAGTCTTATTGTCACGTATACGTGTGTTTCCCTTTTTCTGCATATCAACATCGGCAGTAATGACAATAGTCTGAGCTTTGTCAGTATTCAGCTGTTTTTCGAGATCGTCAGCCGTGGAAACATATACGACCTCGCCAAGAAGTCCGCCTATCGTTCCGGCTTTTTCACCTGCCGGCGTCATGCAGTTGGCGGCATATCCCTCCAGACCGTCAAGGTTAAGCTTGTACTTCTGGTATATATCTCCGCTGTATGCAGCCAGTCCGAAACCTGTACTTTCCGTGTAAGTAAGAACTTTTGACGAATCGGCGCTGCTTGTAATCTTATAGTAGAGAAAATAACCGTCGAAGTCCTTTTGTACTCCCTCTATCTTCCAACGCTGGGACGGTGCATCCATATCAGCAGTAAGAGAAACCCCGGAACCTCCGGCAGTAAGGACTTTTCCGTCTGCCGAACTGACTATCTCATACACGCCGCTGCTTACGTAATTAAGCGACCATTTCTCGCTGTCCGCACCAGTCATAACAGACGGTTTGAGAACCCCCCCGTCAGCGGCGACATTGTTATCCGTATCTCCCAAAGCAAGCCTGAATTCCTGTACAGGGTAAGAAACCAAGGCAGCTTCAGCGGTAATCTGTTCAGAATCACCGACTGATGGAATGAAAGCGGTTCCGACGCAGGAAACCCCGACCGTTACAGCGGTAATCAGTGATTTTAATTTCTTCTTCATAAATCATTCCTCCTGAAAAGTACCATTTGTTATTATTATACAAAAATATACTATTGATGTCAATTGATTAAAGTATCATATTACAGAACGCTTTTATATGAACATATACAATAGTGAACTTATTTTGCTTGCAGTTAAGTACTATAGTGCATATCTCTGTAGACATTTCCACGAAAAACAGCAAAAATTCTATGACTGTCAATTATTTCATAAAAAATTGCCGGAATCTATTGACAATACAGATTTAATATAGTATAATATTCGGTAAGTATCGCTTTATTAATTTAAAGCTTTACAGATTTAACTTCCCTAATCGGGACAAAAAACTGGAGTTGATAAAATGAGCGCAAAAACCGCAACCTTTATTATCCTGGGCGTCTATATTCTTATAATGGTCGGGATAGGCATTTATATGTCAAAAAGAACAAAGTCCTCTGACGACTTTATGCTCGGAGGCAGAAGCGTCGGTTCATGGCTGACCGCTTTCTCATACGGAACTACATATTTTTCGGCAGTCGTTTTCATCGGATATGCCGGACAATTCGGCTGGATGTACGGCGTTTCCGCAGCGTGGGTCGGCATCGGAAATGCTGTTATCGGAAGTCTGATCCCCTTTTTTCTGATCGGAAAAAGAACACGTCTTATGACAAATCATCTGGGTGCAAGAACAATGTCTGAATTCTTCGAGCACAGATTCGATTCAAAAAAGCTTAAAACCGTTTCGGCAACTATAGTATTTATCTTTCTTATTCCTTATACTGCCTCTGTTTACAACGGTCTGTCACGTCTTTTCGGAATGGCATTTGACCTCGGCGAAAACGGCGGCACTATAATCATCATTGCCATGGCGGTTTTGTCAGCTGCTTATGTAACTCTCGGCGGATATAAAGCAACTGCGCTTAACGATTTCTTCCAGGGAATTATCATGCTCATCGGCATATCCACCGTCGTTTTCCTTACAATACACGAAAAGAACGGCTTAAATGAAGCAATAAATGCGCTTAACGATATTGATGCCGCCGGAGCTCCAAAGGGTACTCTCGGATCGCTGTTCGGTCCTGATTTCCCAAATCTCCTTGGTGTAGTCATTCTTACTTCGCTGGGTACATGGGGACTTCCTCAGATGGTACAGAAATTCTATGCTATAAAAGACGAGGACGCTATCAAAAAGGGAGCCGTTATTTCTACGTTCTTTGCTCTCGTAGTTGCCGGCGGTTCATACCTTATGGGTGGATTTGTAAGACTTTACTGTACAACAGACCCGTCTGAAAAAGGCAGAACGCTTATTGAAACAGGCAAAAACGGCAAACTCCTTTACGATACGATGGTACCGGCTCTTATCAATACAGCTCTCCCCAATATTCTCATTGGTCTGGTAGTTGTACTGGTACTTTCCGCTTCGCTTTCTACGCTGTCTTCACTCGTTCTCACATCAAGTTCGACTCTTACTAACGATCTCATAAAACCCCGTGTCAAGAACTTCGATGACAAGAAACAGATGATGTTCATGAGGATATTCATTGCCGTATTCCTGATTATTTCTGTTATTATCGCAAGCAACCCGAACGCATCCATTTCGACGCTGATGTCATATTCATGGGGAGCGCTCTCCGGGGCATTTCTCGGACCGTTCCTTTACGGTCTTTTCATGAAGAAAGCTTCCAAAGCAGCTTGTTGGGCAAGCTTCTGCACCGGAGTAGGAATCAGCGTTGCACATATGGTTCTTTTCAGTCTCAATATCAGCGCTTTTGCCGATCTCAAGGCTTCTGTCGCAGAATTAAACTGCCCTTTCAATTTGTTGTCGCCCATTAATGCAGGAGCTTTCGCTATGATCGTTTCATTGATAATAGTGCCTGTCGTGAGCAGATTTACAGCTTCTCCAGATAAAAAAGTTGTTGACTATGCTTTCAGCAGTCTTACAGCAAAACAGTAACAAAAATGCTCCCCTCAATCGGGGAGCATTTTTTATAAAATTACTGAAGAAAATAATCATAAACACTCAATTTGCAATTGGAAGAAATTGCAGTGTAGTAGTTGAGAAGCAGCGTTGCGTCAGAACCGGTAATAATTCCGTCAGCGTCAATATCTGCTGAAATCTCCTGTTCTGGAGTAAATCCGCTTTCTCCGTTTGAAGATAGCTGCGTATATGCGACAAGGATTCGAGTTGCATCAGAACCGGTAATAATTCCGTCATTGTCAATATCTCCGAGCATACGGTCAGAAACATTTATCTTCATAGGCTTTGCATAATCGCCAACAGGGAGAAATTCCTTAAAATTCATGGTATCC
>CAMZZN010000088.1 GCA_947345935.1 uncultured Ruminococcus sp.
CCTTTTCGCTCGGAAAAGCAGAGCCTATTTCAAGCTTGACGTTTTCTGCTGATCTTTCGCCGATAAGGAGATTATATTTCTTTTTGATATAGTTGATTATGGCGTTGTCGAATTCGTCTCCTGCGCATCTCACGGAGCGAGCCGCAACGATACCTCCGAGAGAAATAACAGCCACTTCGCTCGTGCCGCCGCCGATATCTACGATCATACTGCCGGCAGGTTCATTGGTCGGAAGTCCTGCGCCGATAGCCGCAGCCATAGGTTCTTCAATAATAAGAACATTGTTTGCGCCGGCTTTTTTGCAGGATTCCCGGACGGCACGTCTTTCAACTGCGGTAACTCCCGAAGGGATACAGATGATTACATTTGCCTTTGTAAAAAGTGTTCCCCGGAGAGCCTTTTTTATGAATTCCTGAAGCATGGTTGTAGCAATGTCAAAATCTGCTATGACGCCGTCTTTAAGAGGCCTTACCGCTACAATAGAACCAGGTGATCTGCCGATGACGTCTTTTGCTTCTTTGCCTACATAGCGGCATTTGTCGGTTCTTGTGTTTACAGCCACGACAGACGGTTCTCTGATTATGATTCCTTTGCCACGGACGTAAACGAGGGTATTTGCCGTACCCAGATCAATACCAATATCTTTTGTAAACATTTTTATGCTCCTTAAAATATATATGACCGCAGCAGGATTTGAATAAGCTGCGGTATTGCCTTAGAGCTTGTGTTTATAGATTGTGTATACGTATTTTCAGCAAATTTTCATGCCGGATTTTGTTAAAGTTTTTTGCAACATGACAGTATTACTGTGTACTTTTTCCTTGCTGGCATAAAAATTATGCTCGAAAATATGCGCACATGATCTATGAAAACAAGCTCTTACTTTGTAAAAAGCTTTGATGCGGATTTGTAGTAAACGAAAATTGCTGCAAGTATGCAGAGTATCTGCGCAATATTTATGCTTATGTAAAATCCGAAATTAAGTTTGAATACTTCGGTATCAATAATGTTTCCATCACGCAGGAATGAGAAAGTCTTTGAGTAGCCAAGCCATTTTAAAGAGCCTTTGGCTATCTTTCCGATAAGACTGCCGCTGACGATTGCAGTAATGATAAGCAGCAGCATATAAAGTGTTTTTTTCATTTTCAGTCTCCGTTCTTTTTAGGCAATATCGCACAAGAATTGTTCGGTATTGCCTTTATTTAATTCCCGTTGATCCGAATCCGCTTTCTCCTCGTCCTGTATCTGAGAGGAATTCGCTGACCTGAATTTCGGGGATGAGTATTCTTGTGGGGATCAGCTGTGCGATCCTCATTCCGTGTTCTACGGTAAAGGGAGCACTGCCGTTATTTATAAGTGGAATATGCCATTCTCCACGGTAGTCGCTGTCAACGACTCCGACGCAGTTGGCAAGGGATATACCGAATCTGGACGATAGTCCTGAGCGTGGATAGATCAGCAGGGCTATGTCGTTTTCGTCAGGTTCGGCAGTTATTCCGACAGGGATAGTTTTTATTTCTCCCGGAGCCAGCGTGACAGGTTCGTCAATGCAGGCAAATATATCCATACCGGCGCTGCCGGAAGTAGCCCGGCAGGGGATTATGGCTTTTTCTTTTAGTTTCTTAAACGTTAGCTTCATATTATATTCCTCTGTAATACAGACCACGTGTAAATTTTTTGTCCGGAATTCTGCCGGATATTGCCAGACGTGTTTGTTCCTTGTTTTCATGCGTCAGCATTATAATTTCAAAACTGATTTTATCCGGAAGCTTTTTGTCAGCCATAAACAGGACGTCCGGATTAAGAATTTCCGCATAATCCTTTGAGCATATCACAGGAAATTGCTTTCCGATACGGTCGGTGAGATTACCTGTGCATCCGGAGCATCCGGTTTCATTTTTTATGGGGCAATTTCTTGTAAGCATAAGCGGCAGATGACCGTATGTAACTATTCCGACCGGGAGATCAGTTCTTATGTTTTCAAGGCGTGAAATTCTTGTTTCAACAGAGAAAACGCAGTCCTCCAGACCAAGTTCTCTCATTTTTTCAGCTGCATATGAATTACAAATATTAAGGGTGCTGCTTCCATGAAGTTTAAAGCCAAGCTTTCTGCCTATGGCTATCGAATCGGGAGTATGGCAGAACAGCCGGAAAAGTCCGGCTTCTTTGAGTCTGACAAGCTGGGAAATGAGTTTTTCTTCGCCGGAAATAAATCTCGGCGGCGAAATGATAAGTTTGTCAGTTCCGACTGTAGAGATAATTCTTTCGTTTATCAGTTCAATCGGAACAATGACATATTCCGATAGTTCCGCTGCTGCTTCGATCTGCTCCGTACTGCGGCAGAATGTCCGTACAGGCAGAGGATCTGCGGCGGTATATGTTCCTTTTTCCGGCAGAACCGGCATATTGTCTGTTATGCTGAAAATCGGCGTATTTTTCATTATCACAAGTTCAGTGAGTTTTTCTGTAAGATTCCGACGAAGTTCATTGAGCTTTCCGGCAGTGACGATAAGACCGCAGTCTATATCGGAAGTCACATCCTCCGCAAAGAAAACCGTATCTCCAAGTCTTGTAAGTTGTTTTCTTACGGATTCATGGTTAGTAGGACGGTTAATTGCAGTTTCCGGAATATCTCCCTGTACCTGTACCACGATGTCTGAGCAGCGGGCAGTTACGGTAACCGGCGTATTTTTCCGTATTTCCGCATGGAATTTTACTCCGTGCACCTGACGTTCGGAGCGATAAAGCTCATGAAGATTCGGGATGACAGCACGTGCAGAAATAACGTTGTTTTTTTCACGTCTGCCGAACATATCTGTCCTGTTTCCCGAAAAATAGCCGTCTGTAAAGCCGCTGCGTGAGAATATATCCTTCAGGAGCCGCATATCAGGGTTCTGACCGCCGAGGGACTTTTTCAGTTCGGATACGGCAGCTGCCACATATTCCGGACGCTTCATTCTGCCCTCTATTTTGAATGAATCCACGCCTATAGATTCAAGTTCCTGTGCATTTCGCAGCAGAGAAAGATCTTTCAGCGACAGAGCGCAGACGTTTTTATTTCCGACCGCAGAAAACGGCAGCCGGCACGCCTGACCGCAGCATCCACGATTGGCAGAACGTCCGCCCATCATTGCCGACATATAGCATTGACCTGATATGGACATACAAAGCGCACCGTGTACGAAGATCTCCGTTTCAATATTTTTGCGACAGATTTTTTTAATAGTCTGTCTGTCCAGTTCCCTTGCCGGAACGACACGTGAAAATCCTAATTCTCTCAGTAATTCAGCGCCGGCGGCAGTATGAACGGACATCTGCGTCGAGCCGTGGATAACGGCGTCGGGGACAGCGGTTTTTATGAGTTCAAGACAGCCCCAGTCCTGGACGATAAAGGCGTCTGTGCCGATAGAAGCTGCAAATTTTATAAAATTACAAAATTCCCCGGCTTCTTCATCGGTGATTACCGTATTTACCGCTATATAGAGCTTTGCTCCGTACATATGACAAAGATGTGACGCTTTTTTCAGTTCCTCGCTGTCAAGACCGGCAGCCTGACTGTTACGGGCGGAAAAACGCCTTCCTCCGACGTAGACTGCATTTGCTCCGGTGCGCAGAGCCGCTTTAAGAGCTTCAAGACTTCCGGCAGGGGCGAGGATTTCCGTGGATATCATCAGATGCTGTCCTTGAGCTGTTTGAGCTTGACCATATTCTCAAGCTGTACTATCTTGGATTTGAGCACTTCTATTTCTTTTTGTGCTGAATCACGTTCTATCCTTGATTTTCCGGCTTCGTCAACATATTCTTTTGTCTGTGTGCGGATGCTGTCGAGCTTCTGATTAGCTTTGTTAAGATCGTCGAGAAGGCTGAGAGCCACCATTATCGAAGCTCCGTACGGAGAAGACCCGCTTCCGGAATTGATTATATCATTAATTTTTGATTCAAGCGCTCTTCCAAGAGAAAAAACGTAATTGGGCGACTCAGAAGTTTTGAGCTTGTACTCCTTGCCGCATATAATAACTTTTACATCATTAAGCATTTGTGTGTGTTCCTTTCCGGGCATAATTGCTCCGTTCTATATTATACAACATTTTCCATTATTTGGGAATAGTTTTTTCAGATATTTTTTGTTTATTATCCGGGCATTATATTTTTTGCCCTAAATTGGAAAAACTTTTAGTAATATCTTTTGAGTCCAATAACCTTGCCAAGGATTTCCACTTCGTCAACAATGATAGGATCCATGGTATCGTTTTCCGGTTGGAGGCGGAAATGTCCGTTTTCCTTATAGAATCGCTTGACAGTGGCGTCGCTTCTGTCGATGAAAGCAACGACGATATCGCCGTTTTCGGCGTAGGAACAGCGCTGGACGATAACTATATCACCGTCCAGGATACCGGCGTTTATCATGCTTTCACCTCTGATAGTCAGAGCAAAAAGTTCGCTGGGGTCGCAGTGTGTAGTTTCAAATCCGACATATCCTGTGATATCCTCGATAGCAGTGATCGGCTGTCCGGCTGTTACTGTTCCGATGATCGGAACAGAGGCGCTTGCGCTGTTCGGCAGACGAAGAGTACGGTTGAGATTGTCTTTTTTCTCGATAAGTCCCTCGCTGCAGAGAATTTCGATGTATCTGTGAGCCGTTGATGTGGATTTGAACCCCATGTAGTCCATAATTTCCCTTACTGACGGTGAATAACCCTCACCAAGACATTTTTTGATGAAGTTGAAAACTTCAATTTCCTTATCTTTAAGCATAAGTATTCCTCCTGAATTATTTTTTTAATTGGTTAATTATCATTCCTGCGATTTTATAAGCGTCACCGCATCCGAGAGTGATAACAAGATCACCGCTTTCCGCATGACTGCACACGTAATCGCATACCTGCTGAAAGTTAAAGTATTTTCGTTCATCTGTCCATTCTTCCGACTCGTTCTGCGGAAACCAAATGCATCCCGGAATTTTTTCTGCCAGGTGTCGTGTGAATACACCGTATGTGTTTTTTTCACGGCTTCCCATAATATCAGTGAGAATGGCATGATCCGGTATCTGAAGCACTCTGGCAAAATCGTCAAGCAGAAGCTTCGTCCTTGAAAATGTAAACGGCTGGAAAATAGCCCATACATGATTGAAATTCATTTCCATAGCGGCGCTGAGAGCTGCTTCAAGTTCTGTGGGGTGGTGTGCGTAATCATCCACAAAGGTGATGCCGTTTTCATAACCAAGCTTCTCAAATCTGCGTTTTGCACCACGGAAGTCCGCAAGTCCTTTCTGAATATCGTTAAATCCGATACCGAGAAAATCTGCGGCAGCAGCGGCGGCAACAGCGTTGAGTACATTGTGGATTCCGGCGATGTGAAGCGTGATCTCACCAAGTTTTACTCCGTTTTTCATTAAATCAAACGTGGTGAGCAGACCGTTTTCATGTTTTATGTTTTCAGGGTAGAAATTGCAGGAGCTGTCTTTGCCGAAAGTTATGATATTCCTGTCTATTCCCTTCAGAGAGTCTGCGGTATTAGGATCTGAACCGTTGACTATCAGGATCTTAGAGGTCATTTCGGCAAATTTTCTGAATGACTGTTTGATATTTTCCAGTGTTCCGAAGTAGTCAAGATGGTCAGCGTCGATATTAAGGATCACCGAGATATCAGGTGAGAGTTTGAGAAAATGATCCTCAAATTCGCATGACTCGCATACCAGAATATCACTTTTTCCGGCAAGTCCGCTTCCGCCGATACATGGCAGTTTTCCACCGATATAGGCGGAAAGATCAATCCCGGCAGTGAAAAGTATCTGAGTTATCATGGAAGTAACGGTTGTTTTGCCGTGAGTTCCCGTGACGCATACGGCGTTGTCATACCAGGATGTAACAATGCCAAGTAGATCGGCTCTTTCGAGGACGGGGATTCCGCTCTGACGTGCAGCCATAAGCTCCGGGTTATCCTCCATGATAGCTGCGGTGTGAACTATAAGATCAGCGCCTTCAATATTTTCGGCTCTCTGACCGATGAAAACTGGGATTCCCATTTTGCGTACGGCGTCAAGGGTCTCGGTTTCATTGTTGTCGGAACCTGTAAGGAAGAATCCCTGTGAATGCAGGATCTGAGCAAGAGGATACATTCCAGATCCACCGATGCCA
>CAMZZN010000089.1 GCA_947345935.1 uncultured Ruminococcus sp.
CTACACTCTTGAAGTTGACGAACACGGAAATCCTGTGGATGTTATACTTCATGACAAGATGCTTCTCCTGCTTGGAGCATTATATGCCGCAGTGATAACTGTACTTATTTATTTTCCGGAGGTAGTTCATGAATGTTTACGACTTTGACGGAACCATATATGACGGCGACAGCACGATAGATTTCTGGCTGTTTTCTATAAAGCGGCATCCGTTTGTCATTTTAAGATTTCCGTCACAGGCAGCGGCAGCCATACTTCATAAGACCGGGAAGATCACAACTGTGCAAATGAAGGAGCGATTTTTGTCATTTGTCCGGAACATCCCAGATATTACGGCTGAAACGGAGCTGTTCTGCCGTAAGAGGATGCATAAAATCAAAGAATGGTATATTGAGCAGAAACACAGCGACGATCTGATAATCTCAGCTTCTCCGGAATTTATCGTTGCTCCGTTCTGCAAAAAACTGGGAAATATTTCTCTTATAGCAACTGAAGCAGACCCCCTGACCGGTCTAATATCAGGAAAAAACTGCAAGGGGGACGAAAAAGTAAAACGTTTTCGCAGTAAATACGAAAACGCTGAAATAGATGAATTCTATTCAGATTCGCTTTCTGATCTTCCGCTGGCTCAAACAGCAAAGAGATCGTTTATTGTGAGCAAAAACAAAATAAAGAGGTGGGAAACATGAGCACAAACACAAAAAAGATAAAACAAGCAAATATAATATCAGGAACAAAAGAAACGGCTGAAAAGGTTGAAAAGACTGAAAATGCTGTTTCGTCTCTTATATTCAGCCGGCTGGCATATATTTATATTGCTGTTCCGTTTCTGATTTTCGTATTCGGATGGTTTAAACTTCCTCTGGCTCTGATGAGTGCAGCCGTAATTATCGCAGGACTTTATTTTGCAATGATCCATGCGCCTTCGCTTGATATTTCACTAATTAGCAAACAGAACATCCCCAAGATTGTCTGTGCAGTCATTATAGCTATAGTGTGGGTGTATATGTCCGGCATAGGCGGCTATGCATTTCAGAATTACGATCATATGTGGCGAAACGCCATACTGGAAAAGCTTGTCGAAAGCGACTGGCCGGTATATATAAACGAAACTGCACCTTTCTTTGAAAGTCCTGTAGCAATGATCTACTACTTTGCCTTCTGGCTTCCGGCTGCCTGGTACGGAAAGCATTTCGGTATTGATTCAGCATATAGTTTTCTGTTTATCTGGGCCGTTATCGGCATCCTTCTTATCTTTTATATGATCTCCGCATTTCATAAGAAGCTCTCTCTGCCGGTAATGATCGCATTTATTTTCTTCAGCGGACTTGACGCTGTAGGCGCATTCATCTACACAAATTCTGACACTTACACTTGGTTCAATACGCTCCATCTTGAAAACTGGGCGCCGGGATTTCAGATATCTTCCATGACAACCCAGCTATTCTGGGTATTCAATCAGGCAATACCGGCATGGCTGATAACGCTTCTTATCATGCATCTTAAAGACAATCGTTCACTGATATTCATTTACTCTTTCAGCCTGCTTTTCTGCACGCTCCCTGCCGTAGGACTTCTCCCGTTTATAGCCTATTTCTTCATCAGGAGATGTGTAAGACTTTATGACAAGAAAGTTCCTTTTAAGAAAAATATCATGGTTATGCTCAAGGATGTCATTACTTTCCAGAATGTAGCTGCCGGAGGTCTGATCGGAATAACATCATTCCTCTTCCTGAAAAGCAATGCAACAAGCACTCAGGGTATCGCATACACGGAAATTAAACGTTTCCTGATGCCTTATCTGATGACTGTTTTCTTTGAATTCCTGATCTATTATATTCTTATTTACAAAAAACAGTCGAAAAATGGACTTTTTTACGTATCGCTGACTACGCTTCTTGTTGTGCCGCTTATACGTGTTGGCCCTCATGTCGACTTTGTTATGAGAGCTTCAATACCTGCACTTGTCGTTCTGTTTGTTCTGATAATGGACACGCTCGCTTCTTATCTGAAAGAAAAAAATCTGATTTTTGCAGGCTCTCTGATCGCTGCTCTTGCGCTCGGCGGACTTACAGCGCAGCACGAAATAATGAGGACTATAGTATCTACCACAAATTCTGCAAACGATCCTGCCGTTCCGCTGAAAGCCACAGAAATAGACTTATTTGAGGACGGAGCACGAGGCAACTTCTTCGGTGAATACGAGGATTCATTCTTCTTTAAACATATTGCAAAAAAATAACAACATCCGGTCGTCTTGAAAAATCAGGCGGCCGGTTTTTGTTTCTGAAAGAATTTAAGGACTATTTAATAATTACTATGCTACAATTTGATTATAACAAAGAAAGGCGGTAGGAAGATGTACCTGAACATACTGAAAAAAGACCTTAAGCGTAAGAAAACAATGAACGTGATACTGCTTATGTTCATTATTCTTGCGGTGATGTTTTCCTCAAGCGGACTTAATAACGTTCTGACTGTAATGAACGGAACGGACTATTATCTTGACAAAGCCGGCGTGGGAGATTTCACTGTTATCACAATGGGCAGCGAATCTATAGGAAATACATCGTCGGTACTCGAAAAGACAGAATGCGTGAAAAGTTACAAGATAGAAGAATGCATTGCCGGCTCACAAAACTGCGTCAGAAATGAAGACGGAACAAAAATGGAATCAAAAAATAATCCGCTGTTTCAGTCTATATCGAACGCAAAAATGAATTTCTTTAATGAAAACAACGATGCCGTTTCGACAGTAAAGCCGGGGGAAGTTTTGATAGCCGGAAACTTCATACAAAAAAACGACCTTAAAATCGGGGATAAAATCAGCGTCAAACTTGGAGACGTTCAGATCGATCTGAAAATTGCCGGAATGGTAAAAGACGCTTTTTTAGGCTCGGACTTAATAGGCAACACAAGATTTCTTCTTAATCAGGCGGACTATGACAAATTAACATCAGACAAAAAATTCCTTAAAAATCACATATGCGAACTTATATATATTGAAACTGACGATGTGAATTCAGCGAAAGCCGCAGTTACTGACATCCCCGGAGTTGCCTTTACAGGCGATAGGGCTCTGCTTAAAATGTGTTATGTAATGGAAATGATAGTTGCTTTTGTTGTACTGATATTAAGTATATGTCTTATTATCGTTTCATTTGTTGTGCTTCGCTTCTCTATCAGCTTTACTGTCGCCGAAGAATACAGAGAGATCGGAGTTATGAAGGCTATCGGACTGAAAAGCGGAAAAATACGAAGTCTTTACATAATAAAGTATCTTATCATGTCAATAGTCGGCGGTATTATTGGATTTTTCGCCAGTATTCCGTTCGGAAATATGCTGCTTATGTCAGCAAGCAGAAATATGGTGTTCGGGAATAATTCCGGCATTCTTATAAATATTTTAAGCGCAATCGGAACAATATTCATAATTCTTTTGTTTGCTTACAGATGTACGGGAAAAGTAAAAAAACTTACTCCTATTGACGCAATACGCTGCGGACAAAAAGGCGAGCGTTTCCGCAAAAAGAGCTTTTTAAGACTCGGAAAAACCAAATCGAAGCCGTCGCTTTATATGGCTCTGAACGACATTTTAAGCGCCCCCGGACGTTTTATGACAGTAATTATCTCTTTCTTTATCTGCACTCTGTTCGTGCTGATACTGGTCAATACTGTTTCCACCATGAAAAGCCCGAATCTGATCGGTACTTTTGGTACGGAAAGCGATCTTTATATATCCGGTCTTGACAGTTCTATGGAGCTTATAGGCGCAGAAAGCAAAATGGATGTTGAAAATGAACTGGAACGCATCGCTGACGAGATCACAGCAGAGGGTATGCCCTGCAAAGTAAGCGTTGACATTCAATATAAATATAAGGCTGCGTCAGATGAAAATGAGATCTCTGTTTCCTGCGCCCAGAGCATCGGTATCAAAGCTGACGAGTACGAATATACCGAAGGCTCTGCGCCAAAATATAAAAATGAGATCGCAGTAACACCGCAGATCTCTAAGATGCTCGAAGCTAAAATCGGCGATACGGTAACGATCGATTTCGGCTCGGAAAAAATCGACTGTATCATAACCGCATACTTTCAGACAATGAATAATTTAGGAGAAGTTATCAGATTGAGCGACGAAGCTCCTGCGTATATGAAATTCATAGCAACTTTAAGACAATATCAGGTAGATTTCACCGATGATCCGTCAGAGAAAGAAATTGAAAGCCGGAAGATAAAAATCCAGAAACTTTATGAGAATGCTGAAATCATGAATGCAGCCGAATACTGCATGGACTGCCTATCGGTAGTACCTGCTATGGAAGCTGTACAGCTTCTGCTTCTGTCGATAACAATTATCGTGGTTATTCTTGTTACGATACTTGTTGAACGTTCATTTATTTCGGACGAACGCAGCCAGATAGCGATCCTTAAGGCTATCGGATTTACAAACGGCACAATAGTCAAATGGCATACATTGCGTTTCGGAATAGCAGCGCTTGCGGCGGCTGTTTTAGCGGCAATCGCTTCTATCCCTATGACAAATTTATGTATATCGCCTATTTTCGGAATGATGGGAGCATCTGATATTCGTTTCAATATTGAACCGCTGCGGATTTTCCTGATCTACCCTGCGGTCATATTTGCAGTAACGATCGCAGCAGCGTGGATAACTGCACTTCACACCAGAAAGATCAGAACTTCCGAAGCTACTAATATTGAATAAAGGAGAAAATTATTATGAGTAAAGTTTTAACCGCAAAAGACCTGTGCAAAACATATATCGTAAATAAACGTCAGAACAACGTGCTCAGGAATGTTAATTTCAGCATTGACGAAGGCGAAATGGTCGCCATAATGGGACCGTCAGGCTCGGGAAAGTCAACCTTGCTTTATACGGTCTCCGGAATGGACAGCATTACCGCAGGCGAGGTGCAGTTCTGCGGCAGGGATATAGCTAAACTCAAAGAAAAGGAACTTGCCGGTCTAAGGCTCGATGAAATGGGATTTATTTTCCAGCAGATGTATATGCTGAAAAATCTTACCGTGCTTGACAATATCATCCTCCCCTCCTGTCAATCGGATAAAATAAAGGAAACCCGCAAAGAAACGGTTCAGAGGGGCGAGGAACTCATGCGAAAACTCGGCATTATCAGCATTGCCGATAATGACATCACCGAAGTTTCAGGCGGTCAGCTTCAGCGTGCCTGTATATGCAGAAGTATGATAAACAATCCGAAAATGATTTTTGCCGACGAGCCTACGGGCGCTCTAAACCGTACATCTTCCGACGAAGTTATGGATGAGCTTACTAAACTAAATAATGAAGGTACAACAATCATGCTTGTTACACATGACATAAAAGTTGCTGCAAAATGCACAAGAGTGCTCTATATAGTTGACGGAAACATAAAAGGCGAGTATAATATAGGTAAGTACGAAAATGCTTCTCAGATGAGAGAGCGCAAACGTGCTCTGAATAACTGGCTTATGGAGATGGGTTGGTAATGACTGATATACTGATCGTTGAAGATAATAAAGAACTTTCAGACCTGCTGTGTGATTTTCTCCGTGCGGAAAATTACACAGTATCCGCTGCTGAAAACGGTGAAAAAGCCTTGTCTCTTTTTGAAAAATACGGGGCAAGGCTTATAGTGCTTGATATTATGCTGCCGGGCATGGACGGATTTTCCGTTTGCAGCAAGATCCGTGAACAAAGCAATACGCCGATACTTATAGTTAGCTCAAGGACAGACAAAGACGATAAGCTGAACGGTCTTATCCTCGGCGCTGACGATTACATAGAAAAGCCATATGATATCGACATTCTTCTTGCAAAGATCGCAGGCATCTTCAAACGCAGATACGCCCTTGATGAAATCATTGCAGGCAGCTTGAAGATCGACAAGGCGGGGAAGAGGGTCAGTAAAAATGATGTTCCGCTCACTATGACTTCAAAGGAATTTGAACTGCTTCTTCTGTTTGTTGAGAACCAAGGAAAGACACTCAAAAAGGAATATATTTTCAATACTATATGGGGCAGCGACAGCTTTTCTGAAATGCAGACGCTTACAGTCCATATAAAATGGCTGCGAAAGAAAATTGAGGATGATCCCAAAAATCCGGAGCA
>CAMZZN010000090.1 GCA_947345935.1 uncultured Ruminococcus sp.
AATTATTTTCTCTTTGCGTGTTTACTTTTAGTATACTACTTTTTCTTTTTTCTGTCTACTTTTTGGCGATTGGTCCAGTAGAACGTTTTATTGAACGATTGAAGAAGTATACTGATGTGCAGGAGCTTATAGAGTATATCACTCTTGATGCCTATGTTGATGGCAAGCCCAGAGAAATCTACATCTACTACAAGCTGCTCGATGAACCTCTGCCAGACAAAAGAAACCTGTTTTAAGGCGATTTTACGTTATTCATCACTTATACGAAAGGGGGTTACCATTTGGCATGGGGACTATAGCAAATCTTTATAGCCATTTGGAATACAATGCTAAGGTTATTTCAATAACAAGAAAGAATGCGCTTCTGCTGAAATTGAAAATAAGTCAACTAAGACAAAGACCACAGAAACAAAATCCGCAAGTAATGAAACAACAGACAAGCCCGCACCGAAAAAGCGTGGCAGAAAAAAGAAAAACGATGCCTCTGCGGATACGTCACAATCCACAGCGGTCTGATTATATAATATAATGGAGGACGAGATAGAAAATTTGAAAAAGAGCGATTTTGGTAGAAAATTTGGTAGAGATTTTCGGTAGAAGTCAATTATATGATTTGCTGAGAATTTCAGAAAAGCCCTTGTTTCCGTAATAAAATGCACACAAAGTAAAAAAATTCATATTATGTGCTGGACATTTCTCCGATTTTATGATATAATTAATTAGATATAATTTTATGTAAAGGATTGATTAGTTTGAAAATAAGTTTTTCTACTCTTGCTTGTCCCGACTGGTCGTGGACGGATATCTACTCAATGGCGAAAGATTTCGGCTTTGATGGTATTGAAATACGTGGACTTGGCGACGAGATTTTTTCTGTAAAAGCTCAGCCGTTCATGGAAGCGCAGCTCCCGTCGACTATTGCAAAACTTAAATCTCTGGGACTTGAAATTTCCTGTCTTGCTTCCGGAGCCTGTCTAAAATTCAAGGATAAATTCAAAGAGGCAGAGGCGGAAATAAAGGCTTATGCACAGCTTGCTTCAAAGCTTGGAGTTTCGTACATAAGAATCCTCGGAGATCTTGATCCTGCTCCGGGCGGAGAGGTTGATGATGAGTATATTTGTGAAGCTCTTACAAGTCTTGTTCCTATTGCCGAGGAAAACAACGTTACGCTTCTCGTGGAAACAAACGGAGTTTACAGCGACACAAAACGTCTTGCACGTCTCCTTAACGCAGTAAACAGCCGTAAGGTAGCCGCTCTCTGGGATATGCATCACCCCTATCGCTATGCCGGCGAATCTCCCGAAACGACTGTTGCCAACCTTGGCGAATACATAAAGTATGTGCAGGTTAAGGATAGTGTAATGAACGGTGATGCCGTTGAATACCGTATTCTGGGAACAGGCGATATTCCTGTAAAGGATATGATAAGCGCTCTTGAAACTATAAATTACAATGGTTATATTTCCCTTGAATGGGTAAAAAGATGGTCACAGGATCTCTGCGATGCAGGAGTAGTCATTCCTCAGTTTGCCGGTTATATGGCTCCCTATAAGAAAAAGCACAAGCATCCTCTTCAGACAAGTATTAAAGGTACGGGATATTATCCATGGCCAAAGGAAAAGATTTTAAATTATACGTTCCCGGATATTCTGGATCGTATGTGCGACGCTTTCCCAAACCAGTACGCTTTCAGATATACCGAGCTCGATTATACAAGAACATATCCTGAATTCAGGGATGATGTTGACACTTTTGCAAGATCACTTATGGCCATGGGCGTCAAGAAAGGCGATCATGTAGCTATCTGGGCAACGAACGTTCCGCAGTGGTATATTACTTTCTGGGCAACGACAAAGATCGGAGCCGTTCTTGTTACAGTCAATACAGAATACCGTATTCACGAGGCTGAATATCTTCTGAAACAGTCGGATACAAATACCTTAGTTATGATAGACGGTATCAAGAATATAAGCTATATCGATATTATAAAGGAACTGTGCCCTGAGCTTGAAAACTGTGCACCGGGACAGCTTAATTCCGCAAAGCTTCCTTTCCTTAAAAATATCATAACCGTTGATTCAAAAAACAGAGGATGCTTTACATGGGATGAGGCAATAGCTCTTTCTAAAAATATTCCGTACAGCGAAGTCGAGAAGGTAAGAAAAACCATTGATATTCACGATGTCTGCAATATGCAGTATACTTCCGGTACGACTGGTTTTCCAAAGGGCGTTATGCTTACGCATTATAATGTAGTCAATAACGGAAAAGCTATTGGTGACTGTATGGATCTTTCCACTGCCGATCGTATGATGATACAAGTACCCATGTTCCATTGCTTCGGTATGGTTCTTGCAATGACCGCTTCAATGACGCACGGAGTTACAATGTCGCCGATAACAAGATTCTCTCCAAGAAAGGGTCTTGCCTGCATCAACAAGGAAAAAATAACCTGTTTTCACGGCGTTCCCACCATGTTTATTGCAATGCTTGGTCATGAGGATTTTGAAAAAACAGATTTTTCACATATGAGAACAGGCATCATGGCAGGTTCTCCGTGTCCTATCAAGACTATGGAAGAAGTTCTGGAAAAAATGAACATGACCGAGATATGCATTACCTACGGTCAGACCGAGGCTTCTCCGGCTACTACCATGAGCAAGACTACCGATACGATAGAACAGCGTGTAAATACGGTAGGAGGTCCTATTTTTGGCGTAGAGTGCAGGATAGTTGACCCTGAGACAAATCAGGAGTTGCCTGACGATACGGACGGAGAATTTGTAGCAAGAGGTTATAATATCATGAAGGGCTACTATAAAATGCCTGAAGCGACCGCTGCCGCTATTGATTCGGACGGCTGGCTTCATACAGGCGATCTTGCAAGGCGACGTTCGTCGGACGGCTATTATAAGATCACCGGAAGAATCAAGGATATGATAATCCGTGGCGGTGAAAATATATATCCCAAGGAAATAGAAGATTTCCTCTATACTCACCCAAAGGTAAAGGATGTCCAGGTTATCGGCGTTCCGGATCAGGATTACGGCGAAGAAGTTATGGCGTGCATAGTTCTCCAGGAGGGAGAAACGGCAGATCAGGAGGAGATAAGAAACTTCTGTCTTGAGCGTATGGCAAAGCATAAGTGTCCTAAGTACGTGGATTTCGTAGACGGATTCCCCATGAATGCTGCCGGAAAGATCCTGAAATACAAAATGCGTGAACAGGCAGTTGAAAAGCTCAAGCTTCATAATGCCGACAGTATCGTGACAGCGTGATATAAGTAATTAAAAGAAGCAGATGTTAAGATCTGCTTCTTTGCTATATATGAAATTTTCATGAGCAAATAATATGATATAAAGGTAAAATCTGTAATATACTTTACGGCAGATTTATTATAACATATATCATGCCGATATGATCTTGTGCGGCGATGATAAATAATCAAACGGAAACTTCCGGGAAAGGAATTAATTATGAGAGAATTTACAGGATATAAAAAGGGCGTTAATCTGGGAGGATGGCTTTCACAGTGCGGCGCCGGAAATTACACTGAGAAGCGTTTTACTGAATTTATAACTGAAGACGATATTGCAAAAATTGCATCATGGGGAGCAGATCATGTACGTATTCCGATCGACTACAACGTTATCCAGAATGATGACGGAAGCTTTATTGAAAGTGGATTTTCACACATCGACCGCTGTATTGGATGGTGCAAAAAATATAACCTGAAAATGGTTCTTGATTTGCACAAAGCCTGCGGATATGTTTTTGATGATAAAACATACTGTCAGTTCTTCTATAAAGAGGAACTTCAGGATATCTTTGTGAGACTGTGGCAGGAACTTGCACGGAGATATGCGAGATATTCCGAATTTGTGGCGTTTGAACTCCTTAATGAGATTACGGCTAAAGAAACTGCGGAGATCTGGAATCGCATTGCTGAAAGAACTATAAGAGCTATCCGTGAAATATCGTCTGATGTCAGAATAATTATCGGAGGATATTTTAACAGCAGCATAGAGGGACTTTTACTTCTGGATAAGCCGGCAGATGAAAATATCGTTTTTACATTCCATTGCTACAGCCCTATGATCTTTACCCACCAGTCCGGCTATTGGGTGGAGAATATGCCGTCTGATTATAGTATATCCTATCCTGGAACAGTAGACGAATACCGCAGGGAATCAAACGCTCTTTTTAACAATAGCTATGATAACGAATTTGACTACGAAGCAGACTTGATCGACAGCAGCTTCTTTGAAAGACAGTTCAAAACGGCTTTGGATATTGGCGAAAAATATGATGTTCCGCTATACTGCGGTGAATATGGAGTTATCGACAAGGCAGACCCGGAAAGCACAGCAAGATGGTTTGCTGATATTCATGCTGCGCTGGAAAAATTTAAAATTTCCAGAGCAGTTTGGTGTTACAAGGAAAAAGACTTTGGGCTTATTGGCAGTCATTATGCTGAAAAACTTACGGAAATTATAAGATGTCTTTGATTGAGATATCCATAAGTTCCTATTTCTTCACGCTCGTTAAATGCAGTAAAACTCTTGACTTTTACATATTGCTTATGTTATAATAAAAACACAGACAAGTTTTGCGCTGCCTGTATTTTCTAAAGGAGCTGTCAATAATGAAAACCATAGTAATTATCGGAGCAATGCCTTCAGAGCTTGCCGATATAAGAAGTACCCTTGGCGATGCGGAGATCAAACGCTTTTCCGGTTTTGATTTCTACATCAATACATATAAAAATAATACGATAGTAAATGCCTGCTGCGGAATCGCAAAGGTGAACGCCGCTCTCTGTACTCAGGCGGCTATCGACAATTTTCATCCGGACTGCGTGATAAACACCGGTATTGCAGGCGGTATGAAT
This sequence comes from uncultured Ruminococcus sp., assembly GCA_947345935.1. Taxonomy (GTDB): domain Bacteria; phylum Bacillota; class Clostridia; order Oscillospirales; family Ruminococcaceae; genus Ruminococcus. Next base: position 4,892 of record CAMZZN010000090.1, read on the forward strand.
TCTGCTGTCAAAGTCTGCGATATTGTTATATCCACCGAGGTTCTGCCCCATGACCTGGATCTTCACTTCCTCCAGGATTATCCTCCGTACTGCGGTATTTTCAAGTCTGACGAAAAACTTATGGATATTGCCGAAAAGGTCTGCAAAGAATTTGGCATACAAAGCTTCCGTGGAAGGATAGTATCGGGAGAGGCGTTTATTTCAAGTAACGAGGTAAAGGCAGACATTCAGAAACGATTTGATCCGTATGCAGTTGATATGGAAAGTGCGGCTGTGGGGCACTGCTGTTTTCTTAATGATATGCCGTATGTAAGCGTAAGATGTATTTCTGACAACGCAGACGATAACGGAGCTGTTTCTTTTGATGAGTTTGAGAAAATAGCGGCAAGACGTGTTGCAGAAATTGTTTTAAAAATGACCGAATCAATCTGAAAGGAGATCAATCATGAAAAAATTAACATTTGCTGTTTCGACAGTCTTAGCAGCTTCAATGCTCGTTGTTCCGTTCTCTGACGCAGCCGTGGACGACAGCGGCTATCAGCCGTCACTTTATTTCAAACCGATCGAAACCGACGAGGCGCAGGTTCTTAAAAACGGCACTGTTTATGTGAACAGCGGCTTGTTTACAGGTGAAAATAATGCGTTTAACGCAGAGGTTTACATCGACGATGATCAGAAGTTCGCCGGTCATGTTATTGTAAAGTGGAAGTGCGACAGCGAATATATTGCTCTGGACAACTTACAGGATCCGATAACACTGTGTGGAAATTCTCCGTATTCTCAATTTAAAACTCCAAGTTCTATTGCCGTTACAGCTCACCCGGAATTAAACAAGCATTTTATTTCCTATTCACTGGGTCTGAATGCCGAACCTTTTGAACTGACTTCAGAAAATTCCGACGATTATCCTCTTGCCGGTTTTTCTGCTGTCGTTAATAAAGAAACCCCGGCAGGAAGATATGCTGTTGAATTTATGTCTGAAGGTTCCGGCGCACAGTGTGAAATTCTTTATAGATACGGTGAGGATACCATGAATTTTA
>CAMZZN010000091.1 GCA_947345935.1 uncultured Ruminococcus sp.
TGTACGGATGCTGTTTATGGGATGTCCGGCATACTGGGGGATATGGATATATCGTGCTTTGACGTTCCTTGTTATCAGCTGTCCGTGCGCACTTGTCATCAGTATTCCGCTGAGCTTTTTCGCAGGGATCGGAGGGGCGAGCGGACAGGGAATTCTTATAAAAGGCTCTAATTACCTTGAAGTTCTCTCCAGAACCGGGATAGTCGTTTTCGATAAGACGGGCACGCTTACTCAGGGAGTATTCGAGGTCAGCGGCATTCATCACAGCAAAATGCCTGACGAACACCTTATTGAATACGCCGCTCTGGCGGAAAGCGCATCGTCTCACCCGATAAGCAAAAGCCTTCAGCGGGCATATGGCAGAGAACCCGACCGTACACGTGTGAGCAATATACAGGAGATAAGCGGAAACGGAGTTATCGCCAGAGTTGACGGAAAAGAGATCGCAGCAGGCAATGACAAGCTGATGAAACGATTGAATATTCCATATATTGAATGCAGCCATACCGGAACGATAATTCATATGGCTGTTGACGGAGCTTATGCCGGTCACATAGTTATATCGGACGTTGTAAAACCGAATTCTGCGGCAGCTATGTCGTTACTGAAAGAGTCCGGCGTGAAAAAAATCGTTATGCTGACCGGCGACGCTAAAAAGGTGGCGGATCATACAGCGTCAGAGCTGGGTATCAGCGAGGTGTACAGCGAACTGCTTCCTGCCGATAAGGTTGAAAAGGTAGAAGAACTGCTGCGCAGCAAACCTGCTAAATCAAAGCTTGCATTCGTTGGCGACGGCATTAACGACGCTCCTGTTTTGTCACGTGCCGATATAGGAATCGCTATGGGAGCAATGGGATCGGATGCGGCTATTGAAGCAGCTGACGTGGTTCTTATGGACGACGATCCTATGAAGATATCTAAGGCTATCAGAATTTCACGCAAATGTCTGCGCATAGTTTATCAGAATATCTTTTTTGCGCTTGCCGTCAAATTTGCCTGTCTCGCACTTGGAGCTGTCGGCATTGCCAATATGTACCTTGCAATCTTTGCCGATGTCGGCGTTATGGTTCTTGCGGTACTGAATGCTGTCAGATGCTTGTTTGTAAAAAAATTATAATATTATACCAATACCCGACCAAAATATTTTAGTCGGGTATTGGTATAATGATTGTTTATTTTCTGTCGGATATCAGCAGTTTCCTCATTTCGCAGAGGTCGAACGAATCAATGATACCGTCATTGCACAGATCGCCAGCTTTCCAGTCAGCAAGATCAGAGTCGGGGACAGATAGTATCCATTTCTGCATTAATACAGCGTCTGCGATAGTCAGTTCTCCGTCAGCATTGACATCTCCTCTTACAGTGTCGTTTGCTCCGGGAACTATCCAACCGCCGTCATCTGAGATCAGGCACAGCATTTTTATGGTGTCGCCGTAGTATACGTCATCGCCGTAGTTCAGAATAACGTCACGTATGTTATCATGCCATTGTATATTGCCTCCGCATTTTGCAGAAATCAGCAGTGGTGCGACAAAGCAGAGATCGTTATAATCTTCAATGGGTGTTCCGGTCGGAGTATATCCTGCTATTATTTCCCATGGATCGCCTTTTGAAGAATTCATCATGAAATTATCAATTGTATTTGCAAAAGCAAGCGAATCCGTATTGCTGTTTATGAGATAGTCCATGCTTATTCTCCAAGGTGTACGGCAACTGTTGTAGTAGTAGTTTCCGTCGTTTTCGCTTTCAAGAAAGTTAGCAGATGCAGGAATGTAATTTCCGTTTGAATCACGTATCACAAAATCGGGCAGTATTCCCGTCTTATATTCCTTGACTATGCTGTTTATTATTCCGTATGTTGTATCATAGACTTTCATCCAGTTATTATCTCCGGTAACTTCTGCAAAGACAGGCAGATACTGTACAATGAAATCGGAGCATCTTGTAGCTGAATAATAAATTTCTGATCTGTCGCACTCAGAGACCCAGTCTCCGAGGGTAAGAGTCCAGTATTCGTGGTTGACATCGTATTTCATAATGTCTCTGATAACTGCGGCGGCTTCGGAGCGGTAGTCGATCTCGCCGCCGCTTCCCCATATAGCGTCTGCCATAAGAAGCGAGTAAGCGATATCCATGTCTCCGTCGGTTGCTGAATCACAGAAACCGCCTGTCATGCTGCCTTCGTTTGCTCCGTCGATCAGGGATGTTCCGTTGTCGCACTGCTGCCATGACATCAGATTCGGACCGATATCGCTGGGATGCGCTTTGAAGTAGCGGTACATTCCGTCGAAATAAGATTTTGCATTTTCGTCATATTCAGCCATACTTGCAGTGATCAGCATACCGTATCCGTGAGCTTCCGAAACAGTTACTGGGACTGACTGATTTCCGCCGTTGTATTTTTCCTCGCTGTAGTAAACGTAATACTGCACTTCGTCGGTGACGTATTTATCCTGTATGATGTATTTGTCTCTCCAGTGTTGATAGAAATTGACGGTATCGTCTGTAAGCTGCAATGCGTTTGCGTCGATAGAATTTTCTGTATCAGTTATACAGAAAATACTTTGTGAGATTACGGCTGCAAGAACAAGCGCTGAAAGTCTTTTTATCCATTTCATAATAAACCTCCGAAATATTATATTATTCTCAGTATAACATATTTTATTTGTAATATCTACCTGTTTATTCTGTAAAACTTACGGTATCTTCTCTTTTTTCTTAATCAAATAGGTTTTTAGAGATGTCAGAATCGTAGTAGTGGATTTTCAGGCGTGTATAAATTTCCTGTTAAAAACTAACACCGCACAAAGCAGAATAATAAGCTTTGTGCGGTGTTGTATTTATTTTGAGCAAATTTATACTTTTGGAAAAAATAAACTGAAGCGACATCCGCAGTTTATCTTGTAGTACACATACTTTTCATTCTCAACCGGAGTTTATCGGAAATAAGTGCAATAAATTCAGAATTGGTAGGACGGCAGACGTAAAAATCAGAATTATACCCGAATAATGAGGAAATTCCGGAAGAAGCTCCTCTGTTCCAGGCTATTTCTATAGCGTTTCTTATAGCACGTTCTACTCTTGCAGGAGTGGTATCATAACATTTTGCAACGATAGGATAGATATCTTTGGTGATCGAATCAAAGAAAGGCTCGCTTTCAAGCGATGAGATTATTGCAGTTCTCAGGTAGTGATATCCTTTTATGTGAGCTGGGATGCCGACTTTCTGGATAGCGTTTGTAACGAGTATTTCTACGTCACAGCACTCGCTTGAGACCGGTCTTGAATAAACAGATTTTATGATCGTGCAAAGTGTTTCTGTATCAAACGGTTTTGCGAGACAGTATGATGCTCCGCCTTCAAGCGCCTGGCGTTCTATGTAACTGTTATTAATCTCAGAGATAATTATGAATGCCGGCGGATCGGGGAGCGTCTCTCTGACCTGATGCATCAGGAACATTGCGTCGGATTCCGGAAGTTCAAGGTCGATTACAACTACATCCGGATTATCACGAAGGATAGAATTTAATATAACGCTGCTGTCTTTTCGCCTGGTGAATGCTGCAAGCCCCATTGATTTAAGCCTTGATGCAATTTTTACTCCATATTCGGCTGTGTTGTCTCCGATGAGTACTTTGATGTTGGTTGCCATTGTTGTGTTCATTTGTGTTCTCCTTTTGTTTTGTTTAATTTATCTGTCAGTATGCATTATTTACTGACTACGATAGTTATTATACAACGTTTTTTAAAATAAATCAAGTCCTTTATTGCCATTTTTTGTAATTTTAGGAATAATTTATCAATTTTGTATGAATAAACATAAAAATATGTGATTTTACGAGAATATATATGCGTTTTTAATGTTTAGTTATAACAAAAACTTTTTAAAAACCTCTTGACAATCTCTGTAAAAACGTGTATAATATATAAAGTTGATGCGAGTGTGCTGGAATAGGCAGACAGGCACGTTTGAGGGGCGTGTGTCAATTGACGTATGGGTTCAAGTCCCATTACTCGCACCATTCTCTGTTAAAGCAGGGGATAATGGACAGGTGGCTGAGCTGGTCTAAGGCGCACGACTGGAACTCGTGTATACGTTAATAGCGTATCGAGGGTTCGAATCCCTCCCTGTCCGCCATACTTGTGGAGCAAAAAAGATGTCCACCCTTTAAAGCCCGTAGTTACGGGCTTTATTTGTATTTCAGGGGAAAAAAATTCAAGGTCAAAACCGTAGATGCTTTTTCGGCATTTTCACGAACAGGAAGGATTTGAACCGATGCAGAGGAATATTTAGGAAAAATTCAAGGCAGATTTGAGAAAAAATACTCTCAAATCTGCTTTTTTATTACAGAAAATAATACCCAAACTTTGCAAGACCGTTTTGTCTAATGTCACAAATTTAAAGTGACGTTGAACAAAGCGGTCTTTTTTAGTTTTCTGAGGGAGGTGCATAACAAAAGCAAAAAAGGCTGCAAAAAATTAGGAGGTATTAATGAAGAAGTTAAAATTTAACAGTACGCTCAATCATAAGCAAAGCGACTACAAAACGCATGAGGTTATCGTTAAGAAAGTGATTACACTTTACGGCAAAAATTTTTCGGAGCTGAAAGATCATCCCTTGAGCGATAATTCGTATATCACCCAAAACCATGATCTGATGTATATCGACAGCAATTACGCTACACATTGCCTGCTTATGGTTGACTATGACAGCGGAGATGGTATTCTGGTGGAATCTGAGGGGTGCGGGTGTCCGGTGGACACCTCTGCCCTGGCAGAAGCACCGACCGAAGCGACAGCTGAGACTAGCAGCTTGAAAAAAATCGTGAGGATATCAAAATGGCTGAAGGTCACTCAATTGATGTGGATTTTCAACCTGATATCACGGTGGAAGCCAAGCCTACTCATGAGCTGACGCTTTATTGCCCTCTGCGCATCGTCAGAGAATATGATGAATCCGATTGTGAGTTTGACGAAGAAGTCTTAGACGAACAAGAAGAAATCCCCTCAAGGTATGCTGTAGATTGCGCAAGGGAAATCAACGCTTTCATTCGAGATTACTCAGAACCGGAAGAAGAACATCGTGGACTTATGGTTTACTTTGACAGGAATCCGGCAGTCAGCGAAAAAGTATTCTCGGCTATCCCATCGGTCAAGGAAATTAACGGCGAACTCATGGGAGTGTTTGAGTGTCAGATTACTGAGGAATTAACAGGCAATGAACTGGAAGATTTGCGTGAATATCTTTCGGGTCAATGCTCGGACGGCTTTTTTGAGGGTATGGAGCAGCATCCAATCAAAACCGCTGATTTCGGTGAGATCTATGTCAGTTTCTGGAACGATAGCGATGATTGGTCGTTGCAAACTGCTGAAGAAATGGGACTTGAACAGACCGAAGATTTATCTGAAGAACCACAAATCGGCATGACTATGTGATGAGGTAAAGTTTTATGTATAACAGAAGAAAAGTCGAAATGATGAAGACAAGATACCTCGAAGGTACAAGGATATGCCTTGACAGAATGGAAAATGATCCACATCCGATTCCGTCAGGCACAAAAGGAACGGTAATTGCAGTTGATGACGCCGGTCAGTTATTAATGAAATGGGATAACGGACGTTCACTTTCTCTCATTCCCGGCGAGGACCAATTTCATGTAATTCAACAGGAGGAAAATCTGTCTGAGGAAATTGAAAAAACTGAAGAGCTGTCAGAAAATTTCGAAATGAACATGACAATGTAGCGGTTAAGTTTTGAGAAAGACTTAGCTGCTTTTTTTGTGCCCAAATGAAGAAAGGGGGTGGCGCTCATGGCACACTTTGTGTACAACGTTTTGAAAAGATACTGGACCATAATCAAAAAAGTAGACAAATTAGTAGAAAGAGTTAAAAGCTATTCTCGAAATGAGCGGGAGAGAAGAA
>CAMZZN010000092.1 GCA_947345935.1 uncultured Ruminococcus sp.
AATTTAGGCTATATTACGTTAATTCATCTCTCTAAATAACGAAAAGCAGTGCACTACTATATATAGTAGTGCACTGTAATGTTCACGAAACGGTATGGGTTCTGATATAATCGCTTATTTTTTTGTACGCAGCTTCTGAAAGACTTCCGGCTTCGGAATCCCAGTATTCATCCGCAAGCCTGCCCTCCGCCGTTGATTTTAGTGCGGTATTGGTATCAATGCAGTAAACACCGGCGCTTTTTGCCATATCAAGAATGCGACTGTTATACTGATTGATAAGATCATTGGTAACGGTCTCGGTATCATAGATTACAGGCGGCAACTGCATAACATAGATTTTCGTATCAGGCAGGTAGTCATGAAGATCATTTACAAGCGAAGTATAGCTGCTTATCATATCGTCAACAGAAGATGTGCCGATATCACTGCCAAGCATTATATACATGATTGCCGGCTTTTTGAACTGAATGATCTCATAAATTTTAATCGTACCGTAATCAGAATCGACCTGAACGTTTCTGCATCCGGCAGCATTAAGCTCGACGCTGCCTATGACGTCGTCAAATGAAGTATGATCTCCCATTTTAAGGAGTGTGGAATCCGTGACGAGACAGCAGCTGTCAAAATAAGAAGCATCAACCGCTTCAGATTGCGGAACAGGATTTACAACTGTCACAGGCGCAGGAGTTTCTCCACCCGGAATAATATTATCGCCAGCTGCCTGATCCCCGGATACATCCGCTTCCGGCTGCTTCTGAACAACGGTTTTATTTTTTGTTTCGTCTGTAAGAAAATCATCACTGGTATTGGCTGCAAACATATACAATCCAAAGCACGAAGCAAAGGAAAGTATAAATATCACAACAAGCACTCCGAAATTGAATTTTACTTTCGGACGGCTGCGTTTTTTACTTGAAATATGCTGTACAGTTCTCTTTTTTGCCATAAATTCTCCTTATGTTATACGGGAAATTCCGAAATTATCAGATACATTTATTATACCTCTTTTTTTTGTAATTTTCAATACCTTTTTTATTTTTTATTATTTTTATTTTTCTCTTGCAAAATTACGGAAAATAAAGTATAATATAATAAAGTAGGCTATGAAAAAATTTTATGAATTTTTTCAAGGACTTCACAAATAACAACGGCATCATCGGACAAGTGTCCGTAATGACTGTAATTCCTGGAGGTATAAAAATGACTTACAAAGAAAGCTTTATTAAATTCATGGTTGACTGCGGTGTATTGACATTCGGCGAATTTACGCTGAAAAGCGGAAGAAAAGCTCCATATTTTATTAACTGCGGAAACTACAAAACAGGCGCACAGCTCGCTAAACTCGGTGAATACTACGCTGAATGCATCCATGAAAATAATATTCCCGTTGATACGCTTTTCGGACCGGCTTATAAAGGAATACCGCTGGCTGTATCGACTGTCGTAGCTCTCAGCAATAAGTTCGGCATCGACGTTTCATACTGTTTTGACCGCAAGGAAGCAAAAGATCACGGCGAAGGCGGTATGTTCGTAGGAAAAACTCTTACCGACAATGAAAAGGTCGTTATCATCGACGACGTTATGACGTCCGGCAAGGCGCTCCGTGAATCAATGCCGAAACTTAAATCCGCAGCTGATGTGAACGTAACCGGAATGGTTATCACGGTTGACCGAATGGAAAAAGGTACAGGAGATCTCTCCGCCGTTCAGGAGGTAAAGCGTGATTTTGACGTGACAGTTTATCCCATTGTTACAATGGAGGATATTATAGCCGCTATCAGAAACAATATTGTTCCAGGTAAAGAATATCTTGACAGAATGCTGGAATACCGTGATACATACGGCTGTGATCCGACAAGCAGAATATAAGAAACTGTCTCCACAAGATATTTTGCACGTCCTTTCGATAAATTTTGCCGATGACTGCGTTAAAAGTCTTTGCCATACGTCAAGTATGCTGCGGATTTTTTCCTTACCATCGTCAAATTATGCTCAAAATCCCACAAAATTTACTTGTTAAGAGATTTCCAGATAAATAAATGTGCCGTAATGAGGAGTTTTCCACAATTTCGGCGCATTTGTAATTTTCTCTCTTTGTGCGGTATTGCCTACAGTAAACCTGATTGAAAAGAATATGACAAATGTCATATCAAATAAATGAGATTTGTCACTTGCAATGCAGAACGATTTCTGTTAAAATAATATCAGAAAGTTCAGGGAGGTATTTTTAACATGTCAGATACTATTGTAAAAATCGAAAATCTGGTCAAACGCTACAAAGAACTTACGGCACTTGATCATCTTAATATAGAGATTAGGGAGGGAGAGGTATTCGGACTGCTTGGTCCAAACGGTTCCGGAAAAACAACTGCTATTAACTGCCTTTTATCCCTTTTAAACTACGATAAGGGAAATATCGAGGTATTTGGAAAGAAAATGACCCCCACAAGCTATGATATAAAACAGCAGATAGGTGTTATTATGCAGAATGTCGCCGTTCTGGACGAACTTACCGTCTGGGAAAATATCAACTTTTTCTGCGGTCTTTACATTAAAGAAAAAAAGAAAAGAAAACAGTATGTTCAGGAAGCTGTTGAGTTTACCGGTCTGGAGGACTTTGTTAAGTTTTATCCCAAAAAACTTTCCGGCGGTCTGCTGAGAAGGCTTAATATAGCCTGTGGAATAGCTCACAAACCAAAGCTTATAATTCTTGACGAACCTACGGTAGCCGTTGATCCTCAGAGCAGAAACAGGATACTTGAAGGCATACAGGAACTCAATCATAACGGCGCAACAATCATCTATACCTCTCACTATATGGAGGAGGTCGAGCAGATCTGCACACGCATCGCAATAATCGACAAAGGAAAAAATATTGCGATAGGTACAAAAGACGAACTGAAAAAAATGATACACAATACTGAAACTATAACAATTGAAATCGTAGAACTTGACAGCGGTACGCTTAGAAAAATAAAATCGCTTGAACACGTTTACAATGCGGTATTCAATGAAGATCATCTTACTATAAAATGCAGCGGCGGCGTTCACAATCTTATTGATGTTTTAGCGATCCTTAAAGAGGACGGCGTATCTTTCGGCAGAGTTTATTCCGAACTTCCTACCCTTAATGACGTTTTCCTTGAAATAACTGGCAAAGAAATGAGAGATACGGAGGGTCAATAATGTTCCTGCATAATTTGAAATATGAATTTCTGAATAATATAAGACAAAAGGACGTCATTTTCTGGGTAATGTGCTTCCCGATAATTTTAGGCACGTTCTTTTATATAGGATTCGGCAAACTTTACGAAAAGGAAGAGATTTTTTCGGAAATCCACATTGCCGTTACATTCGTAAAAGAGGACGATATATTTAGCTCTGTTATCGGAAAAATGGAAGCTGCCGACGAAAGCCCGTTTGAATTCCGATATGCCGATACCGACGAAGCGGAAGAAATGCTTGAAAAGGGCGACGTTTCCGGCATAATTACCGTCGATGATGAAATTTCTCTTACAGTTATGAGTTCCGGCATGGAACAGTCGGTAATAAAATCATTTCTGGATCAATATAAGTCGCAAAAACAGATAATATCGGATATATCTGCAAATGATCCTTCAAAATATACAGAGGCAATAAACGCTCTTTACGCAGAAATCGACGCTATCGAAAATAATTCCCTTACCGACGGAAACATGAATTACTACGATACATATTTTATGAATCTTATAACTATGGCGGCTCTTTTCGGAATGGTAACCGGAGTATTCAGTGCGACCAATAATCAGGGAAATCTTTCGGCTATCGGCGCAAGAAAATGCCTGTCTCCAAATAATAGATTTATAACTATGACCTCTTCTCTGACAGCAGCGTTTATCACCCAGCTTTGTTCGGTTATCATCGCCACAACATTTGTTCTTTTCGTACTGAAAATTGATATGGGCGGCAATATCCCGATGATTTACCTTTCCGGAGCTATAGGCGCTTTTGCAGGAATTTCCATAGGATTCTTTATCGGTTCTGCAGGACGTATGTCGGTGGCTGTCAAAGATGCGATCGCTACCAGTATTTCAATGTTCTGCTGTTTTCTCAGCGGACTTATGGTCGGCAATATGAAACCTCTTATTGAAGAAAAATGTCCTGTCATCAACAGGATTAATCCTGCCGCACTTATAAGCGATCTGTTCTACTGTCTTACAATCTATGATAACTATGCACGATATTTGGAAAAAGCAGTGACACTGCTGATTATATCGGCAATATTTATTACAGGCGGATTCCTGCTGACAAGGAGAAAAACATATGAAAATCTTTAAAGCTTTTATGAAGGTACTTTTAAAGCGGCTCAACTCTTCACTTATTTATGTTGTTATCTTTATTTCGATAGGTTTTGCTATGACAAAATCAAGTTCGTCAGAAAAAGGTTATGAAAACGTCAGACTTAACATTAACGTTACAGATCTGGACGACAGCGAAGCAAGTCGTGCTGTTATCGAATATATAAAGAAAAATCATGATCTCGTTGAAGTAGGCGGCAGCAAGGATGAGCAGCTTGACGCTCTCTATTATCAAAAAGCCGATATTATTCTTACTATTGATAAGGGCTTCTCTGATAAGCTTAAATCAGGAGAAACCAAGGAACTTTTCAATGAATACATCGTTCCCGGAACCTACAGAACAGAGCTTTTTGACTCTCAGTTAAACAGATATATAGGCACTGTCAGCGTTTATGTATCAGGAGGAGAATCTATTGAATCAGCTTGTGAAAAAGCATCTGAAGCTTTATCCGCAGAAGTTGAAACAATAATGTTCAGCGCAGATAACAGTAAAGACGGCATATTAAGTAAAAATGTATACTATTTTTTAAGATATCTGGCTTATATTTTCGTTGCTGTAACAATATCTGGTCTTTGTCCTGTTATTCTTACTATGAACAAAAAAGATATAAGCAGGCGTGTCAACTGTTCAAGTATATCTACTAATTCACAGCTTTTACAGACAACTCTTGGAATTCTTGTTTATATGGCAGGATTATTCATCATTATAATGAGTGCCGCCGCTGTACTGTACGGATCAGAACTTTTTACCTCTCATGGATTACTCGGCATACTCAACGCTTTTGTACTTATAATCACCTCTATGATGATATGTTTGCTGATCTCTGTCATAGCTCCCGCCAAAAAGAGCATAAACATGATATCGAACGTTGTAGCTCTGGGAATGAGCTTTATATGCGGAGTATTTGTTCCACAAAACCTTCTCGGAAGCTCGGCAGTCAGTCTCGGAAAGCTTCTCCCTGTATTCTGGTATGTGAAAGCAAATAATATAATTGGAGAACAGGAAGGCGAAATTTTTTCCTTCGGAAAGTTCTTTGATTGCATAGGAGTTCAGCTTGCGTTTGCCGTCGCAATATTCGCAGTTGCTATGGTTATTGCCAAAAACAAAAGACAGTCAAAGTCATAATATCATACCGCATAACAGCCATTTCGGGTTGTTATGCGGCTTTTTTATTTACCACAATTGTATTATGTTACAAAATTCTTTGTTTAAATATGTTCAATCATACAAATATCATTAATCAAGTGAGAGATTCAAGCTGATAAATACGACTAAATTAATAATATGGGGAATACTGAAAATATAGGATGCTGAAAAACGTATTTCTAAAAAATTTCAGAATATTATCATAAGGAATGGTGTAAAGAATGATGACAATTTGAAACCAATAAATTATATTAAACTGATGCGGGTAAAACACTGGATAAAGAATATACTTATAGTTATACCTGCATTTTTCGGAAAAATGCTTACATATTATGGCACGCTCCTTAATCTGTTTTTCGGGTTTCTGGTGTTCTCCCTGTGCTC
>CAMZZN010000093.1 GCA_947345935.1 uncultured Ruminococcus sp.
TAACTGAATCACATAAAAAAGGCAACCGAAAATGGGATGCTGAAAATATGGCTACACTCGGATGCAAGGTCAAGAGAGAGCAAGCAGAAAAATTTAAAGCTTATGCTAAACAAAAAGGAACGACCGCTAATTCTATGCTAAAGGATTACGTTCTTGATGTTATAAAAGAAAAGGAGCAGAAATAAACGAAATTAAAGCTTGTGTAAAGAAATAAAAAAGCACGAAAAACGGTAAGAAGTTGCGTAAACGATCAGATAATTGCACAAAATTCTACAAAAAGCACCAAAAATGCCAAAAAATCGAGGTTGCATAATTTCTAAAAACAACATATAATATTATTAACAGAACCCGACACGCCTCTAAACTATGCGTACCACGTCGGGTCATTTAATTATTTGGAGATCTATATGGAACTGAAAGAACATCAGCCGCCTATGAGCATTGACGAACAAATTAATAACCTTAAAAATTTAGGATTATTGATTTCTAACGAAGATTATGCAAGAACCATTCTAAATGATATTTCATATTTTCGTCTAATCAAAGCATACGGTTTAGGCTTAAAAGAAAAAAATTCGTCTTTCAACGGCAAGGTCACATTTGAGCAAATCGTTGAACTATATTTCTTTAACGCAAACTTCCGCCAATTACTATTTACACAAATAGAGCGTATTGAAATTAATCTCAGATGCAGGATAGCAAACTATTTTTCATGCGCTTATGGTGTGTTAGGTTATGAAAAGCCTGAAAACTTTATTAACTCTGATTACCACAAAGAATTTTTAGAGGACATACAGAATGATATTTTCAGGAATAGCAGAGCGCCTTTTATAAAAAATTTTAAGAATAACTATTCCGACGGTAAAATTCCGCTTTATGCACTTGTTGAAATATTCAGCTTCGGAACTCTATCAAAATTCTACAAAAACATGAAACCCGGTGATAAAAAAGCAATCGCAAAGCTTTACGGAGTGGGCTATACATATCTTGAAAGCTGGATAGAGCATATAACTTTTGTAAGAAATATATGTGCTCATTACGGAAGGCTTTACAATGTAAATTTAAGCAAAACGCCTGCGCTCTACAAACAATATACCCAACAGGGAATAAGCAGTTTACGTGTATTTGCAACCCTGATTTGTATTAAACACTTAATTCCGAATGATAGACACTGGATCGAATTCATAGATACAGTAGAATTACTCTTTGAAAAATATAGTGATGTCAAAATAGAACTTATGGGATTTCCCCCTGACTGGAAACAGATATTAACAAGTTGATAGGCTAAAGAGCAACGGGGTTTACTCTGCTGTTCATAATGTTGTAAAAGAAAGTCGTCATTTATGGCGGCTTTCCCTTTTGTATTGAGAATCGGAGCAAGCGTGCGCCTGCTCCAATTTTATTATATATACCTCTCATACATCTCAGATTGACCGTTAAGCCGCTTCTGCGCCTTTTACAGTAACATTTTATCTCTAAATAAGCAGGCTCTTAAAACGCATTTTAAGCGCAATTTAGCGAGAAATTTGAGCACCGACGCTGTGTAGTGCTTCTGTATACTCAGAGGGGGCATACTCCACCATATAATCTCAAAAGAAAATTCGCTCACCCTAATATTCGGTATAAATCTTTCTGAGCAGGTCATTTTGTCTTAACATTGCAAGAGCTTTTAACTCACGCTGACGAACCCTTGTACCGCTCACAGAGAGCCTTTTGGCGATCTCTTTTAAAGTTAGTCCCTCAAAATAATGAGCTTGTATAATGCTTCTGTATGGCTCTTTGAGCGTGTCCACAATTTGACGTATAGTTTCAGCTTCCGAACGTTCGGAAACTTCCTCCACAAATTCAAGAGCGGTATCGTCCACAATAAGATCAAGCATGGAGCAGGAATCGCCCTCAGAACTTTCTATCTGCGCATCAAGTCTGCTGCACTCATTCAAAGGCTCTCGCTTGGTTGTGCGTATTCCCAGCAGCTCACGAACTACTTTTTTGAATGGATATTCAAGAAAAGACGTGAATTTACATCCGCTGTCAGATTTGTACGCTTTCACAGCTTCCAGAAAAGCAATATAGCTTGCCTGCCTGATGTCCCACTTATCTAAGCCCGAACGATCGCAAGAAATCTGATTAAGCCTGTAGAACTTATCCGACTTCATGTATAGAAGTTTTCGCACCTTTTCCCATAATACTGGTATCAATTCATTGTTATCACCCTGCTGGATGCACTCGACTAATAATTCGTTTGTCATTGACCTCGACCGCCTTTCATGATATAATAAAAGTGCTGTATACGGTCGCTTTTTACGACTTTATCCCACCTGCTCCAAGGTGGGAATTTTTATTCTTGATAGGCTGAAAGCTTTGTGAAAAAGATTTATTTACAATTATGTACAAACTTTTCTATCCCTTAGGTGTACAGAAGTCCGCACAAAACATTTTTCCTATCCCCCGGCAGGCAATTGATCTGCTGCCTTTTATCTTGTTGTGCATTCAACTGCACTAACCGTTTTTGATTTTCGTTTACGTTCTCGATCGGCGTTCCTGCTCCTGTTCCAATACAACGGAGCATCTTTGCTATAAAATCTTGCTTGTATGTAGACGCCGCCGTTTATATCATTCATTACCTTGTAAGCTTCAGCAAAATTATAATCAGGGAAATACTTTTCATATTCTCTTGCATTGTCTGTATCTCTGGCAAGTTCCAATGCTCTACGCTTTGTAAATCTGCCGTCTCTGATCTTTGCAGGAGGATTAACGAGGTTTTTTGAAGCATTCCAACGCTTTTTTGAGCATATCGGCTCTTTTACGATATACTTTCCCAGCCCGACAAGCCCTGTTTCATCAAATTGCAATGGCTTTGAAGTAGTAAGACCACGTCCCCAAAGTTTGGTAAGCGTATTTATATCAACTTCACCATTCATGACAATATGGTGATGATAACGCTTATTACGTTTTCCTTTTTCGGTCACTGCAATATATTTAAGAGTCGGCATTCCATGTTTTTTTCTGTAATTCTTCACACGCCTTAAAAAGTTTCTCAGCTCCTTCGCTGCATCCTCATCCGATCCAGGCAAACACTTTTCCATATAAGACAGATTGAATTGTATATCAGCAGGCGTAAAATTTGCATTAAGAAGCCTTATAACTTTATTTTCTGCATTTCTCTGGTTAAGTTTTTTCTGAATCTCTTTAGTAGGCTTTGCTTTCCTGCTCCTTTGCGAAGCCTTTCTGTATACCGGGTATATACTAACTTCAAGATAGTTACCACACTTATACACCTTTTCACGATAGCAGCATCTCATTTTTTATATTCCTCTCATAGTCGTTAAAATAATATCCATTACAAGCCTGATATTACCTGTAACGGCATACTTTTCTTTTTAAATTTATACTTTTTGTATATGAATAGGCAGCAGTCCGGCTGTTTTCTGGACTGCTGCGGAAGTATTACAGCTTAACTGCTATCGGCTTTATTTCTCCTTGTGGAGCAGGCTCAGACACTTTGATATAATTGCTGTCAAAATAATCTGCTAAAGATTGTGCATTTATAAGTATCTTGTTTCTGCCAACACGCACAGCCTTTACAGCTCCCGACAATGCGAGCTGACGTGCGTAATTCTGAGCTATGCCGAAACGCTCTGCTGTTTCCTTAACTCCTAACATGAGCGGTATATTTGATCTCATTGTAATTTCAGACATTGTTACACCCCTTTGCGTTCCGCCTGCTCCTATTGTTCAGTATATCAGGAGCAGGCAAGTATTTTGCGTTGCATTTGGTAGATATTACACGTTTGCGGCTTCGTTCTTTTCGGACAGCTCATTGATTATGCGCCGGAACGTTTGCTTGTCCTGCTCGGGAAGTTCAAATCTCAAACGGCGGAAAACTGTATTTTCATGAACTCCCATTACTGCGCCCACTGCATAAGCAGGCACGTTCTTTTCTTTCATCATTGCTCTAATATCGGAATTGGCTTTTGTCATTTAAACAACCTCCTAAAAATAATTTTATTGTGGTGGTTGACATTTCACAGATGTTGCGATATAATATAGTAAAGCAACAATCACCACTAAACATAGTATAGCATAATCTCTTAACTATGTCAAGTGTTTGTTGCTAACTTTCATAAAAAGCAACAAAATATAACTAATAGAATAAAATTCAAATTCGGAGGTAACAAAAATGAATTATAAAGAAGAATTCTCTAAAAGATTGATACACCTCAGAGAACAAAACGGATTTACTCAACGGCAACTGGCAGATAAATTACAGATCACACGTCAAAGCCTGAGCTTATATGAAAAGGCTGAACGAACAATTAATATTGAATTACTTGCCAAAATTGCTGATTTTTTCAATGTATCTACTGATTATTTAATGGGACGAACAGACATTATAACTATGGATGAAGATATACAGGTGGCTTGTAAGGTTACGGGGTTGAGAGAGCCTGTCATTGAACATATAAATTATTTGTCAAATTTTTTTGATGATAAGTACTTTGCTTTTGTTTTGGAACATTTCATTCTAGGGATTGACCATTCAATATTATTCTCAATAGAAGATTATTACATTGCTAAGCAAGAGGCTTATCACTACGAACAATATATTATTAAAAAATTCTGTGAATATGAGAAACTCAATATTTCCGATAATGATATCGAAGAAAAAGGGTTGAACGCTATTGAAGATATATTACATCAAGCAAAATGCAAAGGACTTATTGATGCAATATTCATCAGATTGAATATTGATGTCGATTACAAAAAATATGTGATTTCTAAAAATATTCAAAATATATTTCTTTCAATTGATGCTTGTGACCTTTCAGAAGAAATTGCAAAAAAAGCTGATACTTTTGATAATAACAAAAAAGCAAGGCTTTTGAACATAATGAATATACTTTTAAAGGAGGCTTCCGAAAATGCCGAACATAACCCCACGAGTGAATAAAAGCGGCGAAATAACATCTTACACAATCAGAGTATACCACGGCTACGACAGCAAGGGAAAGCGGCTCAAACCGTACACAATGAGCTATAAGCCTGCTCCGGGAATGACAGCTAAACAGATCGAAAAGGAAGTTCAGCGGCAAGCTGTGCTGTTTGAGGAGCAATGCAAGCTCGGATATGCGCCTGACAGCCGTCAGACGTTCGCCCGGTATGCGGAGTACGTCCTCAACAGCAAAGAGGATTCAGGAACGAAACACAGCACTATTAAACGCTATAGAGAGCTTCTGGAACGCATTAACAAGGGTATAGGGCATATCAGGCTGACGGATATTCGACCGCAGCACCTTTCAGAATTATACACGCAGCTCCGTCAATCAGGACTGAGAAAAGGCACAAGAGCAGTACCAACAACCGACATTAAGGAGCAGGTCAAAGCCGCAGGACTAACGCAGAAAAAGCTCTCGGAGCTTTCGGGAGTGTCGTTGACAACTATTAACGCAGCCAAAAGAGGCGAACCAATCTCAGGCGATAAGGCTACAGCTATATGCAACGCTCTGAATGTCTCTGTAAGTACCGCTTTCAGAATCGAACAGGACGGCAGACCTCTCTCCGAAAAGACCATACAGGAGCAT
>CAMZZN010000094.1 GCA_947345935.1 uncultured Ruminococcus sp.
TCACTTTTTACATCATACTGCTGATGCTCCACGTAGAAAGGATAATCACAGTCGTACCATGACATTTCCACAAGATAACCGTTGTCCTCAATTAGTGCGGGATTTTCCGTAATATTGATGCGGCTCTTTGCGACGTTGACCGCTTCCGTCATCAAATAAACACCCTGATAATCTCCGTTGACGTAAACCTCTACGCTGCGGCAGTTTGCAGAATACGGCATGCCATTGAGCATATCGCCTAAATGATATGCCGTCATATTTCTGAGCAAAGAAGTGTCATAATAATTTGCTACCAAATTCCATGATTTTGCCGCACCGTCGCCGAGAGTCAGCGGATTTGCCTTTTTCGGAAACTTAAACCGATAGCTTTTCTTATCGAGATTCAGCGTAACATTTCCACGAAGTCTGATAGCTATATCCGCATTTTCGGTATCAATAGTTCCATTTTCATCGTAAATTGTAATTTTAGCGTCTGTGTAGCTTTCTTTCGTATTGACGCTGTTGCCGAGAGTATCAATGGAAACAATGGGCATTGAAAGCTGTTCTTCAACAATCTCATCGTTAGTTATAGCATTGGCTGTGGTGCACGGTATTGCAGGCAACATACATACCGTTAGTGTAAGAGCAGTTAAAGCGGATAACATATGCTTCATAATAATTCCTCCTGTTATTTTGGTAAATGAATTTTAAATATAACTATATTGTCATTAAGTGAAACCGAAATCTCACCCTTATGCAGTTCCGTAATTGCTTGTGCAATAGACAGTCCTAACCCAAATCCTTCTTTTTTATTTGAGTGGGATTCTTCTGCACGATAAAATCGTTCAAATAAATGTGAGAGATGTTCCCGATTTATTTCAGTACATCGATTGGAACAAGTCAGAATAATATATCCTTTTTGTTCAGATAGAGTAATTCTGATCTTGCTTTGTGCATCTGCGTATTTTAAAGCATTATCAAGCAGGATTCCCATAAGACGCTCTATTTTTCTGCTGTCGCCATACATGGTCAGCCTATCGTCAATGTCCATTTCAAGCTCATGCTGTTCTTCAAATGCACGGCTCTCAAAATAGAGAATAGTATTATTTACAATATCGCTGACAGAAAAATGACTGAGTTGCGATTTATTTTCATTTATTTCTGAAAGTCTCGATAGTTCCAGTAATTCGCTGACCAGATTTCCCATTTTATCGGACTGTGCTTTGATTGTATCAAGTAAGCGATCGTTTCCGTGCTTGCGTTCGATCAGATCAGTGGTTGCAGAAATGACAGTAATAGGAGTTTTAAGTTCATGCCCTGCATTGGATATAAACTGTTTCTGCTTTTCAAAGCCATCCGATATGGGGGCAACGATTTTTCCGGAAACAAAGACGATAATGCCAAACAAAACAATAAAAATAACAATTCCAAGAATTGCAGAAATGACGAGTACCTGCGTGGAATTTTTATTTGCACTGCTGTTTTGGATGAATGAGTAAACGATAATCCCGTTCTTTTCTGAAATCAGATATTGATAACTAACACTTGAATTGATTTTTACTGTTCCGTCGCTTTCAGATAAGGTACTCATAATTTCAGTAACTTCCTGTTCTTGCAGATGCGTGGTAAGGTTTCCGCTGCATACCGCAATTGGATACCTATTCTTATCGGATACCATAAAGAAACTGCTTGTTTCATTCAGTACAGTTGGAATATCATTTTTAAATAAATTCTGATAGCTCATTTGCATGATATTTCTCTTGGTAAAATCCGCATTGTAGTGAATCGTCACGCTGTCAAGTTTCAGTGAAATATCATCTTTTGAATTATTGTCCGAAGAAGTCCACCACACAATTGATACCAGAAAATTATCATCTGTAACGCCGCTTTCGTTTAGCAAAGCATACTTTTCAAACCGCAGAGTACTGTCATCGTTGAAGTCAATTGTCACCTCGCTGGTGTTCTTATTAAATGTATATTCACGGTAGGCAAATTTCTCTGTGCCGTCAACTGCCAGCCGAAACATCAGACCACCGCCTGCACTGTACCAGCCTTGTGCAGTATTCCTGCTTGTGATTACACCGCTGAGTGTAACACTGTCAATGGAATCCACGCTGCGAGGAATGATATAATCGCCATCCTTATTCTTTTCCATTTCCGAGAGAAGAAAAGTTTCGGTATTATAATCATAGGAATGTGCCGCTTGCTGTATGACTTCATGTGCATTGCGGTTGGAAGAACGGAACACGATAAATGTTATCACATTTAAAAGGATCAGCATGAGTAAAATAACAGAAAATGAGATCAAAGATGCGGATATGATATATTTTTTTCGGAGTTTTTTTATTGCTTTATCCATTTTTATCCTCCGAAAGGAAATATCCGACTCCACGAGAAGTTTGTATGCTGACTGCGGAATTCAGCGCTTTCATTTTCTTCCTTAGAAAAGAAATATATACTTCAATGGAATTGTACTCGACATCCGTTTCATACCCCCATATCTTGGTGATAAATGAATCTTTTTCGATTACTTTCCCTTTGTTTAATATCAGTAATTCCATAATATCGTATTCTTTTTGGCTGAGCATAATCCTATTGTCGCCACAATGCAGTTCATGATGGGATATATCAAGGATGATGTCGCCAAATTGTGGTTTGTCCGAAATATATTCATTCGGTCTGCGACGGCAAAGCGCACGGACTCTTGCGAGAAATTCCTTAGTAATAAAGGGCTTTGTTAGGTAGTCGTCCGCACCACTGTCCAATCCCTCCACTTTATCTTCAATCTGTGAACGAGCAGTCAGCATCAGTACAGCAGAGTTAATATTTGCATCCCGAAATTGTTTCAGAACTTCAAATTCGTTTATTTTGGGCAGCATAACGTCTAAAATGATAAGATCATATATTCTGGTCAGAGCACAGTCAAGACCGTATTCTCCGTTATCTGCAATATCCGTATTATAGCCTTCTAATCTCAGCGTTTCAGAAAGTACATAGGCAAGGTCGTTTTCATCTTCAACGATCAGTATTCTCATATCGTTTCCTCCTGTTATATTTAATCTATCACGAATACCTTGAAATTCGATTGAAATCATATTAAAATTATATCGTAATGCAGATGTGTTTTCAACAAATCTGTGAGGACAGAAAGGTTTCTTAAATAAAATAATTAAAAAACACGTTTTATATCTGTTTACTGAATAAACGCAGCCGTAAGGTCAAGGAGGAAACCTCATTTTTTCAGTCCGTATGCGGCTTTACGGATATTTATTCTGAAAAAGAAAACGCTTCCCATTGCTGAGAATCGTAGTACGATATTCAATTTTGGGTATAAAAATAGCGGATGGCGCTTCACTTCTATGAAACACCGCCCGCTATTGTCCATTATTCAGTTTGTCAACAGGATTTCTACCGTTTTTAGGGTTGTTTTTTCGGTTATCTATCAAGTTTCTACCGAGAATCTTTAAATTTGCTATTTTATAATTTCCCGAAATAGCGTGATTTTGAGGGTTTCTACCGTTAAAAGTGCTAATTTCACGGCAATTTGATAAAATAAATACACGAAATTTTAGGAACCACTAATTAAATCCAGTGTGCAGAAGCAAAATCCGGCACATACATTATGTCATGTGCCGGATTTTTTTATTTCGTACCGAAAATTCTGTCGCCAGCGTCGCCAACGCCGGGAACGATAAATTTATCTTCATTAAGCCTTTCATCAAGAGCACCGGTATAGATTTCAACATCGGGGTGAGCAGTCTGAATTCTCTCTACACCCTCAGGAGAACAGATAATGCACATGAACTTGATATTCTTCACTCCGAGAGATTTCAACTCGTCAATTGCAGCAACAGCAGAATTTCCCGTTGCCAGCATAGGATCAACTATAATAGCGTCCCTCTCGTGTATATCGTCGGGCATCTTGGAATAATATTTAACCGGTTCTTTTGTGCCGGGGTCACGGAAAAGTCCGATATGACCGATTTTTGCAGCCGGAACAAGCTTTGTAACGCCCTCGACCATACCAAGTCCGGCACGTAGAATCGGAATAAACGCCAGCTTTCTGCCAGAAATTATCTTTGTCTTTGCAACGCAGAGAGGAGTTTCAAGCTCGATCTCTTTAAGCGGAAGATCTCTTGTAGCTTCGTAGCAGATAAACATTGCAATCTCCGATACAAGCTCACGGAATTCTTTTGTACCGGTGTTTTTGTCTCTTAGCAGAGAGATTTTGTGCTGCACAAGGGGATGTGCGATTATATGTAAATTTGACATAATATCAGTCCTTTCAGTTTTTTTCTTCAAGCCCGGCTATGAGATCAATACGTCTCTGATGACGTCCGCCCTCAAAGCCTGTGGACAGAAATATTTCCGCAAGTTCGCAGGCAAGACCTGTTCCCAGAACTCTTGCGCCGAGGCACATAACGTTTGCATCGTTGTGCAGACGTGTAAAGCGTGCTGAGAATGAATCGGAGCAAAGTGCAGCCCTGATGCCGTTTATCTTGTTTGCAGCCATTGACATACCGATACCCGTGCCGCAGATAAGGATCCCTTTTTCGCAGCTGCCGGAAATAACACGTTCGCAGACGGCTTCGGCAATAACTGGATAGTCGCAAGGAGCGCCGTCCGTACCGAGATCTTCTATTTTGTATCCTTTTTCAATAAGAGTCTCCATGATTGCTTTTTTCATTTCAACTCCTGCATGATCGCATCCTATTGCTATCATTTTAATTCCTCCGATTTCTGTTTTTCTTCCAGATCCTTTTCAGCCTTTACTTTCTGCAAGTAAGATACCTCAAGCTGTTCGGGATCAATAAGCGGCTTTGACGCTCCGGCAAGAGATATTCCTGCGGCGTTCTGCAATCTTCCCTGAGGCGGAGCAATAGCGATCATTGGCGAGCGGTAATCCGTAAAGAAATCCGCCGCACCGTCGCCGCACAGCAGCGTTTCTTCTCCCCTGAGAGCAAGAAATTCTGCCAGGGCATCACGTGAAATAATCTCTTCAACTCCTGTCTGTTCTATGCAGTAGCCGTCGCTTCTGTAATTGCAGCAGTAAACAAGATCGTTTCTTGCCTTCATAACAGCGCATATGTTACCCTTGTGAGCGATATTATTGCAGGCGAGACCCTCAAGAGTAGAAACTCCGCAGCACTTTATACCCAAACCAAAGCATAAAGCTTTTACGGCAGCGACGCCTATCCTCAGACCGGTATACGAGCCAGGACCGGCTGCAACGGCAACAGCGCTGAGATCACCCGGTTCCATTCCGGACTGAGCCAGTATATCCTTAACCAGCGGCATGATGACCTGCGAATGCGTTTTCTGGGTATAAATTGTGCTTTGAGCCGTAAAAATTTCTGTTTCAGTGTCGAAAAGAGCTGCCGAAGCTGTTTTTCCGGAGGTATCAATTCCAAGAATCAGCAAATCTTCCACCATCCTCTATAATAATTTCACGTTCATTTCCGCCGGAAGAGTTTATTGTAATATAA
>CAMZZN010000095.1 GCA_947345935.1 uncultured Ruminococcus sp.
TCTTTTGTAAGACGATAGCGCTCCATTTTTTTTTTTTTTTTGCGAATCCCACAGTAATAGCAATTATTACGACAATAATTTGTAAACTCAATAAGTCCACGTATATAAACATCACTGCCATAAATACTTCTGCGTTTTTCATCAGCTGCTCTGTGAAGAACCTCGTCATAAAAATCGCTTTCCAGCAATAATTTAAATTCCTCATCAGAAAGACTGCGTTTATTTTTCAGTTTTTCAACCAGCTTAAAATTTTCCATAACAGCTCCCATTGCAGTAATCTATCGACTTATCAAACTAATTTTTTTCTCATCTGATACCACAAAGCACTGCCGTGTTCAGAATGAGAAATGCCTTCATTTCTAAACCCGAATTTCTCATAGTAATGGATCAGCGGTTCTTTACAAGTCAACACTAGTCCATAACGATTCTGATTTTTTGCTTCTTCAATAAATTTTTCTATCAGAACAGCAGCATAGCCGCTTTTTCTAAAATCCGGGTGAGATTCCACTCCGAATATCATTTGCCACTTACCGTTTTCATTATGCATATCGGCATTGTGATACATTTTGTCGTTTAAATCCGGTTCATCAGTTACCATTCCGTTTATCATTGAAATCAGAATACCGTCCGACTCCAGAAGCAGAAAATGTCCGGCATACACATTTAATCGTTTTATAAAATCAACCTTTTCTGCGGCTTCTCCTTCGGGAAAACATAATCGCTCCAGTGCGGCAATTGCATCTGCATCGCCTTCTGAAGCAGTCCTTATAATATACTCTCCCATCAGACGTCAAGCTCATATGCATTCAAGGCAACAACATTTTCCTATGCAGAATCTTGAATCAGGTGCATTTTGAAGTGGCAAGTACATTGGGAGCGTGGACGCTTTACAAAATTATTCGTGTGGCTACCCCAAGCACTATGCCGAGCATTTTTCTTGGAGTATTTTATGGTACGGTATCGCCATTTGCAACGCTTATGTCTGTTGAAATGAATGGAAATTCAAGCGGTATCGGCTGGTATATCAACTGGCAGAATTCATCAGGGCTCTTGTATAAGCGCCCGCCGCTTCCGGATGTTCAGCAGCTACGGATGTTGTTACAAATACTGCACAGCAATATTCGTTTGCAAATTTTCCGTCCTCAGTCAGATCGAATATCTTTTTAAAACCGTATTCACTTTCAGCCGATGAAGCTACAGGGTCATGCAGAGCAACAGCATCAACTGCGCCGTTTTTCAATGCAAGAGGCAGATCTGTAAGGTTATATACAACAAGTTCAACCTCCATATTATCGGAGCTTACCACTATTCCAAGGTCATAAAGAATCCTTTTCAGCGCTACGACGGAGGAATCACTCATTCCCGGAACGCTTATTTTTTATCTTTCAGATCTGACATATCGTTAATATCAGAATTTGCGGCAGCATAATATTTTGTAGATCCCATGTGAAGTCCCGTTGTAAAAGCGATTTCCAGACCGCTGTCAACCTGCGGTATCAGACTTCCCACAAGTCCGACGCAGACGTCTATTTTGCCTGACGCTATCATATCGGCTGTCTGCTGAATATCGATCTCAACAAGTTCATACTTGATTCCTGCTTCTTTAAATTCCTCTTCAAAATAACCATTATCTTCCGCTACGTGCAAGGGGGCAAGACAAAGCGAACCGTTTGCAGTACCTATTTTGAAAACAAAATCTCCAGTTGTTCGGTCAATCGCTTTTATTTTCTTAGCGGTTCATGATTATCAATACGGCTGTAGTAGGCAGTTATTTTATCAAGAGCCTCTTTTACGGTACAGCTCACATCAAAAAAGGATATAGCCTTTCGTTCAAGCTGTTTCTGAATGTGGAATCCGATTTTTTTACACACCACTGCACGGCAGTCAGATATAAGCTCCACCTTTGACGAGTTTCCGCCCTTTCCTCCGCAGCCTGAACCGCATCCGTCTGAATTTCTGCACTTGTCAGAATTGTTGCATCTATTTTGGTCTGCATCGGATTCTTCCTGATAAAAACGCTCTTCGAATTTCTCATAAGAGCCGCCCGCAACTTCATATATAATGAATTTTTCAGTCGATCCAAAAGTTTCATTGATATTTTCACCGTCAGACGATGCAACTGCTATTTTATATGACATATTAACCTCCGTCAGTTCCACCGCTGAACAGCTACGGAATAAATATCCTCAATAAGACGTATTCCGCCGGTATAGCCAACATAGAAATCATCAAGCACAACCTTGTCCTGTACAGGCCACGAGATATTCAGAAAATGTCCGAACATCTTCTCTGTAAGCTCCTTTTCGTAGTAGCTTCCGAGAATCAGCGGATAGCCGTGATAGTCATGAGATTGGATTTCTTGATGTATCTTATAGCCGTCAGTTTCAAAGCCGACTTCTGCTTTCAATCCGTAATTGAGATTCTCAAAATCCTTGCGTATCTGCTCCTGAAATGCCTTCGGAGTATCGTCCGTAACAAACTGTTTTGCAGGAACAAGCCCAAGATCGTTTACAAGGAATTTCGTGATTCCCAGCGCATACTGAGCGTCCGCCACAACGGAAAACTGCTTTGCCATAACACGAGTTTCGAGGAACATATCAGCATAGCGTTCAATGAGATAGTAGTAATAATTTTCATGGTCATTGATGATATTTTCAATCTTTTCTTTATCCACACCTGCAAATTTTCCTACCTCACGAAGGAATTTACTTGTTTCAAAAGCGCCTATCGGCAGCGTTGGATAGTGAAGATATGGGATTCCAAGCTTCTTCTCCATTTTCTTCATGTTGCCTACGGATACCCAAGGAGATACAAGCAAATTAAATTCAGCTTTCGGAATACGGTCGATATTCTTGATCCCACGCTGATAGCCGAAAATTGTATTCGGAGTCAGGCCAAGCCCGGCAATAAGTTTTTCAAGTTCACGGATATTACCGAGCCAGAATAAATCCTGATAGGGGACGTCCGCCCAGATGTTTACAAGGCCTTTTTCCTTGACCTCCGACTTTTCAAGGTACTGGTCGATAATCGCATCAATTATCTGCTCGTGACCTTTATAATTATTCCCCTTGAATCCCGCTGTCGACGCATAAATAACAGGCTTTTCGGAGTCCTCAAAATGACTTACGACCTCTGCCGTATCGTCTCCCACTATTTCGGGAATACAACCTGTTAACACCACATATAAATCAGCGTCGATTACTTTCAGAGCATTGGCAATTGTCGTATCAAGTTTCTTTGCACCGCCGAAAACAACATCCTTTTCATTGATACTTGTACACGGAAAAATATTTGGCGAAAAATAACCGCTGCTTCCGATAGAATCCGAAAGTTTCTGAGCGCAGCCGGGTCCGGAATGAAGTACAGGTATAGCTCTTGTAATAGCCTGCACTGTCTGCATAGCTCCCAATGCACATTTGTATCTCTGCTTGTCAAGAAGTTTAGCCATTACTTTTTTGCCTCCTCTAAGAATTTATCCACGTTCTGCTGATACCACCAGTCGGTATATGGCAGCTTTACACGCCTTGCAAGATTTTTTTCAAAGCTCCTGTTATGAATACTGTCAAGAATAGACTGCGCAAATTCAAGAGTATGCTTGTAGCCGAAGATCATGTATTCGTCTGCAACATATACCGCAGGAGTGCCATTCTTTATTGCCCATACCGTAGAACCAGGGTGTCTTGAAAGGTACAGATCCGGCTGATATTTGTGCAGAATATTCATTACCTCATAATTCTGCTGATCGGCAACGCTTGCCTCAAAGTCAACACCGTTTTCAAGCAGATACTCCATTGACGGCGGAACATCACCGTTTTCATACTTTTTGTCGTAATGCCATGCCAATGCCCAGACAACTTCAATTCCAAGTTCATTAAGAACTCTCGACACCTCAAACGTATATCCGGGTCCCATTCCGAGAACGGCTGTAAGTCCCTTTAATTCCTTTTTTATTTCCTCTATCTGAGGAATGTATATTGCCCTTTGTTCAGCTATATATTTTTCGACTGCCTCTCTTCTTTCGGTAACTCTGCCTATCTCACGCAGCCATGTTTCAAATCCTGCTATTCCAAGTGGATTTATAGTTCTGATATACGGAACGCCGTATTTTTCTTCAAGTCCGTTACCAAGATAATTTCCAAGTGTACCACATATACAGGTCGTTGCAAGAGATTCTGAAATATGACCAAGCTCCTCGACCGTTGAGTTACAGTAAAGGAATATTGGCTTTAAATCAAAATTTTTGAAGATCTCTATTATTTCAAGTCTTGCACTTTCATAGAAATTTTTAAAATTGATCGTATTTCTTTTCTGCTTTGGCGGCTGTACAATACTGCTTAGTACCGCATGATCGGAAATATCAAATCCGGTCGCCCATATTCTTGATTTAAAGCCCTCACAATGCACGGCAGCTATCGGAACATCTATCTCGTCACGGACATCATCAATAACGCTGTCTATATCCTCACCGATAATTCCGGTGGCACATGAGCTTGTAACGAAGATCACCTTTGGAGAATACCTCTTGTTGACTTCAAGAATAATTCTCCTGAGTGCGTCTGCCGAACCGAAAATCGTATCTTTTTCGTTCATATCCGTTCCGATATATACGGTATTGTTAGTAACTCCACGATTTTTCGCCATTACCTTGTCAAGATAATATGCTCCAGCGCTTGCCACGGAACAGCCGGCAGGTCCGTGATGAATTATTGCAACATCTCTGATAGCCGAAAGCTGCCCCAATGCACAGCTTGAAAGACAGGTGCTTGACTGAGAAAAACAACGTGAACAGCCTTTTAACGTGCCGCAGCCGCTTTGTTCCGCAAGATCGCTGAGAGTACCGATATAGCCTGTAATAGAGCCTATTCTGTTCTCACGAGTAGCAACATTTGAACTTTTCAGATTCAATGACATAATACTCCTCCTATACCTGATAATTTTCATCAAAAAGATGCGTTGAAAGATAACGAAGTCCCGTATCAGGAAGAACGGCAACTATAGTTTTTCCTGTATTTTCTGGTATTTCTGCAAGTTTCGCCGCTGTATAAATTGCCGCACCGGAAGATGTTCCGACAAGTATTCCATCTGTTCTGGCAGCTTCTCTTGCCGCTTTATATGCCTGAACTGTTTCGACCTCGAATTTTTCATCGTAAGCATCCAAGTCCATAGTTGCCGGAATTCTTTCGGCAGGAACTCCCTCAAATGGATGAACGCCCGTTATTTCCTCCGGT
>CAMZZN010000096.1 GCA_947345935.1 uncultured Ruminococcus sp.
TTTTTCTATTTCTTTTATTTTTGTTTCCATATTTCTTATTATATCATATTTCTTCTATTAAGTAAACGCATATGGGAGTACATCCCCTTTGGAAACCCAATATTAATAAAAATTAGCGCCTCGTAAAGAGGCGCTAATTTTTATTAGGATGAATGACCATAGAGCAAATACTCTTTTAACAAGAGTAAGAGGAACATAGCTCATTAAGTTAATAAGACTGCATCAGAACCATCCCTTTTTAATATTCAGTTAAATGCAACATCTTCGTTTTCAATAACAAGATAATCCGGTGAAACTGCCGGAACATAGTATGCGCCAAATTCCTTTATACCCTCGGCAAGCCGTGATTGTTCATTCCTTTCCGGGTGCAGTTCAACAAGAAATCGGTAATATGGGAGTGTATACTTATAATCAGCGGTTCGCCTGTAGCTGATTCCGGTAAAGAATATCTCATCGTTGTTTATTCCGTTAGGAAGATATTCTTCCTCCCATACAGTGGTGTAATAATCTCCGCCTATAAGCTTTTCATATGCTTGGTCATAGCTGATAACTGGGTACATTCCGGCGAATTCCTTGTATCCTAAATCGTCACATATGGAAATTGAACGAAGCTCTTTTCCACCATAGAAATTTACTTGCCGTAAATTATAATTTATAAGTGACGTCAAAGGATCTTCTGATTTATCATAAAGTGCATATGTTGTAAGTGGTTCATTGTATATGTTAAAATCCGTAAAAACTACAGGAGTAGGATTATCCATTCGTATGATATTCTTGTATTTATCTCCGAGATATTTTAGTGATCTTATTGCATGATCCTTGTCTGTTGTATCGCATATATCGTATTCATCAGGCAGACCGACTGAATTTTTAAATTCAATGTGTATTCTGCTTGAATGAGAATACATTGAAAAGCTTATATCCCCTGCTTCTGCTTTATAATATTCACCGTTGGGATGCCTGTCAACAGGCGTAAATTCTTCGTCAGTCAACAGAGCAGCAATATTCTTTAATTTCTCTTCCATTTCATCTATTGTATAAACGGGAAAGTCTCCGTGACTGTAAATTTCATTACTTGGTTCTATAAAGACCGGAAGTTCAGTAAATTCACAGCTTTCACGGCTGGGATTTTCGTCCAGAAGCTCGGATACATCGTAAGCCAAGAATCCCTCAAAGCCCATGCCTCCGGTTTCACCGTTCTGGGTGTGGATGATTGGCAGTTCGCCGGTATTTTCAGGAAATTCGATTATCTGGCTGTAACTTTTTTTGTTTTCTGTTGATTTTTTGTCAGCTTTCTGATCTGGGATATTTTTCACGCCTTGCCACAGCACGACTCCGGCAGCGGCAGCCGCCATTGTTCCAATAACAGCAAATTTTATGTGGGTTTTCTCCGATTTTATTTTCGGTGCGGCTTCGGCGACATATTTATCGTTAACCTCGCCAAGCTGTTCCATAAGTCTTTCGTTCTTTTTCATAGATAAATGTCCTCCTCTTCAAGAAACTGGCGGAGCTTTTTACGTGTACGCAGCAGCGACATCTTGACAGCGCCCTCGTTCATGGAAAGCTCCTCTGCAATTTTTTTCACGGGGATAAAGTACCAGTACCGCTTCATGAATATAACTCTCGGTTCAGGATTCAGGCTATCGAGAAAACGGTCAAGAGCGTCTTTTAGTTCCAGATTTTCGGTAACAGAGCCTCCTTGTCGTTCCGGAATGCATTCGGAAAGTTCATCCAGACAGATATCAGTCTCGCAGTTTTTTCTTTTCTTGGAATTCTTTTTCCGCCACAGGCTAAGTGAGATATTTCTGGTTATCCGTCCCAGAAACGCCGAAAGGCATTCCGGGCGTTCCGGAGGAATGCTGCTCCACACTTTCATCCAGGCGTCGCTGAGACATTCTTCCACATCCTCGTGGTTGCGGAGGATATTCATGGAAATAGTGCGGCAGTAATTTCCGTATTTTTTGCGGGATTCTTTTATAGCCATCTGCGAACGGTCAAAATACAGTGCGATTATTTCGGCATCGTCCATGCTCTCATCTCCTTTCAACTATAAAGACGCAGAATATCCTGCCGGGGTAACATATAAGAAAAATAAAAATCGGCGGTCGTAAAGATCGCCGATAATGTGATATTTTATTTTACTTCAACAGTCCAGCCAAAAGTATCTTCGATCCTGCCCCACTGAATGCCAGTCATTGTATCGTAGAGCATTTGTGAGATCTTGCCGATCTTATTGTCGTTTATCTCCATAACCTTGTCGTTCCATTTGAGGTGACCTACAGGGGAGATAACGGCGGCAGTTCCCGTACCGAATACTTCATTGAGTTTGCCGGCGTCATATGCGTCGGCGATTTCCTGAATAGTGATTTTTCTTTCAGAAACCGGAATACCTTTTGCCTTGCATACGTCAATAGCGGACTTTCTTGTAATTCCGGGGAGAATGCTGCCCTGGAGCATAGGAGTTACAACTTCTCCGTCGATAACAAAGAAGATGTTCATAGCGCCTACTTCCTCGATATACTTCTGCTCAACGCCGTCCAGCCAGAGAACCTGCGAGTAGTTCTGCTTATGAGCCTCGTCCTGACCGATGAGTGACGCAGCGTAGTTTCCGCCTGTCTTTGCAAAGCCCATACCGCCTCTTACTGCACGGACATACTTGCTTTCAACGTAGATATTTACGGGATTGAGACCGCTCTCATAGTAAGCACCGGAGGGGGAAAGAATAATCATGAAAAGATAGTGCTCGCCGGGTTTAACGCCGAGGAAAGGATCGCAGGCGAAGATAAAAGGTCTTATGTAGAGAGATTCGCCGTCCTTTGCAGGAACCCAGTCTTTTTCAATGTGAAGGAGTTCCATAAGGCACTGCATACCGAGTTCTTCAGGGAGTTCGGGAATAACCAGTCTTTCATTGGACTTGTTCAGCCTCTTGAAATTCTCTTCGGGGCGGAAAAGCTGTATCTTATTATCAGCCGTTCTGTATGCTTTGAGTCCTTCAAAGACTGTCTGACCATAATGGAGACACATAGCGGCAGGAGAAAGCTCAAAAGTTCCGTAGGGCTTTATCTCCGGATCATGCCAGCCCTGACCCTCGTCGTAGGGCATTACCATCATATAGTCGGTGAAGATATGACCGAATCCGAGCTTATCGCCGGGCTGAGGCTTGGTCTTTAAAGTTTCTGCTTTTGTGAATTTGATTTCCATTTTATTCAACCTTCTTTATTAAAATTATCAGACAATTTTCAGAATCTGTTCTTACTGACAGATCAAAATTACTGCTTAATTTACTGAGAAATAATGTTTCTCATAAAGTCTTTTGCAGACAAATACTGCCGCTGCCGTCAGACCTGCGGCACATACCGCTGCGGCGGATACGCCAATGAGGATTTTTCCTTTTTTCATAAGAAACTCCTTTGTAATACCATAAAAGCAAACACACAGAACTTTGATAAACTGTTTTAATCAAGCAGCGGAATCACGTTTTTTTCATCAGAAAATTCAGTAGTTCTGGAGTAGTTTGTAAGATTTCCGGCAGCGTCATAACCCTCAAATGAGAGCATAATACCGGTTTTATTATCAAAATACATCATAAAGCTGTCTACATTCAGTTTACTGCCGTAATCCGGTTCAGTCGTACCCATTATCACGGTGACCTCTCTGCCCAGATACTCGTCAGTTCCTTTTATTTCCCATAAGTCCTTATTTGAAAGGAATCCGAATATCATTTCCTGCGGAAAGAGACTGAAAGTTGAAGCGTATTGAAGATTTGTCGGATTTTGTCTGTAGCGATACTCCTTTATATCGCCGGAAACATTGACTATTCTCTGACTGTCGTCATTAAGAGATGCATATTCTCTGGAATTTTTGTTTACAGCAGGATCGTTAGCTTCATTGTATGCCGGAACAGTAATATTACTGTTTGCAGAAGTCTTTGCTATTTCTTGTCTGTTATCTATCGTTACAGCATATCCGTCGGCTGCAAAAACTTCTTCGTCAAAATCGGAGGCTTTTGTACGCTGATACGATTCCTTATTTGTCATATCCACATTATATTCTATTGTAAAAACATCGCCGTTCACCATGTTGGTTTCGATAGTACCATTTGCATAATTGAAGTAATCTACAGAATTCAGAGTTTTATGATAGCATGAAGATTTATCTGTAATCTCCATTGTACTAAGTTTTCTTTCAGGTTTGATTTGTTCAGCTTTATCAGTTACCGTTTCCGGAGCAAATGTAGTCGCTTCTATATTGATGAAAGCGCCGTTCTGTGCGTTATCGGCAGAAGTTTCTTCATCTGATACAGATGTTGAACCGCATCCTGATGTAAAGGCAGCTATTGATATACTTAAAGCCAGACTGGATAAAGTAAATTTTAATTTTTTCATAATAACTACCTCCATTAATAGCTTATTTCATAATAAAACGTATCTGCGCCAGTACCAACGCCGCTGGTACCTGAATTTTGTACACAGGCATACCATGGACGTAAGTATCCGCCAGTAACACTTGCCAATCCTCTGTATCCTGAAAAAGTTGAATATCCGCTTGGAGCAAGATTCTGGTTTAACGTAAATGAATCAAATGGAATATACATATTAGAATCTTGATATATTTCATATAAAGCATTCGGATCAGTAAAACTGCTATTTGCTAAATATACTCTTGCAACCCATGAGAAGCCATTTTGCTTACTAATATTACTATTCCACACCCATTCGTAGCAAGCTTTTTGTGTTGATTGTCTTAACCTTGAATCGCCGTTGTTACCAGTTGTTAGGTAAGTACCCCATTCACCATTGTAGTGTGTATAGGTATGACTGTTATTAGAATATCCGGCTACATTTGTGTCATTATCAACATACCCACTTATTGTTGCAGCAGTTGTTTGAAAAACATTGATTGAAATAAGGCTGAGATAAGTACCTACAAACAATGAAATTCGTTTTAAAAATTTT
>CAMZZN010000097.1 GCA_947345935.1 uncultured Ruminococcus sp.
ATAGAAATTCACCAATTTCTCGGCGATTCCATAAACTTTTTACGACTATTTGATTGCTCAAGTGGCAAAGTCGGGAAGAGTGCCTGAAAATGAATACAATGATCGCCGAAAATACGGCTTAAATTCGTGTAGTATATTCCTTGACTGTTCGGTAGATAAGAGGTAATATGTCATCACGAAAGGAGATGGTATCATGGAGCGAATGATACAAAAGGTGCAGTTTCCGATGCCAAAACAGCCTAAGTTAAAGCGTGTTGCGTCTTATGCAAGAGTTTCCAACGGCAAAGATGCTATGTTGCACTCATTATCTGCGCAGGTCAGTTATTACAGCGAATTGATTCAGAATCATCGTGGCTGGCTTTACTGCGGAGTATATGCAGATGAAGCTTTGACAGGTACAAAAAGCAATCGTGAGAACTTTCAGAAAATGCTTGCGGAATGCCGTGCCGGAAATTTGGATCTCATTATCACTAAATCAATTTCGAGGTTCGCAAGAAATACCGTCACACTGCTTGAATCAGTGCGTGAACTGAAAGATTTAGGCGTTGACGTATATTTTGAAGAGCAGAATATTCACAGCCTTTCTGCAGATGGTGAACTTATGCTGACGATTCTTGCAAGCTATGCACAGGAGGAAAGCTACTCTGCAAGCGAGAATAAGAAATGGCAGATTCGTAAGGATTTTGAAAAAGGCAAAATTGGCGGTATTTTGATACTGGGTTATCGCAGAACAGCAGACGGAAGTCTGGAAATAGTGAAATCTGAAGCTGAAATAGTCAGAATGATTTTTGCGGATTATCTCAGCGGTATGGGGAAACTGGCGATTGCCAATCAACTGAACGAGCAAGGAATTCTGACTAAGAACGGCAATCAGTGGAGTCCGGAAAGCGTACTGCGTATTCTGAGAAATGAAAAGTATGCAGGAATGATGCTTCTGCAAAAATTCTATTCTGAAAATCATATTACCAAGCGAAAAATGGTAAATGAGGGGCAGTTAAAGAAGTATTTTATAGAAAATTCTCATCCTGCAATTATTGACAAAGTAACTTTTGACGCAGTTCAACAGCGATTGCAGGAAAAGAAAGCTGCTGTTCATTCAAAGCCGAATACTTCGGTCTATCCGTTTACAGGAAAAATTCAGTGTGCCTGCTACGGAAAGAATTATCGAAGAAAAACAACTGTGACAGGCATCGTCTGGATTTGTGCTACATATAACACCAAGGGTAAGAAATACTGTCCGACAGCGAAGCAGATTCCCGAAAATACGCTGATTGCTCTTTGCTGTGAGGTGCTTGGAATTTCTGAATTTAATGCAGACGTTTTTGAAAATCAAGTTGAAAAAATCCTTGTTCCTGCACCGAATGAACTGACTTTTATCTTCACAGACAATCATCAGATTTCTGCAAACTGGAAAGACCGTTCACGCTCTGAAAGCTGAACAGATGAAATGAAAGAAAAAGTCCGTCAGGCAAATTTCAGGAGGAAAAAGCAATGTCCAAAAGAGCAGTAAAAATTATTCCGTCAACAATAAATATTGCTACGCACCTTCCTGCGGTCAGCACACGAAAACGCAGAGTTGCAGCGTATGCAAGAGTTTCCACAGACAGCGAAGAACAGCTTACTTCCTATGAGGCACAGGTGGATTATTATATGCATTACATTAAAGAAAATCCTGCGTGGGAGTATGCCGGACTATATACTGACGAAGGAATCAGTGCAACAAATACAAAACATCGTGATGGATTCAATCAGATGATCGCAGACGCTCTGGATGGGAAAATCGATCTGATCGTTACCAAGAGTGTGAGCCGTTTTGCCCGAAATACTGTGGATTCTCTTACCACAGTCCGTAAGCTGAAAGAAAAGGGGATAGAGGTGTTCTTCCAGAAAGAAAACATTTATACACTGGATTCTAAGGGTGAATTACTCATTACGATCATGTCGAGTTTAGCACAGGAAGAATCACGTTCTATCTCTGAAAATGTCACATGGGGACAGCGGAAACGATTTGCTGATGGCAAGGTATCACTGCCCTACAAGCATTTTCTTGGGTATAAAAGAGGGGAGGACGGTCTTCCTGAAATTGTGCCTGAAGAAGCTGAGGTCGTGCGTTTGATCTATCGAAGCTTTATGAATGGAATGACGCCTTATCGGATTGCAAAAATGTTGACAGAAAAGGGAATTCCAACACCGGGCGGCAGAATAAAATGGCAGTCTACTACTATTGCAAGTATTCTGACCAATGAGAAATATAAAGGCTCGGCGTTGCTGCAAAAGCAGTTTACTGTAGATTTTCTGACCAAAAAGCGAAAAATAAACGAGGGCGAGATACCGCAGTATTATGTGGAACACAGTCATGACGCAATTATTTCACCGGATGAATTTGAACTGGTGCAGGCTGAATTTCTGCGGAGGAAATCACTGGGGAAAAAGTACAACAGCAAGAGCATTTTTGCAGCAAGAATCGTATGCGGTGACTGCGGAAACTATTACGGTTCAAAAGTCTGGCATTCTACAAGCAAATATCGCCGTGTGATCTGGCAGTGTAATCATAAATTTGACGGAGAGTGCAGATGCAGTACACCTCATTTATATGAAGATGCTGTCAAAGAAAAGTTTCTTTCTGCCTGCAACAAGCTGTATAAAAATCGTGATGAAATACTGGAAAATTGCCGGATGATGCAGGATATTCTGACTGATTGTTCAGAAATTGATGAAAAACAGCAGGCAGTTTGGCAGGAGATGGAAATCGTTGCAGAACTGACCCGAAAATACATTATGGAAAACAGCGTGACTGCTCAGAATCAGGATGAATATAACGAGCATTATAACGCACTGGTGGAACGGTATAACAGGGAAAAGGCAAAATCCCTGTCCTTGCAGAAACAGAAAGAAGAACGCCTTGCAAAGCGTGATTTGATTGGAGGATTTATGCTTGAACTTTCCAGACGCAAAGAACTGCTGACGGAATTTGACGATAATCTATGGGTATCAATTGTCGACAATGTAACGGTGTTTCATGACGGCAGAGTGGTGTTTACATTCAAGGATGGAACGAAAATAAAGATTTAACAGGTGATAAGAAGAGGCAGGATTGCGTAAGTGCAATATCCTGCCTCTTTTTTAATTTAATCAGACAACCGCTTCCACGATTGTTCTGCCGTTCAGTTCAAGGGTATGCATACCACTCTGTTTATTTTTGTTGAAATTAAAGCTGAGCAGATAGCCTTTGTCAATGTGATAATAGTCCAGATACTCAGATAATTGTTTTTCTCCCTGTGTGTTGTATTCATCACCGTGCCAGATTTTCAGCTCAATGATGTACTGTTTTCCGAGATAGTCAACGATGACATCGGTACGTCTTTGGTCACGGGTTTGTGCTTCGATGTAGTAATTTCCAATGCCATTGATGATCGGTCGGAGATAAAGCAAAAACAGTTTTCTGCCGTCATCTTCTTTAAATTTATCCGGTTGTGTGCCGTAAATATCATTGAAATGCAGAATGAACTTTTCAAGGATAAGTTCCATATTCAGCCCACTGCCATTGATGAACTGAGATTTATCATTGACACCCTCTGCGAAAATCTGGCTGTCAGTCGTTTCGAGTGAAATGAACCAGTTATAAATTCTTACTTCAAAAACACGATTTGCCACAGCAATTAAGCCATTTTCATTTTTTACAAATCCGTACATAAACGCATCGTCAATAGTCGCATCATCCGGATTATATGGAATTTTTTGACCTTTGAATAAAATGTTATATAATAACTTCCTCAGAGCAGTGTTATCTTCTAATTTACCAATCAAAGATTCAAAAAGGGGGGTTTTTCTAATAAGAATTTGCTTGTTTGCTTCAATAATGCCCTGTTCATTCCAATTGGAAGATTCATCCATGTTTTTACAGAACTCCCCAACAAGTACTGGATATCCCGAAGTATAATCATAAATCAACTGTGAAATGCTGACAATATCCATTCCCATGTGGTGATCATTTTCATAATCGTTCAGCATACCCATAATGTCATCGGGCGAAAAGCTCATGTCAATATCAAAGGAAGAAGCGATGTTCCATGGACTGTTATGTCTATGCTCTGTATCGGAGCGAATTTTCTGACGAAGATTTCGGATATCATGCACGCCGGCAAGAATGACCGATTGGAAGGTTGGTTTTTTATTACGATTCAGATAATATCCTCTGAGCTGTGCAAGAAAGTCCAGGAATACTTGATTGTTAGAAGCACTGTCAACTTCATCTATAATCAAAACAATAGGCTTGGATGCACTTTTGCACCATGAACAGAGCCATTTAAAAAGATTTGCCATGCGAGTATAGCCATCTGCGCCGTCTGCGATTTTATGAAGTTGCTTTGCTAATTCTTCGGAAATCTGATGCTTTTCATCAACCAGTTCGTTTAGCTCTTGTGCAAATGCGCTTACAAACGTTTCTGTATTTTCAAAATCACTTGCATCCAGAAATTGAAAGTCCATACTGACGACAATATAATCTTGGCTAAGATAATTCTCTAATGCGTTAAGGGTCGTCGTTTTTCCATATTGTCTGCCGCGATTGATGACAAAATATTTTCCTGCATCAACCATTTTCTTAATTTCAGCAAGTCTGCTGTCCAGATTGACCATGTAATGCTCTTTTGGATTACAAGCTCCGGTTATATTAAAATATCGTTCCATAATGCTCACCCCATATTTCTTTTATTATAGTATACCATATCCCGCCTGAAAAAGCAACTATATTTTCTTTCGATAGATTAAAATTCAAGGTGAACCGGAGACTACAAAATTTATGAATTCCGGCAAGTGGCTGCTTGTAAAAATTCATAAATTCTGTTGTTTTTCAAAAGGGTGCATTTTTGTACCTTGAAAACAACGCAGTATCGGTACTTTTTAAAAAGTGCCGTTTTCTGTTGTCTGAATAGGGTAGTGATATTTGCCTT
>CAMZZN010000098.1 GCA_947345935.1 uncultured Ruminococcus sp.
TCTTCCTGTAAGATACTGGATTCTGATAATGGTAATTCCTATATTCAGTATTTTTATTCTTCAATTTATGATCGACACAAAGAGTATTTGCCCGACAAATGGAAGGACAATGACAATTACCTGTTTACACTTATGGGGATTGCTCGTGAGCTAAATCGTGATGGTATCTCGTCCGTAGATGTTCATCTTGCTGTCGGACTTCCGTTTACATGGGTAAACCGTTAGCGTAAAGATTCCCGCAAATATATGCTCCAAAGGGAAAGCGTAGACTTCAAGTACGAGGACAAGCTCTATTCCGTTCGCATTATCGGATGCAGTGTTTTTCCGCAGGGTTATGCTGATGTTGTTCCGTGCCTGAAAGACATGACCGGACTTAATATGCTTGCGGATATTGGCAATGGCACGGTTAATATCATGAAAATCAGCAACCGAAAGCCGATCACAACGCAGAGTTATACAGAGAAAAGTGGTGTCAACCAGTGTCTCAAGGCGGCTTCAAATGCTATGATGAACAAGTTCAGCGTGACCGTTGATGAGACAATTATTCAGCAGATGATACGCTACGGAAAGGCGGACATTGACAGCGAATATGCAGAAGTCCTCCGTCAGACAATATCTGAATATGACGACAGCATATTCGCTCTGCTCCGCAAGTAGGAATATGACCCTAAGCTAATGCGCCTTTACATCACAGGCGGCAGTAAGCTGATAGAGAATTTTGGTACTTATGAGAATGACCGTGTGGCAATCATCGGGGATATTTGTGCATCGGCTAAAGGCTACGAAGAATTTGCCGTTGCACAGCTTAAAAAGGAGGGCAAGTGATATGGTGAAGATGACCTGTTTTCAGTTCAACCTCGACAATCCAGAACACGAAAAAGCGTGGAATTATCTGCACAGCACTGATAAGGACAAAGTGAAGTCAGGCAACACCGCTGTTGTCAAAGCGGTCAACGAGTATTTCGACCGTATGCAGAAGTTAGAGGATGATCCGTATTTTGAAAATCGTCAGCGTGAGGAGCGTTTTATTGAGCAGATTGTTTCGGAAGTAGGAAAGTCATTCATTGCTGAAATGTCGAAATTCCTTGCAAGTCTGATGCGCGGGAAGTGGAGAAACAAGCTGAAACACCACTGCTGGAATTAGATCAGCTAAATCTGATGATTCTGGATTTGACACAGCAATCGGGTGTGACTTCGGAGGAAGCCAAAAAGGACGAGCGAGTGATTCTGTTTGCGGCAGCGACACTTCAAATGTGCCAACTCTTGCAGAGCTTTACAGCGACTATCAGCACCGAAATGGAGAAAAAATCCCAGCGATAACTTCAAAACCTGAACATCTAAAAACAGTACGCAGAAAGTGTAAGGGTATCGACCGTTGAAGTCGGCAGGGATATTTACCGTCAGTTTATTTACGAGCAGAAGCAGGCTTTTCAAGAGGTTACGAAGTATCTTGGCGATACCAATGATGAAATGGAAAAGTCGATTTATGAGTGTACTAAAGAAGTGAAAAAGGCAACGCAAAATACGGCACGTTCAGCAAAGAGACTTCGGAAAATTAAGACTATTGGTGATGTGCTTTATCATGCCACACTGCTGCTTGTGCTGATAGATATTATTCTTCGAGTAGTTGCTTTAACGGCTCAAATTTCATGATGTTATTATCGGAATTTTCGATATAGCTTTGAAGTTCAGTAGCCTTATTCTGAACATAATCAGAATGTCTGCCGTAAATTTCAATAAAGATACGGAATGCGTTTAACTGTTTTATTGCTTCATTTTGCTGTCCGAAAGAAAATAATAAATCGGCATAATTGATTATTGCACGGTATTTATCAAAATAAAATACTCCGTCACCATCAATTCGAGCAAACAAAGAACGTCCGATTTGCATAGCTTTTAATGCTTCTTCTTTTCTGTCAGCAAGATTCAAATAATAACCGTATGTATTTAAAGTATTTGCCTGCAATAAAATATTACCGCAATTCTTAGAACATTCTACGGCTTGCATTTGATAATTTACCGCATTATTCAAATGATTTTTAATCATTTCATAATTGCTTCAAATTCGCTGTGAAAGCGGCTGAAAAGTCCATCAATCTCCTGAAAAGAATGATTTTCAGGCATCATTTGTATCTCCTTTCACGCTTTAGAACCTGCTTTCGCAGCCTTCGTTAAAATGATATGTCAGAACCTCACTGTAGAGGATGCTGATAAAATATTTTGGATTATATCACGCTTCTGGGAAAAGACTGCCCCTTTATTGTCCCATAGGGCAGAGGGGAGCAAATCTCGTCAACGATAAAGCCGATAATATTATCCGCTTCGGCATAGCCGTCCCTGCCGTCAGTACAGAGCCATTCTCCGAGATCCCAATAGTCGATATTTTCTTTTACGACCTCGGTATATATTTCAATTTCTTCTTTTTTGTTTTCATCATTCATTCCGTCGCTTGATTTTTTAACAGCAGAGTTGTTGAAAATTTTTCGCTTTGCTGACGCAGAAATGATGGAGGATTTATCACTTAGTAATGAATTTTTTTGTATTGAATCTTTTGTATTATATTGTCCCTGATTTTCTCTTCCTTGCTGACCACCTTATCAAAAAAGCTGTACACATATTCAAAGCAGTTGCTCAGAACGGCATATCCGCCGAATTTATGTATCGCACAAACTGTATTGTCTATCGTTTGTTTATATCTTTTCTTGACCATTTTCATTCACCCTTGTCAGCTATACTGAAACATCATATTTGGTATTCACAGCGTATTCACCGCATAAACGCAGCCGTAAGGCTTCTTGAGTTCAAGGAGGAAACCTCTGTTTTTTCAGCTTGAACATTGCATCACGGATTTCTTCATAGGAATACGCTGAAAGTTCTTCCAATCGGGCGATATCATCGACCGTAGAGTAGTCAATTTCTTCTTTGTTCATCATAATGTGCAGAACAGTAATCTGCACCTCGGAAAATCCTAAATTCGGCACATCAATTGCGTTTGGATTTGGCATAGAAGTTCCTCCTTGACATTCATTCTGATAAAGAAAAACGCTTCTCATCGCTGAGAAGCGTAGTACGTTATTCAATTTTGGGCATAAAAATAGCGGAC
The DNA here is from genome assembly GCA_947345935.1 of uncultured Ruminococcus sp. GTDB lineage: Bacteria > Bacillota > Clostridia > Oscillospirales > Ruminococcaceae > Ruminococcus. The sequence goes on from CAMZZN010000098.1 coordinate 3,104, forward strand.
AGCGCTTCACTTTTATGAAACACCGTCCGCTATTGTCCATTATTCAGTTTGTTTATTAACAGGCTTTCTACCGTCTTTAGGATTGCTTTTTCGATTATCTACCAAGCTTCTACCAAGAATCTTGAAATTTGCAATTTTTACGATTTTCCGAAATAGCGCAGTTTAGCTGATTTCTACCACGAAAAACGCCGTAGAATCGGGTTCTCAATTCCCCTTAATATCTCTTAATGACCACTAATACCGAATAGGGTCACTTATAGCATAAAATCGGAGAAATGTCCAGCACATAATATGAACTTTTTGAATTTATATGCAATTTCTTTTGTTATAACTACCTCGTCTAATAAGATAAATCACGGGGTATCGATATGGCTCTGATAATGATAAGCGTTATGGAGTCAGTAGAAATTTAACATAAATTTAATTATATTTGATTTTATCGTTTTTGTTTGTTACCAAAGTATGTTGTGGGTGAGTTGAAGAGTGTTATAAAAAATATATCCCGTGTAGAAAATGCCTCCACGGGATATTGCTGTATTTTTGCTGATAAACTGTAGATTATCGCTAAGATAATCAGAATTTTACTTATTCTTGTATCTTACAATCCAATCACTTTTTTCATTTTCTGCTTCTGCATATTCACCATAATCCAACTCTGCTAAGTCGTTCATTGTTTCGTCAATATTCAAAATCTCCGCCAACGAAATTATTCTTGCATCTTCATCATTATGATTTTTGCCGCATAAAAACTGCCAGTAACCATCTTCATCATGAGAAACATATAATATAGGCTTGTTTTTATCTAATACATGACAACAAGTAAAACAAGCAGTATCTGGAGCATCTGCAAATAGAAAATTGCTTTTATTCATTCATTACACCTCATAAATTGCAATTGGTTTATGAGTTTATTATATCAAAAAGACAATTAAATGTCAAGGTATGAATTATATTGATTTCAGTATTTTTGTTTGTTATCAAAAAGGCTGTTGATAAGCTGAATGTATTATGTGGATAAAATTTTATCACGAGTTTTTTATGCTTAATAAATTAATTTGCCGTACTAAAACTTTGATTTTTTGTAATCATAGGGTATGCTTGTCCCCACAACAACATCTTCAATTTTTTCTATTATCAGCCAATCGTCCATATTTCCTTGATGTTCAAAAGCTAGCGGTGCTATTTCTTCAACATTTTCAAATTCCACTAAACATAAACATTTTTTATGCCAACGTACTTTTTGCTTATCTGTCAAGTTTAGCTTACTCTGATTATCTGCAAGGATGTTCGTAATTTCTTCATCAGACAATTTCACATAATTTTGAACTGCTTTTACAATGGCGGTTGCTGTTATCAGAGCACTTCCTTTTTCCATGAAGTAAAGCCGTTCTCCATCAAAAACTCTGCTATGGGGAATTTTTCGCCCTGCTGCTCCACGTACAACCATTGTTTTTGTTTTTGCTAAAATTTTATCTAATACTTTTTCGCCTTTCTTGCCTGCGTTATCACAATACACTAAATGCACCATTTTAATATCCTCCTACTATATTTGATTATTTATATGCATCTTTCTGATAAATTTCTATTCGTTTATGAATTTATTATATCAGAAGCAGGTAAAAAAGTCAATTTTTTTTCTGAATATGTAACGAAAACGATTAATCTGAAACAAATTATATTTGGGTTTAAGTATTTTTATCCATTGTCAAAGTAGGTTGTTAGTGAGATGATAATATATCTTATTAGACGAGAGAGTTATAAAAGCATAATCTGTGAAGAGAAAACTCTTTATGGGAT
>CAMZZN010000099.1 GCA_947345935.1 uncultured Ruminococcus sp.
GAGTACATCCCCTTTGGAAACCCAATATTAATTAAAATAAGCGCCTCATAAAGAGGCGCTTATTTTAATTAGGATGATCGACCATAGAGTAATTCCCTTTTGACAAGAGTGAGAGGAACATAGACCATTAAGTTAATGACATTGTTGATCGCACCGTCCCTTTTATTTTTCATTTTCCTCGTTTATAAATTCTGCTCCGACTTCGTTAAGGAAATCCTCTACAATAAACCTCGGACGTCCCTTTACCTCGGCGTATATCTTCCCGACGTACTCTCCGATAATTCCAAGACAAAATAGCTGTAATCCGCCGATAAGCCATATAGAACAAATAGTACTTGACCAGCCCAGCACTGACAATCCCGTCACCTTCACCGCAAACGACCATATAAAGGCAACAATGCTGATTATCGACATAATAAAACCAAGAGCGGTTATCAACTTCAGCGGCTTTGTGCTGAACGATGTAACTCCGTTTACCGCAAAAGAAATCATCTTGCGCAGCGGATATTTGCTCTCGCCGGCAAGCCTCTCCCTGCGCTCATAATAGACGGAACAACTCTTGAAACCAATAAGAGGAATCATTCCCCGGAGAAAGAGATTTACCTCCCTGAACTCCGCAAGCTCCTGGAGTACACGTCGGCTCATAAGCCGAAAATCAGCATGATTGTAAACTACGTCCGCACCCATTACTTTCATAAATTTATAAAATGCCTCAGCAGTAAACTTTTTAAAAAAAGTATCGGTTTTCCGGGCGCTTCTTACTCCGTACACCACTTGATTTCCTTCATAATAACGCTCCAGCATTTCGTCTACGGCGTTTATATCGTCCTGTAGATCAGCGTCCATAGTGATCGAAACATCACAGATATCCCTGATCGTCATAAGACCGGCAAGAACGGCATTCTGATGACCGCTGTTATGGGAAAGCGTTATACCGGAGAAAAATTCCGGACGCTCACTATGCAGTTCCTGTATGATCTGCCATGTTTTATCCTGCGACCCGTCGTTGACAAAGACAATACGGCTTTTTGCAGAGATAAGATTTCTGCTTATAAGCGATTCATACTTTTCCTTTAGCTGACGGGCTGTCTCACGAAGAACTTCTTCTTCGTTATAACAGGGGATTACCATGTATAATGTTTCAGGCACAGTCATTTTAAAACCTCTATCCTTCAGAATTCTCATATTACTGTATAATGTGAAAAGCCGTACCCCGAAAGGTACGGCCGATTTTCGTAAAAATAATTACTTGATCTCGATAGAAGCGCCAGCAGCCTCGAACTTCTCCTTGATCTCGTTAGCCTCTGACTCTGAGATGCCTTCCTTGATCGTCTTAGGAGCAGACTCAACTACTTCCTTAGCTTCCTTAAGACCAAGACCGAGGATCTCCTTAGCAGCCTTGATAACAGCCATCTTAGCGTCACCAAAGGATGTAAGAACAACGTCGAACTCTGTCTTAGCAGCCTCAGCAGCGCCAGCGCCGCCAGCAGCAGGAGCAGCAGCAACCATTGCTGTTACGCCGAATTCCTCCTGGATTGCGTCAACGAGCTCAGCAAGCTCGAGAACGGAAAGAGTCTTGATATCTTCAATAAATTTTGTAATTTTCTCTGAAGCCATGATAATAATCTCCTTTATAATAATATTCTGCCGTATCAGGCGATAGATTTAAGCTGCGAATTTAATACAAATGAAATCAGGCAGCTTCTTCTTCTGATTTCTTGTCTGCAAGAGCCTTGAGAGTTGCAGCGAGCTTCTGGATTGGTCCCTGAAGAGAACCAACGAGCTGAGCGAGAAGAACGTCCTTTGAAGGGATCTTGGAAAGAGCGACAACTCCAGCCTGATCGTAAACTTCGCCCTCAACGTAACCTGCCTTAAGATTAAACTTGTCATCCCCAGCCTTTTCAGCAAACTTTCCGAGAATTCTTGCAGGAGCAGTCTGGTCGTCGTTGGAAAGAGCAATAGCGGTCGTACCGTTAAGAGACTCTTCAAATCCGTTGATGCCGCAGTTCTGGAAAGCACGGAGAAGAAGAGTATTCTTCTCTACAAAGTAATTTACTCCAGCCTCACGAAGCTCTTTTCTGAGCTTTGTATCTTCCTCAACGGTAATTCCCTTATAATCAACGAGAACGCCTGAAACGGAAGCCTTGATGAGGTCTGTAAGCTGTTCAACCTTAGCTTTCTTAGCTTCGAGTACAGCATTGCTTGGCATTGTGTATTCACCTCCGAATGAAATATGATCGTATCCGAAAGCAAAAATGCCCCTCTCCGACAGCTCGGAAAGGGACAGAATAATTCTCATGAATTAATTGCTATTCCTCGGCGGGACTTACAGGTCGAACGACCATGCCGGCTGTCTTTAGAATACGATATGTACCGTGCATTACACAGCTTTTATATTATAGCATACTTTTTCCTGCTTGTCAAGACTTTTTTTGAATTTTCTCACGGCAGCAGTATTTGCTTCTATTTACGTTTATAAAGGGGGACAGAGTCCCCGCTTAAACTGACGGTATTATTTCATTTTCTTTTTTTCGCTTTGCTGCGGTTTATTCGCAGTTGTTCCTGACGTGCTTTTTTGTCCTCAAGGCGTTTGTAGGCGTCGGCGTAGAAATATTCCTGAGAATTGAGCGGTTCTTCGCCGTCTCTGCATTCTGCATGGACATAAATACCATCGCTGTTCATTATACGTGCCTTTACATTGTCTTTCATAAGCAGCGTGAACATATCACGGATACGTTTTTTCAGTTTTTCGTCCTCAACGGGAGCGGCAACTTCAACACGGCGGATGGTATTTCTGCTCATATAATCCGCAGAACCTATGTAGATTTTCTGTTCCTTTCCTTCCTTGCCGAATATAAAGATACGGCTGTGTTCCAGGAAACGTCCCACTATACTGCGGACGGTGATGTTTTCCGTATATCCCTCAACACCGGGGATAATGCAGCATATTCCCCTGATTACCAGGTCAATCTTAACTCCTGCCTGTGAAGCTTCAACCAGTTTATTGATTATCGCCATATCGCAGAGGGAGTTTATCTTTGCGGCAATATAACCGTTTCCGCCGTCTTTGTAAATTTTTATCTGTTCGTCCATCATGGCGAGGATCTGCGGTCTGAGAGCGAGCGGAGATACAAGGAGCTTGTTGGTATTTTCTACGAAAGTACCGTTCAGCAGACCGCTGAATACGGCTTCTGCGTCGGCGGCTATTTCCCTGTCTGCCGTCAGGAGCATAAGGTCGGTGTATATAGCCGAAGTCTTTTCGTTGTAGTTGCCTGTACCGATCTGCGTGACGTAATCATAACCGCCGCCGGGAGCTTTTCTTGTTATGAGAAGAAGCTTTGAATGGGCTTTATAATCTTTCGGGCCGTAGATCACTTTTACTCCCGCCTGCTGGAGCGTTTTCGACCACTCGATATTATTCGCTTCGTCAAAACGGGCACGAAGCTCTATCATAACGAGAACTTCCTTGCCGTTTTCAGCGGCAGTGCAAAGAGCGTCAATAACTTTGCTGCTGCGTGCCAGGCGGTAGAGCGTTATTTTTATGGAAGTTACTTTCGGGTCGGCAGCAGATTCCTGGAGCAGCCTGATAAACGACAGGCTCATGGATTCAAATGGGTAGCTGAGGAGCATATCCTTTGCTTTTATCTGGGCGAACATGGATTTTTTCTCGGACAGCGCCGCCGGAACTCTGGGGGAGCGTTTTATATAGTGGAGTTCTTCTCTGCCGTCAAGTTCCTGCAGAGCAAAGAGGAACGACACATCGAGAGGGATGCGTGAGGTAAACACTCTTGAATTTTTTATTTTCAGTTTTTTGCAGATATAGTCAAGAGCGTCGTTTGAGAAATCGTCGGATATCTCCAGCCGGACTGGAGCAAGTTTTTTTCGCTTTGCCACAAGTTCTTCCATATTGCGGCGGAACTCCTCGCCTTTTCCGGTTGCCATGATATCGGCGTTGCGGGTCACTCTTACAAGGGCACGGTCAATTACCTTGTAATTTTTGAACATGAGGTGTGCAAAGTGTAGTATGACATCTTCGGTAAGAATGAATCGTTTGCCGCCGTTTCCAAGAGGTATCATGCGTTCCCCGTGATCGTAGGATACCGGAATGATACCAATAGAGATATCATTTTTGGAGCTGAACTGAACAACGGCGTAGATCTCCTTATTTTTCAGGAACGGAAAAGGCAGAGCGTCGTTTACCACGATACCGGAAATAAACGGCTTTATCTCACGCTTGAAGTAAAGCTCCAGAAAGTCACATTCTTCCTTTGAAGCGGTTTCCATTGTGACCTGTTCAAAGCCGAAAGCGGCAAGCTCTTCCATATTTTTTCTGTAAGCCTCTTCAACGCCGGGCTGTAATCTTCTTACGGCAGTAAAAACAGCGTCAAGCTGCTGGGCTGCCGTCATGCCTGTACGGCTGTCTTTTTTCTTTTTATCGGTTATGGCTCTGTCGGTGAGAGAACCTACACGAACCATAAAAAATTCATCAAGATTGTTCTGATATATCGCCGAAAATGATATTCTTTCGAGAAGCGGATTATTGGCATCGACAGCTTCTTCGAGAACCCTTTTATTAAATTTCAGCCATGATAATTCACGGTTTTCAAGATATTCCATAATAAAATCTCCTATTTGTCGGATTTATATTTTTATTATATAACTTTTTATGCAATATGTCAATAATAATTTAAAATAAATAATACGGGGATTCTAAAAGTGATGCAAAAGTGCAATATCATTAATTTAATGATCTACGTTCCTTTCACTCATGTCAAAAGGGTATATATTCTATAGTAAATCATTCTAATTAAAATCAGCGCCTCTTTACGAGGCGCTGATTTTAATTAATATTGGGTTTCCAAAGGGGATGTACT
>CAMZZN010000100.1 GCA_947345935.1 uncultured Ruminococcus sp.
CGCAACAGAGGGGTGGCTGGAAAGTTCAGATGTGAACTACATTGACCTTGCGGAAAAGATGATCTCAGTTGGCGTAAAATACTTTATTTTCACGGATATCTCCAAAGACGGCACTCTTTCCGGCGTAAACGGGGAGCAGCTTAAAGCTCTCGCAGATGCAACAGTTGGGCGTGCAAATATCGTGGCAAGCGGCGGAGTTCATACAATGGACGATATTATCGCCTGCAAGGAAATGGGATTATACGGCACGATCTGCGGTAAGTCGATTTATAAGGGTACACTTAATCTGCGAGAAGCTGTTGAATATGCAAATGTGGAATGAAATTAATACCGAGAATGATATTGAATTTTTTATAAAGCAGACAGGCTGTATGCATGATGCAGTAATAATATCATTGGAATTTATTTCAGGTTGCAATGTAACCGAGGACAGAAAAACACTGTTCCCAATTAATGGCGGAAGTGCGGTCAAGCTTATTATCGGAAGCTGCTGGTTCGGAAAAATTGAAATGATATTCAGCGGCGTCAAGTATTTTTGTTCAGGAAAAAGAGCCGATATGTGGGAATGTTCCCTTCTTTTCCGCAGAGATCTATTGGGCAGGACTCGTGATGACCGCTTAATTGTATGGACAGACGGTGTATTTGATCCTGCGATATATGGGACAAAAATTGAACTTGGTGCTATAGATCTGGGGCAACCGGCAGATACCTGTATTATAGCTTATGAATTAAAATGGAGATTTATAAATGATATTGAGGAGAACTGAAAATGCTTGCAAAAAGAATAATCCCATGCCTTGACGTTCGTAACGGCAAGGTAGTAAAAGGAGTAAATTTTGAGGGAGTCCGTGACGTGGGCGATCCCGTTGAATGTGCGGAGGAATATAACAGGCAGGGTGCGGATGAGATCGTTTTTTACGATATTACTGCATCATTCGAGGGCAGGGGAGTTTTCCTCGATGTCGTAAGAGAAACTGCCAAAAAGGTATTTGTTCCGCTTACGGTAGGCGGTGGTATAAAGACCGTTGACGATATCCGTGAGACGCTCCGTGCCGGTGCGGATAAGGTTTCCGTAAATTCTCAGGCGGTGAAAAATCCGCAGCTTATCAAAGACGGAGCTGATATTTTCGGCAGTCAGTGCATATGCGTGGGAATTGATGCGAAGAAGATTGCCGACCATAAGTGGACAGTTTTCATTAACGGCGGACGTGTTGATATGGGGATAGACCTTATCGACTGGGTGCATACGATAGAAAAGCTCGGAGCAGGAGAGATATGCCTTAATTCCATAGACGCCGACGGAACTAAAAACGGATTTGATATCGAAATGCTGAAAGCAGTCTGCGATAACTGCAATATTCCCGTTATCGCAAGCGGCGGAGCAGGAAAGATAGACGATTTTTCGGAGGTCTTTGAGAAAACAGGAGCTACTGCGGCTCTTGCGGCGTCGCTGTTTCACTTCAGGGAATTGACAGTCGGAGAAGTAAAGGACTATTGCCGCAGCAGAGGAGTAATCGTAAGATGAATATAGAGTATAAGGATATTCATGATTTTGACAAAGCTCAGTTAGAGAGGCTGTTTTTATCTGTTGAATGGTCGTCAGGGCACTATCCCGATAAACTTGTAACGGCAATGAAGAATTTTGAGACTGTTTATTCAGCATGGGACGGCGACAGACTTGTCGGAATGATATGTGCGATGGACGATGGTATTATGACTGCATACGTTCATTATCTGCTTGTAGCCCCTGAATATCAGGGAAATGAAATCGGAAGAACGCTTGTAGAAATGGTCAAGGAAAAATATACCGATTACCTCAGAATCGTTTTAGTTGCATACGACGCTGAACTTAATTTTTATGAAAACTGCGGATTTAAAAAATCAGACGATTCAAGTCCGATGTTTATAACGTCTCTATGGACGTGATTGGAGAAAAATATGATAAAAATTGATATAAACGATCTTGATAAATTTTTTGTTAAGGGAGAACTTATCCCGGCTATATGTTACGAGGTCAATACGAAAACTGTTTTGATGCTTGCATATATGAACAAGGAGAGCCTTAAAAAAACTCTTGAAACAGGCTACACATGGTTCTGGAGCCGTTCCCGTCAGGAATACTGGAACAAGGGCGCAACATCCGGACATCTGCAAAAGGTAGTTTCAATTTACGGCGACTGCGATGACGATACGCTGCTTGTAAATGTAGAACAGACGGGCGCTGCCTGCCATACGGGAAGCTACAGCTGCTTTTTTAATGAAATCTATAATACGGAGGAATAAAAAATGACGGTATATCAGGAAATTTTTGAAGTTATCAAGGAAAGAAAAAAGCAGTACGAAAACGGTACTGCTGCTGAGAATTCCTACACCTGCTATCTTTTTGAAAAGGGCGTTGATAAGATCTGCAAGAAAGTCGGAGAAGAAGCGACGGAGACTGTCATCGCCGCCAAAAACGGCGACAATGACGAGCTAATGAATGAGATTAACGATCTGCTTTATCATGTTATGGTTCTTTGCGCAAATCAGGGACTTGAGTGGACAGAGGTTGAGAGAATTCTTGACGAGAGAAATGAAAAAATCGGCAACCTTAAAAAGTTCCATACTGTTGACAAGAATTCATAAGAGATAATTTACCGGGAACATTATGTGTGCTCCCGGTTTTTTCTGTATTCTGTCGGCGGTATCTGATAATATGACTTAAATGCGGCTGTAAATTTGCTCTGACTTTCGTATCCGACCTGTTCGCTTATCTGCGCCATATTCAGATCAGTTTCACGCAGAAGCTGTGCGGCGAGCTCCATGCGGTGTTCTTTTATGTGAGAGGCGAGGGAATTTCCATAAACAGAGCGGAAAACCTTTTTTAATGTGGTCGGATTTATTAGGAACTGACGTGCAAGTGTTTCGATAGTGATCCGCTGACCAATATTTTCCGTAAGATAGTCGTGCACCTGACGGACAATTTTTACCTGTTCCGACTGATATTCAGTCAGATGTCCGACTTCGCACAGTTTTGTTCCGTTTAGTCCGGGACAGGCGATTTCCATAACCTGTTCGATCATCTTGTGAAGAAGCCGGCTTTGTTCCGTATCAGCTGCACGATAATAGACTTCTTTTCCGTCACGGCGGCAGGTGATAAGTCCGCTGCTTTTAAGCGGTCTGAGATGATGCGATACGGCAGGACTGGACATTTCCAGCATAGCGGAAATATTGATAACACATTCTTCACAGTGGCAGAGAAGCCAGAAAATGCGTATTCTGGTAGTATCGCCAAGCTGCTTGAATATATCGGCAACGATCTGAAAATTATCTGCAAGATTTACCTGAGACCGTATAAGTTCAATCTCGTTTTTTTCTCCGTGCTGATGAGGAAGCTGAGTGTATGTCATTAAAATGTTCCTTTCTTATGCTTTGACCCGTTTGGAAATAACTTTTGCCCGTTTGGAAGAATAACGGTATTTTATATTGACTTAATTCTGTATTTATATTATACTACAATTACAGTGATTAAGCAAGTACTTAATCGTGAATTTATTAAGGAGGTATTTAATTATGAAAAAGACTTATAAAATTGAAGTGGATTGTGCCAACTGTGCAAATCTTATGGAGGATGCCGCACGAAAAACCGCAGGGGTTGCAGCGGCAACCGTGAATTTTATGACGCAGAAGATGATCGTGGAGTTCGAGGACGGAAAAGATCCGAAGAGCGTTATGCGTAATGTTATGAAAGCCTGCAAAAAGGCAGAACCCGACTGTGAAATCGAATTTTAAAAGGAGAGCGACGTTATGCAGGAAATGATCGTTAATATACTGCTCGGCGCAGTTGTTATAGCTTCCGCAGGAATGCTCGTATTTTCCGGCAGACTCAGCTCCGGAATGACAAAAAAGCAGCGGAAAATGATGATACGCATTCTGATATCTTCCTCTATTCTTCTGGAACTACAATTTGTGCCGGCTGAAGCATTCGATGCACTGAACGATCACCTGTTCGCATCTGCCGGACGCTGGATTCGTTTTGTGTGCTATCTGGCTGATTATTTCATTATCGGATACGATATTCTCAGAAAAGCTTTGAAGGGGATCGGGAACGGACGTGTATTCGATGAGAATTTCCTTATGGCTGTAGCCACAGTAGGAGCAATGGCGCTGGCAATATATGAGAACGGCGAATATCTTGAAGCGATCGCTGTAATGTTGTTCTATCAGATCGGCGAGTGGTTCCAGAGTTATGCTGTTGGCAGAAGCAGAAGCAATATCAGCGAACTTATGGATATACGTCCTGATTATGCCAACGTTGAAACAGACGGAAAATTGGAACAGGTTGATCCTGACGAAGTTGAAGTCGGCAGCGTGATAGTTGTACGGCCCGGAGAAAAAGTTCCGATCGACGGAATTATTGTCGAGGGAAATTCCAGTCTCAATACAAGCGCCCTTACCGGTGAAAGTCTGCCGAGAGAGGCAATGGCAGGGGATGAAGTAATAAGCGGATGCGTCAGCATGACCGGTGTTCTGAAAATAAAGACAACAAAAGAATTCGGGGAATCTACGGTCTCCAAGATACTCGATCTGGTGGAGAACGCCAGCTCACGCAAGTCAAGATCAGAGGATTTCATTTCAAAATTTGCAAAGATCTATACTCCGGCTGTCTGCTGCGGCGCATTGGCTCTGGCGATACTGCCGCCGCTTGTACGGATGCTGTTTATGGGATGTCCGGCAT
>CAMZZN010000101.1 GCA_947345935.1 uncultured Ruminococcus sp.
CCTGCTGAATGTCAGGAGTGATTTTTTATGAAAAGAATACTGACAGTCTTTCCGGCTGTCATATGTTTAATACTTTCCCTTTGCGTTCCGCTGTGCGCTTCGGCTGATGATTTTTCTTATACTCACCCCGGCGGTGCTGTTAAGGATTACAATTATTATACTAAAGGTCAATTTCAACACGATTATGGCTATTTTGACGATTCTTCCGGTCCTAATTCTTATTTGTATGTTACTACTTATTTTCCTGATAGTGATTACCGTACTAATACTTTATATCTTCAAACGCCTATGGATAATGAATTATTATTTGAAGAAGATAACGGAGTTTATAAAGTCTCTTTTAAATCTTCTTGTTCTCTTATACGTAGACAAAGTGAATATGGCGGCGGTTTTGATTCCGGATATAAATTTTCTGTTGTTTCTTTTAAATTTGATTCAAATAATAATACCATTGTATTTTACAGTGGTGCTAACTTTTCTTCTGAAGTTTGGATCCCTGGTGATTGGAAAGTTTTTCAGGTTGAAACTAATTTTTTCTCAAGTCCGGATTTAGTGCCTAATGTTACTGTTGAATTTACTCCAGATCTTTCCGGTAATGTTGATAGAACTGTTCTTAGTTCTTCCGGTTCAAAATCTCTCTTGCAAGAATTAAATATGAAGGTTACTAATAACAGTTCTTATGCTATTCAATATCGTATGTGGATAGAAAAGAAAAATCAGGTAACCAGCCGTGTTAAAGATGCTTCTATTAATGGTGATTATAAGACGTTCTTTGAGTCTTCTTATGATGATGATCCGGTTTTTGTTTATTATAGTAATAGCGTTGTATATGATGTTATAGGAGAACGTTCATCACAGGAAGATTTTAACGTTCAGGATGTTACCAAGTACAACAAGGCTACCGACTGGCATTATTTAAGCGCTGGTCAAGTTGATGATGTTATGTTTGATTTTAGTATGATTAATTTGACTGAGAATTGTACTTATGTTTGTATGGTAGATGTTTATAAGTGTGATTATGAATGTGCTTCTACTCTTCTTTATAATCCTGATTCTGAGGGATTCCCGGCAGCTTCTGAATTTAAGCAAGTCGATATGAGTTATCATGTTACTGCTTATCTTTCTACTTTTGTTATGCTTCAATATTCCGATATTAAATATGATCCTAACAAAACCCTTGGTAATATTCTTCCTTATGACGGTTCAAAGGGTATTTCTTCTGCAAAGCAGTATGAATATTCATATGATGCAAAAGTTGATAAGAACACCGGAGAAACTTTAATAGGTCATAAAGATCTATATAATGATGTTAATTCCTGGATAAATAAAAAAACCGATTTTTCCGGTTCTTTTGGATCATCCGGAACATTCGGAGATTTTTCAGTAACATCCTTTTCCGGAATGTTTTCACGAGTATTCGGCGGAGTTAGTATGTTTATGGGCTACCTGCCAGCATCTATAATGAATATCTTTATCTTTGGTTTTTCGTGTGTAGTTGTGATCGCAATAATCAAGGCGGTGAGATAGTGAGCATAGACGAACTATTTGAAAGTTTAGTCGATTTCTTTTCCGATCTTTTCAATCCTGCTATAAATGTTATCCTTGATTTTTTAACAACGTCATTCAGCGCTGTTTTTTCATGGATTTTCAGATTTATAACAGGTGATTTCATGGAAACAATTGCCGATTCAGGAGTTTCATTCTTTGACACGGTTTCGGGTTCACTTGCTTCATCCATATCCAACGGACAATTTATTAATTTTGTTATAGGAGCTTTAATAAGTTTTCCACTGTTGAAAATTGTAATCAATATAATCAGGGGGTAAGCCATGCAGAACATAATATATGTATTCAATGCAGTGTTGAAAATGGCAAACACAAGCTTGTATTTTCCGCCGTTCCGCTTTACTATCCTTGAATTTTTCGTTTGCCTTGCAATTGCAGGCATAATCGTATATTTTATACGAAGTATATTTTTTTAATGAGGTGTATTTATGAAAGTAATTAAATTAATTCTTATCAATTTTGCGTTGTTCTTTGCATTCCTGGTGCTTTTCTGCTTAGTTCCGGGAGTTCTTAAACTTCCTTTCCTGGTTCTGGCTTCATATGCCTTTTATAAAATTAATACCAATTTGATTTTTGGAAAACACAAGGAGAACAACAAAGATGATTAAATTATGTTTTTCGTTTCTTCTGATCTGCCTTGCGATCGGCGCTCTGGTCAGCATTTTTATCTTTGCAATAGACGTGATCCGCTGGCATGACAAGGAAACCAAAGTAAAAATCACTCCTTCAAAATCGCCTGAAGAAGTGATCGCCGATATTATGAAAAGCGAGGAGGTGAAAGAGAATGAACGAGATCAACGAGATGCTGCAGAACCCGGAGAATGTGATACACCGCCTTTTTATGGAGCTTGGAGTGAACCTTGATTACGTTCCTACTCAGAAGTACGAAGCTTTTCTGATGTGTTTGCAGTTCGCTGCCGGTCTCTGGTTTATCTGGTGGTTCGTTAAGATGATGTACGTCCTGCTTCGTGGATTTCTAACCGGAGGGCTTCGCTGATGTACATAATATCTTTAATGTTTAAAAGGCTTTTCACTTTTCCGCTGTATATGTATTATCATATCTTCGATAAGCTGCTTTACAATCATTACAATAAGAAAAGGCTTTTTCCCGGCTGGGGAATACACCTTTTTACAGGCAAATTCGGACAAGGCAAAACAAGCCTTATGACGATCAGAGCTTACAAGCTTTGCAAGTTATACCCTCAGCTGCACATACTTACAAATATCAGTCTCAGCAATTTCCCGGAGCATACAAAGATACTGCCGTTGAAAACTGCTCAGGATATCCTTAACGCTCCCGAAAATACTCTTGTTCTCATTGACGAGATAGGAACGTTATTTAATTCAAGAGATTTCAGCACAGGCAAAAACAGCGTGCCTAAGCCTGTATTTCAACACCTTTGCCAAGTTAGAAAACGTCATATGATGATTTATGCTACTGTTCAGAGGTTCAATCTCCTTGATAAACAGATCAGGGATATTACCGCAACAGTTACCGAGTGTTCGGCTTCTCCCCGGCATCCGTTCAGCCGTGTTCTTACCGGTCTGACTTATGACATAGACGAGTATGAAGCCTATGTTTCTAACAAGATGTATCGTCCACGTGTCCAGTCAACTATTGTATCTATCCAGAAAGACAAATACCGACATTTATACGATACGTCCGAACTTATCCAGGGCTTGCTTACTTCGGAGTATCTCAGCGATGAAGAGATATTGCGCAATCAGGGCGTTATTGATATGTATAACGACGGAAGCAAGGAAGGTCAGAAAGCGTATAGGAAAGCTGCGAGACGGAGAAGAAAATAAAAGGGGAAGAGGGGAGACCCCGCAGGGGTTCCCCTCGACCCGATCGGTGCCGCCGAAAGGCGGTACAACCCCCCGTAGCTAACAGGGGGGTTATCTGTACAGATAAAACCTTAATTCTTGGCTATACATAGCCTTTGCGAGGTGATAAAAATTAATTCTTCTGAAATTCGTGATAAATTCTTTGAGGAACAAAAAAATAAATTGCCTGATACTAATAATAAAATACTTATTGACTGGCTTTCTTTTACATCAAAAATTGATTCTGATCTATCCGTTTTTGATGTTCTTGGACTATCTCACATTAAAAAGCATTTTCAGCTTATTTACGGTTTTCAGGGGTATAAACAGCGTTTCTATTTTGAAGGTATAAGCATACATTACGGACATTCCAAAAATAAAGGCGTCTGGGTTGAAATGTCCGGACAAGGATGCAGAACGTTTGAAACCTACAGCAAAATTTCATTTGTTGAATTATTCAAGGCTATTATTTATAACCAGGAAAATGAAGATTATAACGTTACACGTCTTGACGTTGCTTTTGATGATTTTCATAAAATAATACCTCTTAAAAAGTTATCAAATCAAATTCTTGACGAACATTTTGTATCTAAATTTGAACCTAAGTCATATTTGGTCAATATGCATCCCGGTCGCAAAGGCATTACCTGCGATATTGGTTCTTCAAGTTCAAATTTAAAATTCAGAGTATACGACAAAGCTTATGAGCGTGGATATTTTGAGGAAATTGAGAAAAACGGCTTTAGCTGGACACGCTGGGAGATTCAGATGCGTGACGATCGTGCGTATAACTTTATGAAACTTTCTCTCGATTCTTACGTTGGTCAGATTTTCAGAGGAGTTATTCTTAAATATTTCCGTGTTGTAGACGTTAATAAGTCTGATTCCAATAAACGCCGTTGGAATACTTCGAAGTGGTATTTAAGGTTTATAGGCGATGTTGAAAATATCAGTCTTTTTACTCCTTGTAAGAGCGACTATAACTTGTATAAGTGCGAACGCTACGTATATACTCAAGCCGGCAATGCTGTTGATACTCTCATCCAGATCAAAGGCGTTGATAACTTTATTGCTGAACTTCGTGCAAGCAAGTCCGAGACTACTCCAAAATACAAGGAACTGTTGAATACTTACAATGCTTCTCACGACATTGAGGAACACGGGGCAAATATATTAAATTACTTAAAGGAGCATAATCTTGAATGAAACAATCGGAATTAACATTGTTGTACTCGTACATA
>CAMZZN010000102.1 GCA_947345935.1 uncultured Ruminococcus sp.
ACCAATCATGAAACGAAGCTGAAAATTGGTCATGTTTTCAGTGAAAATGTGTTCCCGAAGTTTTCGATCATGAATCCGACATATACTTTTACACTGCCGAAATATCAGATGGTTGCAGGCTTTTATGATATCCTGAACCATATCACCGAGCAGTATTTTTCAGATTTTAATGACTGCACCTCTGATTATGTCATGGAGGGACTGATGAAGTCGTTGATTCACAGCTCCCGTATTGCAGTACAAAATCCGCAGGATTATGAAGCAAGAAGCAATATTATGTGGATAGCTACATGGGCGTATGGTATCCAAAGGAAAAACTACCGACTGGATGGTGCATATGATCGGACAGTCCATTGGTGCATACACTGATGCAACGCACGGCATGACGCTTTCTGCTGTTTCTATGGCATATTACCGTCATATCATGTCTTATGGTCTGGCAAAATTCAGACGTTTTGCGGTCAATGTGTGGAATGTCGATCCCGACGGTAAGACGGATGAAGAAATTGCAGGCGAGGGCTTGTGTGCAATGGAAGCGTGGATGAAAGAAATCGGACTTGTCATGAATATCCGTGAGTTAGGCGTTACTGAAGAAATGCTTGAGGGGATCGCTGACGGTTCTTTCATCTGTGACGGCGGATATAAGACATTGAATCATGAGGAAATTGTAGAAATTTTAAAGGAGAGTATGTGATGAGTAAAAAATTAGTGGCGTATTTTTCAGCAAGCGGTGTAACTGCAAATGCTGCAAAAACTTTAGCAGAAGCGGATGACGCTGATATTTATGAGATCAGACCGCAAGTCCCCTATACTAAGGAAGATCTGAACTGGATGAATAAAAATTCCAGAAGCAGTATTGAAAAATGAAAGATAAGGCTTTCAGCATCTCAAAGGCGTAGAACGAAATTGGTTTATCCATCATCGCTTCGGAGAATTTCAGATACTCGTCCTTCGTCCAGAAATTCATCTCTTTGGCATTCTTCACGCCGATGCTTCCCGCTTCGGCGGCAGGATTCGTGCTGAGATCATAGAAACGGACAGCATGATTGAAGATAGCCGAAAGTTGATTATGTACGCTTTTGAGATAAGTCTCCGAGCAAGGATTGTCTTTGCCGTTACGGTGACGGAGCAGCTCATTCTGACATGCAAGCACATCTTTCGCCTGAATGTCTTTCATAGACTTTTCTCCGAAATACGGCAGGATTTTCGACTTGATGATATGAGCCTTATGTTCCCAAGTATTCTGTTTAAGACGGCTTTTCATATCGTTATCATAGAGTTTGTAAAAATCTTTGAACAGCATATCGAGGTCATTACTGCTCTGGAGAAGAAATCTTCGCTCCCAGTCCTGAGCCTCACGCTTTGTGTCGAATCCTCGCTTGCACTTCTGCTTGCATTTGCCCTGCCAGTCATCGTAACGAACCATAGAGTACCAAGTGCCGTTTTTGTCCTTGTGTATAGACATTATTCCTCACCCTCCTTTTTCTTCGGAGAGGTATTGTAAACACGCTCATTGAAGTAAGCACGATTCACTCTGCCTGTCAAAGTAATGAAACCTCTGTCGGAAAGCTCCTGATTGAGCTTGCGGATGATTTTGTACGCATACGGAACGGAGATCTCCATAACCTCTGCGACTTCCTCTGTACGGATAAATTTTTCTGACATAGTAGTCAACCCTTTCTTATTTAATGTTCTGTTTTGTATCAGACGCATTTCTGTGTCCGATAAAGCAAAATTCTCTTTCTAAACATTTTTAATTAATTCTATTATACTAAACAAATTTGCTTTCGTCAACCCCTTTTTAAAAATTTTCCTAAATTTTTTTGTTTAGTATATCTTGACTGCCTTAAACAAATATGTTATAATGATTTTACACACAGAACGATATTATAAGGAGTGAACCAACATGTCCATTATCGGAGATAAGATACACCGCATTCGTGATTTTCGTGGAATGACGCAGAAACAGCTTGGTGTTGCAGTCGGCTTTGACGAGAAGTCCGCTGATGTCCGCATTGCACAGTATGAATCGGGTACACGCACACCCAAGCAGGCACTTGTTGAAAAAATCGCAGAGGTGCTTGACGTGAATCCTCGTTTCCTTGCTGATGATGAAATTCTCGGAGCGGAGGGCGTTATGATGATTCTCTTTGAGCTTGACGAGCATTATCATATCTCAATTCAGGATTGCGAGGACAAGGGCGGAAACAGCCGAAAGGGGATATGCTTTGGCTCTATTTTAATGACCGATTTTCTTTCCGAGTGGCAGAGACGAAAAAAAGACCTTGCTGACGGTAAGATCAGCAAGGCCGAATATACAGAATGGAAGCTGAATTGGCCGAAAACGACCGATGACTGTGGTAAGCACGAACCCTCGAAAGAGTGGCGCAACCTATAAGCCGTTTGAAATGCAGAACATTTCAGTTTAGCTCCCTGTTATCAAATTGTTATCACTGGATTTTCAAGGCTTTGGAAACGGCGTATTTACGCTGTTTCCAAAGCCTTGTTATTATTCCCATTCCACAGTTCCCGGAGGTTTTGAAGTAATATCATATACTACTCTGTTTACGTGTTCAACCTCATTTGTTATACGATTTGATACACGAGCGAGAATATCGTAGGGAATACGTGCCCAATCGGCGGTCATGAAGTCGTCTGTAGTTACAGCACGTATACCGATAAGGTGATCGTAAGTACGGTGATCGCCCATAACGCCGACAGTTTTTACATCCGGAAGAACAGCGAAGAACTGCTTTAGCTGGCTTTCAATACCGCTTTTGGCAATCTCGTCACGCAGAACAGCATCGGCTTCCTGGAGAACCTTGATTTTTTCTTTTGTGATTTCTCCTATGATCCTTACACCAAGACCCGGACCGGGAAACGGCTGACGCCATACCAGTTCATGGGGAATACCCAGTTTTTCGCCGACTTTGCGTACTTCGTCCTTGAAAAGATCACAGAGCGGCTCGATAACGTCGTCGAACTTGATATCTTCCGGAGGCTTTACCATATTATGGTGTGTTTTAATAACAGCAGTACTTCCGTGACCGGCTAAATTTCCCTTACCGGATTCGATACGATCGGGATAAATAGTTCCCTGAGCAAAATATCCGCCCGTTCCGTATGCTCTGATCTTATCCCAGAAAACATTGTAAAATTCAGTGCCGATTATTTTGCGCTTCTCTTCAGGATCGGTAATACCTCTGAGTTTTTCCAGAAACTGATCCTGGCAGTTTACACGAACAAAATTCATGTCAAAGAGTTTTGTGAAAGTTTCCTCAACAAAATCTCCTTCGTCTTTACGCATAAGTCCCTGATCCACGAAAACGCAGGTGAGTTGCTTTCCGACTGCACGGCTGAGCAGAGCTGCCGCAACAGAAGAGTCAACGCCGCCTGAAAGTCCGAGAATAACTTTTTTATCGCCTATTTGCTCACGGAGTTTTGCAACAGTGCTGTCAATAAAGTCGTCCATTACCCAATCGCCCGAAAATCCGCACACTTCATACAAAAAGTTGCCGAGCATCTGTCTGCCGTATTCGCTGTGTGTTACTTCAGGGTGGAACTGTACGGCATAAAGCTTTCTGTCGGGATTTTCAAATGAAGCGCATGGACAGTCATCAGAAGTTGATGTAACGTAAAAACCGTCCGGCAAATGACTTACATAGTCGGTGTGGCTCATCCATACAACGTTTTTTTCAGGAATATCCCTGAACATAAGACTTTCATTATTAATGGAAATCTCAATTTTTCCGTACTCGCTTCTTGTGCAGGATTCGACTTTACCTCCGAGAGTATATGCTACGATCTGACAACCATAGCATATTCCAAGAATAGGCACGCCAATTTCAAAAATTTCTTCTGAGATATGCGGTGAGGTTTCGTCATACACACTGTTAGGTCCGCCAGTAAAAATAATTCCCATAGGGTTCAGTGACTTAATTTCTTCAATAGGTGTATCAAACTTCTTTATTTCACAGTAAACTCCGCATTCACGTACTCTTCTTGCAATAAGCTGATTATACTGTCCTCCGAAGTCAAGCACGATACAAAGCTGATTTGCCATATTAACCTCCTAAATAATGTTTATGCCGGGAAAAATTCCCAAAATATAAAATGATATATCAATATTATATCATAATTTTATCGCGCCTGCCACAGTTCAATTATACAAAAAATTGCGTATCTTTACAATAATAATCACATTAAATTTCTTCCTCCCTGCTTTGTTTCCTGTTCTGTTATCGGCTCTCGTTCTGCTTTTTCTTTTCGTTGGCTACACGCTGTTTTGCCTGTTCCAATGCCTACAACACTTTTTCTAAGTTCCTGCTTGCGTCATTTTTGCTTTCAATCATTTTGATACCTCATTCTTTCTGTACTGTGTTGATAGTTTCTGAAAATAAAAA
>CAMZZN010000103.1 GCA_947345935.1 uncultured Ruminococcus sp.
TTTTCTATTTCTTTTATTTTTGTTTCCATATTTCTTATTATATCATATTTCTTCTATTAAGTAAACGCATATGGGAAACCATCCCCATCACTATCAGGTTCCCAGGGATTGCTTTTAGATTTAAACAGCACACAAGAATATTCAGATTGAGCAAATTTTACCACTTCAGCTATGGGAGCGCAGCCAATTTCATCAAAGTCGCTCACGCCGTCGTTGTCTGAATCTGCATTATTCGGGTCAGTTTTTATAATTTGACCATTCTGAATTTTCATTCCATTTACTTCATAAACATCATACAATCCGTCGCCGTCTGAATCAGTCATATCTATTGACGATACTGTATTTTGCTGGAGTGTAGCCATAACTGAAGCTATTTCTGATGATGTTTTAGCAATATAATAAGTACCGCCGGTTTTCTCAGATATTTCTGATAGAATTGAGGATGCCGAATCGCAAACATTTATTGTATGTATTGCAATGTTATTCTGAATTGCTCTATTAATTAAAACCATAGTTGCAGTATTATATTCAACATCACCATCACATATTAATATTATCATTGCAGTTTTATCATCAGATAAATTAGGAGATAATTCATCAATAGCTTCTAACAAACCGCTATTTGTACTTGTTCCGCCAGATACATATAGAGAAGAAACTACGGATTTAAGTGCCGAGATAGATGAACCGTATTTACTTACCACATTTCCGTAACTATTAAATTTTACTAAGCAAGCATTATCACATGGATACATAGCGTCAATAAATGTATTTAACGCTGTTTTCGCTCTATTCAAACGATCTCCATCCATACTTCCTGAAACATCTACTACAAAGCCTATGTCATATTCTGTTTTAAAAGTTGATGAATTCCTGTAGTCAATATTCTCTCTCCAACAATCATACCATATTTCTCGATCAATTACAAGATATGTAGAAAAATGTGTAGTTGTATAACTTACAGTATTATTTTCCACATCTACTACGGTGTCCTCGTCCAATATTACATAACGATCATTAGCTTCATCATACCAAAGGATTGCAAGATTCTCCTCTGGTGTGCCATTAAGCAATGCTTCGTCATAGGTAAATGTGATAGTTGCATAATCAAAGTCAACTTCTGATGTAATGTCAATAGGCGCTCCAACCATACCGACTACATTTGAAGAAAGCATATCAACGTTATACATATTTTCAAGCGTTACATGTCTGTCAATGATTCCAGGGCAATCAAATGTTACAGATACTTTTGTGACCGCAGAAATCTTGTCATCATCTGCATTAATATCCTGTTCAATGGTTTGCTCAAATCGTTCGTCACCATCAAGAATTCCATCTCCATTTGAATCAGGGTTTGTTGGTAAAAATCCAAAATCAGCAAGATAAATTTCTTCACCGTCCTCAAGACCATCATCATCGGTATCTTTCTTTAAAGGGTCAGTGAAATATGTGTTTACTTCTTCTCCGTCTTTTAGACCGTCGTTATCCGAATCCTCATTCCATGGATCGGTTGTACGAGTATATTCTTCAAAATTTGTTAAACCATCTCCATCAAAATCCTCATCGCCGTCATCTATGCCATTATCATCTGTATCAAGTTTGGTAGGATCAGTACCAGTTACAAACACCTCATAGTAATCATCGAGCATGTCGCCGTCTGTATCTACAAGTATAGCATCTGTTCCGAGAAACTGTTCCACGCAGTCAGGTAACATATCTCCGTCTGTATCTTTAAGAAGTAACCAATTATCATAATTCTCAAAGAAGTCAGGAAAATCGTTCTCGTTCTCGTCCTTCATGTACTGCCACTCATCATAGGGAATATCCAACGGTTCTGAGGTTGTCCCCACGAACGAGCTTGCATTGTTGCTATTGTTCGCATTGACACTGGGGCAAGTCAGAACAATACTCTCAGCAATGATAACTACATTATTGAGATTAAGATTTTGAGCATTGATCGTTACGCTGCCAAACGGAGCATAAACAAGTCCATTGAGGTTTACATTCTGGCTATCAATGACAATATCTCCATATTTAGAGAAGATAACAGAATCATTCGTATTTTTTACTTCTCCATAAAGATTAACATCTTCGAGAGCCTTGAGAGCATTGTTGATGTTGATATTACCTGTCAGTGTAGCTTCACCTTGCACCTCGGTAGGCACATTGATATTGATGTTCATTTCATCAAGGTTATAGTCCTCATCGTGTTCATCAACATTAGAAGCTGAAAAATACTGATTGTCTATCTTATCAAAGATAAAGATCATGGATTCTTCAGCACTCTCAGTTCTTATTCCGTTGATGTTCATATTGCCACTTGAAACAATAGTGCCATTGGTAGCTACATTTCCGTTTACGCAGAAATTTCCTGCATTGACGGTAATAGCCCCCTCATCATTTGAAGCAGCAAACATCGTATACGGATACGACTCAATGTTTTCCTCTGCATGAGCTGAAACGATAGGCACGGCACTAACCGTCATTATCGCACTCAGCACACCAGAAAGAATGCGTTTAAACTTAATTGCTTTTTTCATGGTATCCTCCATTCATAGTTCATGTTTTTACTTATTGTTTACAAGATTTCTGAGTTCTTCCGGTTCAACAGGCTGTGCGAACCAACAATGACAGCAAGCAGAAACAGAAGATGTGGCAACAAGCATAGCCATAGCAGCAAGAACAGTAGAAGCCTTCGCTGCAAGTTTCATCAGCTTTTTCATTTCAAATCCCTCCTTTCAAACAGCTCATGTAAATCTGGTTCTTTCGGCTGATAGAACGTGAATCCGCAAACACTGCCATTTGTAAGATACAACACCAGTCTTATAAGAGCAAGAATTACAATCGCCAGAATACATCTTTTCTCCCTTTCGTCTTTAACACTCATCACCTCGATTCAAACGACTCCCCATAACCGCTGCAAACGCCGATAGAAATATTCCGCTTGATACATACAGACTTATTGTATTGAGCCTTAATATTATTAGCGTGAAAGAAAGCATCGACAGAAGCAAAATAAAAATTCTGCTATGTTTTTTTAACTTTACTTGTTTTTCATCTGACACAGGTTTATTCGGATGAGGAACGGGTGCAATGTTGAAAACAACAGGTATTGAGATAACTACAAATCCTATACTGACAACCCATGCATATTTCTCTGGTACATTGCAGATACCATATGAAAAAATAAGCATTACAACGACCAGAGTAAACATACAGCTCAAATGGCTGTTTGCATGATACCCTCCCACAAATTTCCTTAATCCCATAAATACGGCTGTAAATACGAGCACCGCAGGCAATGTGTGGGAAATTAAAGAAATCAGCAAGACGATAAGAGCGTTCAGTACATCTGATAGCAGCAGTTCCATACCATAAGCATATATCGCTTCTTTGGGTTCTTCAACTATTTTTTGCACCACAAAAAAATGTGCTATGTTTTTTGCAAGTTTAGAAATCATTTCTGATCACTTCCTGCAAAAATCATAGCACATGATATTAATTACTGTCAAGGGATTTTATTCCAAATGTAATGAAAGTTGCGTTTTATGTAATGAAATGCATTATCGTAAAATATTTTAATCGTTCGGCACGACTATATTCAGCTTAAAAATACTGTCCTTATAACTGAATTTTACAACTCCTTTCAGTCGTTCCACCGATGATTTTATACTATTTACTCCGATTCCATGCATACCTGTTTTTTTCTTGGTAGATAAATTCTCGGTGTCAACTCTATCAGAAGTATTGGAGATGGAGATATAAAGATTATCTTTATCTTCACTGATGCTAAGCAAAATATGTTTTTTGACATTTTCCAATCTTTCACAAGCCTCAATCGCATTATCCAGTCCGTTGCCAAGAATACGGCACAATTCCATTTCATCCAATTTAATTTCCGAAATAATGTTTACTCTGCATATAAACTCAATGCCATAAGTCTGGGCAAGAGAACCTTTCGTGTTTACAATGGAATCTACAGCGTTGTTTCCGGTATGACAAAAACAGTTTGAATGTCTTACAAATCCACTAAGCTTATCAAGATATTCCAATGCTTTTTCTGTTTTGCCCGATTTCATCATGTCATGCAATACGGAAAATTGATTTGCAATATCGTGCTTAAATTCCCTGATTTGTTTGTGTGTAAGAGCAAGCATACTATAGTTTTCCTGTTCCTGCTGCTGCAATCTTTCAAGATACTTCAATTTTATATTATTTTCATAGCTTTCAAAGAAATGAAACATCGTAATATTTATGTAAGAAATTCCACTTATTGCAAGACCAAGGGCAACGTAATTTGTATGTTCGGCATTGAGTGTAATACTGTCGATCATAAATTGAAGAATAAAAATACTGAATATAGGAATTACCATTATCAGAATCCAGTATCTTACAGGAAGA
>CAMZZN010000104.1 GCA_947345935.1 uncultured Ruminococcus sp.
GTTATCAGAAACCGAAGATCAATAGGAAGATCCCGAAATGGATATGTCAATGTAACGGTTAAGTTTTGAAAAAGACTTAGCCGTTTTTTATTGCAAAAAGGAAAGGAATGGTGATAAATGATAAAATATTTTGAAGCGTTCGCAGGAATCGGCGCATTCCGCTCGGCATTTGAAAAGACAGGCGGGTTTGAGTGCGCCGGATGGTGCGAAATAGATCGATTTGCCCAGAAAGCCTACAGAGCGCTGTATGATACAAAGGGGGAGATTTTCTATGAGGACATCACAAAAATCGATTACGGAAGTATGCCGGACTTTGATCTGCTGGTCGGCGGACCTTGCTGCCAGTCCTTCAGCGTTGCAGGCAAAAGAAGAGCTTTTGAGGACGATAGAGGAAACCTCTTTTTCAACTATATCCGGATCCTTGAAGCCAAGCGACCCCATTATTTTATCGCTGAAAACGTACCCAATCTGTTGGGGATATCGCAGGGGGAATGCTACAGAATTATCCTTGAAAAGATTTCAGAACTGGGGTATAGTATGTGCTGGCGAGTGCTTAACTCTTCCGGATTCGGGATACCGCAGTCAAGGCGAAGGCTGTTCCTTGTCGGATATCTTGGAAACAGATGTCCCTCTGAAATACTGGCTTTCGGACGAGATGATGAGGAAGATTGCGAAAAAGGAAAACCTGAACAGCTGATAGGCGGCAGTCAGGGTTCGAGGGTATATTCCACAAACGGAACTGCTGTTACTCAATGCAGCGGTTCGGGAGGTATGGGCGGTAAAACAGGGTTGTATTTTATCGACTACAATTCTCCGCCGAATTTAACGGATATAGCAAGATGCATAACAGCACGTCAGGACAGCGGAGTGAGTAACCATAAGGGCGAATACTCCGCTGTTTTTTGTGATCTGAACGAAAATCCGCAGATTACGGAAAATGCCCGATGTCTGCATACACGAATGGATTTGGGAGTAACAAACGGAACTCATAAGGGAGAGCGTTCCGGAATTCTGGTGGAGGAGGCTCCAAGAGCAATTATCAATCCGTTTAAGGAGCATACCCGTCAGAACGGCAGACGAATAAAAAATCCAAATGAACCGATGTTTACGCTCACGGTAACCGATCGGCATGGAATCGTTCACAAAGGTCGAATTCGCCGGCTTATGCCTGTTGAGTGCTGGAAATTGCAGGGCTTTACAAAAGAACAGTTCAATAAAGTTGCCGCTATCGGAATGAGTGACGCACAGCTTTACAAACAAGCTGGAAATTCGATCACGGTTGCGGTTGTTGAAGCGATTGCAAGAAACTTATTGAAATTTGGTGAGGAGATTGTAAATGGAACAGATGATCAAAATTTTTGAAGATGAAGAATTCGGAAGAGTGAGAACAGTTATTAAGGACGGCGAACCATGGCTTGTAGGAAAAGATGTGGCTGTGATATTGGGTTATGCAAAGCCCGAAAATGCTATTGCAGCACACGTTGACAGTGAGGATAAAACCAGTACCCTAAATCAAGAACGGTACAATGAATCACCAGAAATAAAACTATCTGTTGGTGATATATTGCTGGTAAAAGATGGAGCTGGTATTGGAAAATGTGCGAGAATCGATGATATGCCTTATGGCGAATCAGCACCGAATGGTTCTCTTGCAGTAATTACACCGCGTGATTTTCTTGAGTATAGATATTTGTATTATTTCCTACTCAGCAATGAATTTAAAGAAAATATGAACAGAATCCTAACAGGAATGGGTGTTCCCCATCTTACACAGCATTTTTTGAAAGATGTAGAAGTACCAATTCCTAATTATAGTGAGCAGGTCAGAATTGCGGATATCCTTGACAAGCAATTGGAAAAGTTAGATGCACTATTCAAAAACATAAATGCTCAAATAGAAGCATTACAGGAATTTAAAACTCGACTAATTTCTGATGTGGTCACCGGAAAAATAGATGTGCGTGGCATTGAGATACCTAAATACCAATATACAGAAGAAGTAAACGATATTGTGGATGTTAATGAACAGGAGGATTAATAATGGACAACAACGGCAGAGAAAAGTTTTGGAATGTACTTAAAAATCTTCACGATAATAGTGAGACAAGCGTGAACATGTTAATGGATGCATCACCACGTCCTAAAACTTTGTGTAGATTCAGATCTGTAAGCAAAAACTCTCTTCAGCAGTTGAATGATAACAAACTTTTCTATTCTTCTGCAAATTATTATGACGATCCGTTTGATACCTATTTTTATATTAATGTTGAACAGATGATTCCCGAATACAAACAAATGCGAGAGGATCTGTTTGTAGGCAAAGGAAAAATTATGAATGCTGTAAATCAGTAGCTATGGTTACAAGTCAGAATCCTGATGTACTTATCCGTGAGATGTTTAACAAACCAGTAGATTTTTCAATGGTAAAAGAGCAATTAATAAAAGTGCGTAATTCTATGCAGCAAAAAATGTTTTCGATTTGCTTTTGTGAAGATGAATACAATGAAACACTATGGTTAAAGTATGCTGGAAATTATAGCGGTTTTGTACAGATATATGATCTTGAAAATCCGGATACGTTTATGTGTGGAAAATCGAAAGAATGCTTTAACTGTATTGCTGCAAAAGATCCTCTCTATTTTTATCCTATATATTACTCCGATAAAAGATATGATGCCACTAATTTTGCCTTAGGTACTTTGCTAATTGACAATTTTCCAAAAAATAGTGGTGCAATTCCAACTCCGATTTATCAATATATTCAAGAAAATCTTATGTGGGAAATTGAACGAATATCGTTAATCAAAAAGAAATGTCATGAGAACGACCAAGAATGGAGAATGATCCGCCCAGCAATTTTCGAGCAGCGTACATGTGTCAAATTGAAACCATGTAAAGTAATAATCGGATTGCGTACTCCAGAATACGAAAGCAGACTTATTGTTTCTGCGGCTGTGAATGCCGGAATACAAGAAATACATAAATTGTATATTAACGATTCGGATGAATTGGATAGTAAACCAGTACAGGAGGAGTTATATCACCTTTGAATTCGTGTGAGGATGAATCGAGGAATAGGGGGAAAGAAAATGACTTTTACAAACACAAAAGAAAGTGGCTTTGAAACTCTCATCGTGGATTGGCTTGTACAACATAACGACTACGAAGAGGGTTCAAACGCTGACTATAACAAAGAATATGCAATTGACGAAACAAGACTGCTGCGTTTTCTGCGTGATACACAGCCGACAGAGGTCGCTAAACTTGGCATTGATGTTTCCGAAACAAAGAAGCGGCAGTTTCTCAACCGTCTGAGCACCGAAATAACAAAGCGTGGCATTATTGATGTATTGCGGAATGGCGTCAAGGTCTATCCGGCTGACCTCATTATGTTCTATCTTACACCGACCGAAAACAATACAAAACAGCGTGAGATGTATGAGAAAAACATATTCAGCGTTACAAGGCAGCTCCGCTACGCATCGGACAGAGCGAAACTTGCCCTCGACCTGTGTATCTTTATTAACGGTCTTCCGGTAATCACGTTGGAGTTGAAGAATTCCCTCACAGGTCAATGCACCGCCGATGCCGTTCAGCAATACAAGGACGACCGTGAGCCGAAGGACATCCTGTTCTCGTTCAAACGCTGCATGGTGCATTTTGCCGTGGACGACTGCACTGTCGAATTCTGTACGAAACTCGCAAAGGAAGATAGCTGGTTCTTGCCGTTCAACAAGGGCTATCACGACGGAGCAGGAAATCCGCCCAACCCCGACGGCATCATGACAGACTATCTTTGGAAAGACATTCTCACGAAGGCAAAACTCTCTCGTATCATCGAGAACTATGCACAGGTCATCACCGAGGAGGATGAAGAGACCAAGAAAAAGAAAATCAAGCAAGTATTCCCTCGCTACCATCAGTTGGATGTGGTAGAAAAGCTCCTCGCAGACGTTCGTGAAAATGGTACGGGCAAGCGGTATTTGATTCAGCACAGCGCAGGCTCTGGCAAGTCAAATTCTATCGCATGGCTTGCACACCAACTCATCGGACTGGAAAAGGACGGTCAGTCTATCATAGACACTGTACTTGTTGTCACTGACAGAAAAATCCTCGACAAGCAGATTCGTAACACCATCAAGCAATTTATGCAGGTGAAAAACACTGTTGTCTGGGCTGAACATTCTGGTGATGAATCGTCTATAATAAATTGGACAGAAAAGATTAAGCCATGGTATAATAAGATAAAAAGAAAAAAGGTGGAAAA
>CAMZZN010000105.1 GCA_947345935.1 uncultured Ruminococcus sp.
GTCTGATAGCCATAACACACAAGGTCGTGCCCTATTGAACCGCCATTTCTGAATCCACGAAGTATAACTATATACTTATCATGAATTCTTTCACTTACGAGTTTATATGTAGCAGACTTACCTGAGCTAAATACAGAACCTTCAAGGTTTTTTATCGCTTTTTTACATTCATCAAGTGTTCCTCTCTTGTCCTCGACAGTTTCTACATTTTTAGCAGATTTGTAAATTTCCTCTTGTGAGCAGTTGGTTCCAAGATACTTTAAAACATATTGAGTACAAGCTACCCAGCACCAGTTACTGTTTTCTTGACGATATTCATCTTCGATTTTAGAAATATTCAGTGATTCTCCATCTTTTGCATAAGGCATAATTCCATTATCGTTCTGTTCAACCTCCGAAACAACGTAGTTGTCATTTACAGCCACGTCAGAAGCCGAAGCACATACGCTAACCATTGACGAAGCCGCCATTACCGCACAAGCTGCCATAGCAGCAATTCTTTTTGTCATTTTCATAAGTTTTCCTCACTTTCAAGTGTGAGGAGAAAAACGTAATGTCAATCCTGATGTGTTTTTGTAATTCGTTTGAAGTGTACGTCAAAAAATATTTTTAGTATTCCGTCTGAATTTTCTCCGAATGTTTTTGTTTGTGTGTAAAAAAGTCCGAGATTAAGTAAATACAATCAATCTGACCGCCGCCTTTCATAGTGTGTCACCGTGACACACTTTAGTCTATCCAAACGCTGTTGGAAGTATTGTTCACGCTCTGAGAGCCTCCGAACAAGCCGCTTTCCTTTGCGTAATGGGTACAGGTTACACGATAATAATAACCGCCTTGAACGCTTACGGAGTAATTGTCAAGGTAGTATTCATAATCGGATTTAAGTATGTCGCTGAGACTTTTTTCCTTTTCCCAATGAACTCCGTCAGAGCTTCTCTGTACTACTATACACCACCAATATTCCCATTGCATCTGTTGCTGATCAATGCGGTTACGAAGATGACAGGTATTTTTTAAGGCAATTTCAAAACTGCACCGGAATGACTCCTAAACAATTCAAAGTTATTTCATCGAACCATATTAATAACCTATAAATATTCATACTCACCGCCATTGCAAGCTATCAGATAATTCTGTTCGGCATCATTTTCAATAGCAGAAAGAATAACATACTATAGAAAAAAGGCAGCGCTGCTCACTTACTATGCAACACTGCCTTTAATTTTGTATCAAATCATGTTCAATATCTTTTTTATACACGTCTTTTCAGAAAAATTATACTTGAAAATCCGCACATCTTCCATATCAACACAAGTTCTAACAACCTTCTCAAATTAAATTATCAACATTCAAGCCACAGGAAATTCTTTAATTCTTCCAAGAATAAAATCCTGAATCAATACAAGATCTGCTTTGTCATAAACACCATTTTGATCAACATCCGCAGCCGCCTGAGCCAATGTACTGTCAAAACTACTTAAACATCCTTGTCTTGCAAGTATCATATCATAAGCATCAACAACTCCGTCAAAATTAATGTCTCCAAGTATAAATTTCTGCACTCCCGCACCAAGAATTCCTGTCCCGCCGACTGCACCTATAGCCTCGTCAATATAAAAGTTGTTATTACTATCATATGTTTCAATATAAAGATACATATCTTCTGCGTCTAACGGTATCTTGAAATTCGGATTTGAAAGCTGCATCCATTCTCCTTTTACAGCTATTCCCTCTGCAATAGAAGCATACTGTTTTTTGCCATCTGCATCGGAATATTCAAGCTTCATAAAAAATTTATCAGTGATTTTTTCTGAATCAAATTTCACATTTACGCTGAAGCTATATTCATTTCCCGGCTTGAAAACTCTATCGCTAAGAGCTTTCTGCGCTCCGTTCCACGAAGATGTCCTGCCTGAAACAAATAGAGAATTATTGCCTACATATCCTGTATTAGCGCTGGAAGCAACATTTGCCGTACCTCTTCCTGTCCAATCCTCCGTATCGTTTTCAAAACCATTACTAAAGTACCAGCCAAGACTATTTGGTTTTATCTCTTCTGGCTGATTCCATTCAGCACGCTCATAATCAAAAAAATCAATATCGGCATAGCCTCCTATTGTTTTTGTGGCGTAGCTGTAAATTGCACTTCTGTAACCTGTGAACAATTTCAAATCATAGCTCATGCTCAATTCATTTCCTATATTTATCCAATTGCTTCCGTCATAGGAATAATAGAAATTAGCCTTATCAATATTATACGAAATATTACCCTCATTAACATCATTGAATTTAAAATCGACTTTAAGATATATTTCGTTTCCTGTCATATCTACTTCTTCAATTATTTTATTATAGCTTTCCGAAATCTCGCCTCCGCTTGAAGCAATGCCATTTTCAGCCATATAAATCTTTTTTGAACCGTCATCGGCAATATAAACTCCTACATTTCCATATTTATACTGGAAAGCAGAAAGTCCCGCATAATCGCCTGCTTTCATATTTGATGCATCAAGCTTTATAATACTGCTGCAAAACGGACCTTCTGTTCGCTGAGTAAGCGTATTTTTCGCATCAAGAATATTTGTTGCAAGCGATTTATTTCTCAGTCTAAGATAACCTTTTCGTTCGGTTACCGACCATGCCGTATTATCTGGATTATGATTCCACTGCCATTCCAGAGCAAGTTTATTTGAATCATAACTGAAATCATCATCAGTCACAAGAAAAGTACCGTTATAGCTGCCGTTAATTTCAACGGTTGCAGGAACTTTTCCGTTTATACCCATGATCGGCCAGTCATTCTGCCACGTTACCGGAACAAGTACAGGTACACGTCCTACTGCCCCATGATCCTTGAAGACAAGTCCATACCACTTTCCGTCGGGAGTATCTATAATACCACCCTGAGCTGCTCCTTCCGAGTCAAGAATAGTTCTGCCTTCGTAATTTCCGAGAATATCCTTGCTTCTGTAACAAAGCTCTATTCTTCCGCTATTGCTTGGCCATGCAATAAGAAAAATATAATAATAATCTCCTATTTTCTGAATATGGGCACCCTCTCCGCTGAGCCCGTCAAGACCTGTTGAAAACAGTTCTTTATCAGCTCCTCCTTCCTTGAAGCCGGTCATTTCGGAATTTAGCTCCTTAACTCTAATTGTACCGCCTGCTCCGTAAATAAGATAGTTTCTTCCGTCATCATCAAAGAAGAGTGAAGCGTCATGATACATCCCATTCAATTCGTTTTTCGTCCATGTACCATGTTCAATATCATTAGTTTTATATATGTATGATTTTCCGGTTCCGTAGCTTCCGAAGAAGACATAATAAGTGCCGTTATGATAACGCAGACTTGAAGCCCATTGTCCATGACCATAATCGTTTTTGCCATTTTTAAGATTCTGTACATCTCCGTCGGCAAGAACATCATAAACATA
This sequence comes from uncultured Ruminococcus sp., assembly GCA_947345935.1. Lineage (GTDB taxonomy): Bacteria > Bacillota > Clostridia > Oscillospirales > Ruminococcaceae > Ruminococcus. The sequence goes on from CAMZZN010000105.1 coordinate 3,435, forward strand.
ATTGCATATCTTCCATGAAACAAGATCCTTAGATTTCATGATAGGAGCACCGGGATTAAAAAACATAGTTGTACTGACCATATAATAGGTATCCCCTACACGAATAACATCAAGATCAGGAACATCCGACCAAATGATAGGATTTGAAACGGTTGAAGTTTCCGCATTATTTTTTTAAATTTCCACCAGTCCACGTTGAAGAGATAACCGTCACCGCCAATGTACCTGAAATAAACGTCATGCTTTCCTTCAGTTCCACTGATATCACATGAAACCTCCGCCCAATTCTGCCAGCCATCTGTTCCGGGAACGTCAAGAGTTCCAGCAAGCAGTCCATCTATACTATCAAGATGTATCTCTATTTTTCCACCATTTGTTGCAGATGCAACACTTGCAGTAAAACTTTCCGCGCCTGTACCGAAATCAACGCCAGACACTTTAATATAATCACCATTTTCAATATTGGCAACATTCATGCCGCCATTAGAACAACTTTCTGTCTCAATGCCAACTTCAAAGCAAATCTTTTCAGCTTCATTTCGTACATATGGATCTAAAGCCTCAAGCTGTTCAGGTCCGTCGTTACTCATCCTGATGACAGGAAAACTGCCATCGCTGTTATAGGAAAATTCCTCTACTGCAACAGAACGAGTGAATCCGCCTCCGCCGGGAAGTCTTTGATTGTGATAAAAAAAGTATGAATGACCTTTATAATCAATTACGCCGCAATGATTTGTAAAAGCCGACCCATCTTCGCCTTTGGGCA
>CAMZZN010000106.1 GCA_947345935.1 uncultured Ruminococcus sp.
TTTCAGATCGCTTCGGCGGTCTTATTGTCGTGCCTATTCTTTCTTTTGTGAAAGTTTTGTGAAACTTTCATTTTACCACTTGACTTTTATTTGCAGGTCTCACGTTGATAACTTTATAACAGTAAAGTTGACAAGCTTCTTGCATTATCGTTTTCCGTATTGCTCTGCTTCTTCTTTTGTGCGAAATAGTCTGTTCTCCCGAAGTTTAATTCCTCCGCCACTGTCAGTAAATTGCAGCGTATACAAGTCTCCGCTAAATTTCAGTATCTTCACTTCTCTGATAAAGCGTTTACTTTCTACAATATAGGCTATATCGCCTGCTTTATATTTTCTATACATAGTTACCCCTGAACGACTTCATCTTAATAAAACAAGAACATACCCTAAATGAGTTGTTCTTGTTTTTATCCCTAATTAAATGATTACAGTTCAATTTTATCAGAAAAATCAGAGTTGATTACATAGTAAACAGCCTTATCCTCCGGCTTGACGTAGATTTCAACAGTCTTGATTTTCCCTTTGACTTTGCCCTTATAATCAGCTTCAACCGCTTTTTTGATCTCTGCAAAGTCATATTCATCACTGCCAAACTGTATCTTGACAGTTTCTTTTGGGGCAGTTGTGTTCTTAGCGGCTGCCTTGGATTTAGCAGTATTCTTTACAGGCTTTTTAGCGATTATAGGAGCAGAAGTCTCTGCAAGAGGTTTCTTCTTTACTGTTTTGGTTACATTATTTGCCTTGACCTCATTTACATCCGTTTCTGTTTTTTTCTTTCTTGGCATTGTCACTGCCTCCGGTTATTAAGATATTTTTATTATACACCATTTTTCACTTGTTGTCAATCTGACCAATGCGATTGAAAGTAAAATAATACCGACTTTAAACTGCCGTTATCGGAGAGATATTCACGAATCATCCGGGCGTTGTATTAATGAATGTTTCACAAGTTATCTCTTTACTCGCCACGACTCATTCTTTGTCCGAATACCAAATCCCGTATTCTATCATTTTCTGTTCAAGTTCAAATTTACTTACCTTACCGAAGTTTCGTACTTTGCATATTTCATCTTTTGTGTGAAAGGCTACATCCTGTATATAGACATATCCTGCACGGGTAAGACTGTTTACTGTTCTTGCGGACATTCCGCATTCATCCAAAGGAATCATGTAATCAATATTTTTATCTGCGTAGGAAAATCTGTATTTTTTCATTTCATTATGTATTAAAGACAAAAAACTTTTGACCTCATCGTAACGAAATTTTCTATTCAGCATATTAAAAATCTGAGATAGTTTATAGCCGTTAAAATCGCAGATATAGTAAATATCGTTATCGTTAAGGCATCTGACAAGTGACTGCGGAAATCCGCATTCCGCAACATATAATTCCTTTAAGGGAACAGCATTCAATACGCTGAAAACTGTATCTTCATTTTCTGTTAAAGTAAGATGTTTCTGGAAAAAACCGATCATATCGCTGCACATTTTTATTCTGTCGCTTTCCGGCAGCTCTATATCGATCATCAAATTTAATTTCATACGATACTCCTTTATTTTTCAGAGAGTCGCCGCCCGTGGAATGAAGAACCCACGGACGGCATTTATATAAAAAAGCACAACTGCAATTGCAGATTGAGCTTTTTGGCTGAGAAGCAATTGTTATTTTTCCATTCTATCGCCATATTTAGCAGCTATACACAGTGCCATCGCAAATACTCCTACAGTGCCTCCAAATATACTTCCCAACACGAACAAAAGCAATTGTTTTTCCTCCTCTGATTGTTTAATCATTTGTAATTACGACATATCAAGATACATTCTGAGCATTTCCGAATATTCTTTTGATTCTCTCAGCATTTTTAATGCATTTTTTTCTTCCACATATATTCTTTGTTTGGATAAATTTAATTGTTTTGCGATTTGATCAACGGTATATTTTCGCTTATTGATACCGTATTTCATATTCAGAATATATTCAAATCTTTTTGGCAGACTGTAGAGAGCCTTGTTTATCAATTCATGCAGTTCGGGTTTACATAATCTCCTCATGATCAGACGTTCTGTATCACAGACAACGATGCATCTTGGCAGCTCGCATGATAGGCAGTTTTCTTGTTTTTGTTTAAATATGTATTTTTTAAGCCTTTTTTGAATCAGGGAAGATACTGACGTTCTGGTTTTTACTCGTTGATTTGCCAGATCATCAGCTCGTTCCCATATGACTAATACGGCTTCTGAAAACAGTTCGTCCAACGGCAGTCCGCTTTCCTCCGCTGCCAGCAATGATAACATCAATGCTGTTTTCAAGTGCAATTCTATGAATTTTTTTACAGCGGACGTATCGCCGCTTTTTAGTTTTTTGACAGTATTCCTTACATTACTGTTCTTTGCCGATATATTCCATATACATTCTGTTACGGATCGCATTTCGGGACAAACAATATTACATCGCTCATATATTGTTTCATAATCTATTTTATCCAATTTATGCCGCCTTTATTTACATATTTCGATTGAAAAGATGCCGTTGCTGCCGATTTTAAATTTTAACGTATCTGCCTGCATTAGCATTTCATTACATAAAACCGCCATATGATTACAATTCGAGCAATCTTTATTGACACCAAAAATGATATGTGTTATGCTTTTTAAGGATCACAGGTAAGGTGATTTGTCGTGTATTAATAATTAATTATTCGATTCACCATCATGCAAACAAACCGTATGATAAAACTGTTATCAAGCATAAAGTATTTCGACTTTCAGCTCTTTCGCCGCATCTACCGTGTCCGGACAATCTTGTTTCCTGCCAAACACATACAAGAGATCGCTGTTTTGGAGCATATATTCATCAGCTTCCTGATAGCATTCTGATGAATATTGTGTATTTACAAATGTTACGCTGTCGGCAAGCAATTGAACCTGAAAGTACCGATCACGAAATTCTTCTATCCAGTTCGTTGACTGTTCTTCATGTGGAATCGCAATATTGAGCGTTATATCATGGGAAGATTTCAGTCTGCATATGATCTCTGCTGTCCATAGCGGTATGCCATACTCAGCGTTTACATAGAATGTATCATACCCCTTCTGGTACAACTGCATAATAATCTGATACAGTTCTAATTTAATGCCACAATAAGGCATCTCGTTTTCATTTTTGCATTCAAGCTGTAATTCAGCTCTGTTTGATATAATTGTACAAGTCATAATTTACCTCATAATTTCTTTTTCAAATTGTCCTGAAGAAGTTAACGATCATAATTTTATTTCTTTGCGCCATTCTAACTGTCTGTGCCGTCCCGCTTTTCTGCCTGGTAGTATCCCAAAAACAGAAGCAGAAGTCGGCAAGCTCCACAAGACGGGCATTCCGCACTTCCATACAGCCGTTATAATAATGCTCCGATGTATACTCCACCGTATCAGCAAGAGTGAGAATACGGTAAAATTCAGTTTTCTGTTCCTTTGTCCATTTTGCTGTTTGCTTTTCATTGGAACAGGGCAGGATCAGGTGCAGCTTTATATGCGGATAGACCTCACGCAGTTTTAAAACGGTCTGAGCAGCCAATTCGTCCCATCCTACAGCGCCACCTGTGTAAAAATCAGCAGCATTCTTTTTGATGATTGCTCTTTCCAGTATGTCATACAGCCGTGTATCTAAGTTCTCTGTATTACCTGTGAAACTTCTATGTCCCGTAAAGCAAGCTGACTTCCTCATGAAAAATCCTCCATTTATGTCGATTATATAAGCTGCTTTCCTGTTTTCGTCAGAACGCTAAATAGAGATTATGTATAATCGCAATGATACATACAAATCATATATGTAACGAATATGTTTTTGCTATTTCGCAAAAATAGGTATTGAGGGATAAAATTGAGTTTTATCCCTATATTATTTAATTTCTAAGATCTTCACTAACGTTACCATTATGAACTTGCATAACGCTTGCATCATTTTATACACTCTTTTCAACCTGTTTTAGGTTAAATGATGACATTCAAAATCATATTAATCTATAATAGAGTTGAGGTGAAATTATCTATGTTTTTAAGAATAAGAAATCTTAGAGAAGATAAGGATATGAATCAAACAGAAATGGCTAAAGTATTAAATATGTCACAAACTGGATATTCCAAATATGAAACAGGTGAAAATGATATTCCTACATC
>CAMZZN010000107.1 GCA_947345935.1 uncultured Ruminococcus sp.
TCATATCGCTCACCCCCGTTTCCGAGGGAAGAATCGAACCGCCTACCGTTATGCAGCATCCGGGCAGCTTTGCGTATCCGCACGGCTGCCTTGTTTTTATTATATCACGGATGCTTGGATTTGTCAAATTATTTTAGAACCTGTCTGCATAGAAATTATGCGCGGATTTTCGAGCATAATTTTGACTAGTGCAAGGAGAAAAATTAAAAGCATACTGACGTATGGTGAGATTTTTCAACGCAGCAATCGGCAGAATTTGTCGAAAAGACGTGCGGAACTTACTATGCAGACAGGTTTTCAATACCAGCGTTCTCTTACATTGATCGACAAGCCGTCAACATCGCCGGTATACTTTATATAATTTTTTCCCTCGTGAAGCAGGGGAAAGTTATTGTACGTCCGGTGCGTTACGGAGATCATGCTGTCGCCGTCCATGTAATAAGCGACCTGAGAATCGCAGTCGATTATTATTTCTTTTGAATTAAGTTCGGACGGGATCTTTATGATAAATTCCGCTCCGTTGACGTTTATCATCACGTCTCCCGATCCTTTCAGACGGATCTCCGGCGCAGAAAATATAGTTCCTCTGTTTTCGATCTCGGCATAACCGGTCGCTCCTGTCAGATCGGCGATCGTGGGCGACACGGCGTATGCAAAGGGTCGAACCGTCATCTGCAAGGATATTTCCGCCGCCAGAAACGCAACCGGAGCGGGAGAGATCGGACTAATTATCACGTCAAGATACTCATCGGGAGCCGTCGAGACAACAAGCTTACCCGATCCGCTGAGAGCTCCGAATATTCTGCGGATATTATCCTGCGAAGCGTCGTCCAGATATGTTTCTATCGAAAACGAAGCGTTGCCGAAAGTATTCATTCTCTGCATGACTTTCCGGATCCCTCCTGCGGCTGTGAGTTCGTTGTATTCGGCAGCCCAGGAGGGACGGATGATCGGCTGCGTCACCATAAGTCCCAGTTCTTCGCTGCTGTGACCGTTGAAAATAAAACTGCTCATAAGCCCAGATTCCTTTCCACTCTGCGCTGTTCGTCTGCAAGATCAGCTGCAAGACGTCTTACGTCGTAGCCGCTTGAAATGCTTGCGTTTATTGTGTTGTTTATGTATACGTTCCTGCCGCTTCCTGCGGATGTTACAGGCGTATTCCTTGCGCTTGACGTAAGCGGAGTTATTTTTGCTCCGCCGTTTATTATCTCGATAAGCTCCGGTCCTGCTTCGGCTACAATTCCACGTCCGCTGCCGAGGAAACCGCCGGAGGCGAACAGGGGGATATCGGGTTTATAATCGTTTGCTGCATACTTAGCAGCATCCCATGCACTGCTTATAGTTTTTGCCGCATTGCCGCTTTCCCAGAACTGAGCTTCCATATATGCGTTTGCATAGTTGGTGAAATTTTCTCCGAAAAGTTCTCCCAGCGTCATGCCTCGCTCAGCAGCCCACTGCATAAGCCCCTCGGTGTCCGGATACATGGAACTGATATAATTCTGTACTTCCTGCCCGAACTTTCCGCCATAGTCTGACGCTGTGAGTCTGCCGGATATTTCGCCCCATGCAAGCAGACTTCTTATGTCGTAACCGTTATCCAGCTGCGCCTGTACAAGACCCTTAAATTCGCCGCTCCAGACTTCGCCTGTATCTAAGCCGCATTCCCGACCCATTTCTATAATGCCGGAAACGTCGAAATCCTTATCTGTCATTTCTTTTACCTTTGTTTTCAAACCGCCGGTAAATTCGTCTCCAAGTTCAAAGCCGTATTTTTTGCCGTCCTTTACTATCTCACTCAAAGTTGCAATTGTCGCATTTACAGTATCAGATCTGCCGGATTTCAAGGCGGCATCAAGAGCGTTAAGCTGTTCGGTAAGAGCCTTTTTAAAAGCTTCTGCACGCTTTACATCATCCACACCGGCATTCTTGTATGCCATGACATTTGCGTTGTCGTTTGCATACAATATACTTCCGACTTCGTCATATCTTCCCTCTGACGCCGCTTTCATACCTTCATCGTATGTGTTGAAAAATGCGTTTGCCTTATTGTAATTTGTCAGAGCTTCATTCATATTATCTCTTGTTGTTATGTAATTGCCGATCAGATCATTGTACGGATCAACAAGCTTTTTAATTGCATTCAGGCCAACGCCGGAATTCTGCAAATCATTTCCCGTTAAGTCCAGATTATTAAGCAGATCGCCCAGTTCGGTTTCATCTGCAATATATCTTCCGGTCAATTGACTTGCTTTAATACGGATCTGCTCCATTTGCCTGTCATATTCATCAAAGGCGGTCTTATTTGACGCATAATCTTCAAGAGACTGAGTTCTCAATTTTTCGTATTCAACTGCGTCTGCCCCGTAAGCGTCAATATACGCCATCGCCTTTTTCTTCTCGATCAGCTTGTCGATCTCGGACTGCATTGTCTTGTAGTTTTCGATCTGATTTCCGGTCATTTCGTACTCTGTTCCCAGAGCGTCATTGAGTTCGCCGAGGATATATTCAGCCCTTATTTTATCGGCGTCTTTGACATTTCCGGAAGTGTCGGCAAGCGTCTGCAATTCGTCCCACAGATCCTGCGTTCTGCCGGTTTCCGCTTCGATAGTTCCTGCCTGTTCGTTGAAGCTGTCTTTCATTTCTTTTATGGAATCTTTGGTGTCGTTGATACGCTCGGCTGCTTCCTTGTATTCGTCCTTGATAAGAGCGGCAAGGCTTTCTCTGCGGTCTTCCTCTTTTCGTTTTGCACTCGAACGGAAAAGATCGATAGCTGCTGTTGCAGCTCCTATCGCCGTTGTCACCGCACCTATCGGATTGGCTTTCAGCGTGGCGTTAAAAACCTGCATCACAGAATTTCCGGACTTTACAGATGCGAAAAGATTTTTTAACGCAGCGGCTCCGGGCTTTGCTTTTTCGGAGATTTTCCATGCTGCAAACTTCACGCCCACGCCCTTGATAACAGGCATTATTTTTTTTAAAAATTCAATAGCTTTGGGCAGATTTTTCACGGAAAAATCAATAACTTTTATTGCTTTGCCTCCTGCCTTTTCCAGAACTTTTTCTATCTCCGGCATTTTGGATGTGATGTACTGAGCAACATCACGAATAGCAGGATTCAGCTTCTTTGAAAGGGATATTTTCATTCCGTCTACGGCACTGCCGAGCATTGTCATATCGCCCTGTAGATTATCGACCATAGTTGCAGACATATCTCCTGCCGCACCGTCACAATCACGGATAGCTCCCGAAAGCTTTTCGATATCGGCAGGAGCAGCGTTGACAAGAGACAAAAATCCGGACATCGCTTCTTTTCCGGCTATACGCTGAGCGTAGTCCGCTTGTTCTGCCTCGGTAAGTCCCTGCCAGCTTGAACGAAGATCTGTAAGAATTTCATTAAGACCTCTCATTGATCCATCAGCGTTTATTGTTTCCACACCCAGCTCCTGAAAAGCAAAATAAGCCTTTTCGCTGGTATCTGTCATTGCGGTGAGAATATATCTGAGTGATGTGCCTGCCTGACTTGCCTTGATACCGCTGTTAGCCATAATGCCTATTGCTTCGGCGGTATCTTCCACGCTGAAATTCAAGGCTCCTGCAATGGGCGCTACATATTTAAAAGTTTCGCCCATCATTGCCACGTTTGTATTGGCATTACTGGATGCCGCCGCCAGAACATCAGCAAAATGACCGCTGTCGGCAGCAGTCAAGCCAAAAGCGGTCAGAGCGTCAGTTACGATATCCGAAGTGGCAGCCAGATCTTCACCGGAAGCTGCGGCAAGGCTCATGATACCCTCGATACCGCCAAGCATATCCTCCGTTTTCCAGCCTGCCATTGCCATGTACTGAAAAGCGTCAGCCGATTCTTTGGCGGTAAATTTTGTTGTAGCGCCCATTTCCTCAGCTTTTTCAGTGAGCTGTTTAAGCTCGTCTTTATCTGCGCCCGATATAGCGGCAACGTTCGACATTGCCGCCTCAAAGTCCCCGGCCCCGGAAATGCACTCCATAAAAGCGTCCTTGATCTCTTCAAGTCCGGTGACGATCTCAGAAGTAATCGCGGACTGTGCAATCG
>CAMZZN010000108.1 GCA_947345935.1 uncultured Ruminococcus sp.
ACTGACAATAATCGCAGGAGAAAAAACTTCCGATACACTCAGGGGCAGAATATATCCAGGCGTGAAATGTGAAAATCCAAAATGCATTACTAATCATGAAACATATCTGCCAGCCAGCTTTCGTTTTACCGGCGATGAAACTCTGCTTGAATGCGAGTACTGTGATGAAAGAAAATTGATCTGAAAATTTCATTAAATTTATAAAAAGGGATGTGAAACTATGCAGCAGCCAAAGCTGATCGGAGTGTGTCTTTCAACTATAAATGAAGAGGATCGTTTCAATTTCATTTGTGGATTAAATAAATACGCCGTCCTCAGTGGATACAGACTGCTCGTTTTTAATTCCTGTGCCGACCTTTACGAGCAAAGTTCTGCAAATAACGAAGGTTCGTCAGCGGTTTTCAGACTTATCCCTTATGATAGACTTTCTGCGCTCGTTATATTTCCGAATATAATGTACGATACAGGTATTGTTGAGGAAGTTGTCATGAACTGTCACGAATACGGCATTCCGGTTATTTCTATTGATAGGGAAACACCCGGATGTATTTCATTCGCATTTTCAAACGCTGATATCTTTGAAAAGCTCTGCCGACACGTTATTGAAGATCATGGAGCAAGAAAACTATTTATGATTGCCGGATTCAGAGGTAACGTTTATTCCGAAGAACGTATAGCTGCTTTCCGCACTGCTCTGGAAAAAAATGATATTCCGTTCGAAACGGACAATATAGGTTACGGCTGCTTCTGGGAACGGCCTACCCTTGAAGTGCTGAAAAAATGGTTCATCGAAGAAAAACGTGATATTCCGGACGCCATAATCTGCGCCAACGATTTCATGGCGATAACAGCAAGCGGATTTCTTCAGGAAATGGGAGTAAGCATTCCCGAAGACTGTATAATCACAGGATTTGACGGAATAAAGCAGACAGAATATCTTCCTCCAGCCATAACGACCTGCAAGCAGGATTTTGATAAAATGGGCAAAATGATAACCGATATCATTATAAGGCTTGACAGCGGTGAGAAAATCAGCGGCTCTTTCATAGTCGATTTTAATATTATTTATTCTCAGTCCTGTGGTTGCGTCAGTGCAGACTGCAAAAATATCAGTAATTTCGTTCATGCTCTTATGTCCGAATTAAGGCTCTCCGATGAACGTCAGAAAATGGTATGTTCCGCTCAGGATACCGTGCCAAGGATAGCTGATGTAGATTTTCTTCCACGGATGCTCATGGATAAATTCCGTTTTGATACTTGTATTTTCGCTCTTAACGAAAATATCTTTTCACCTCCTGATTTCGGAAACTGCTACAAGGGCGACTGCTGTTTCAGCGGGCAAGTAGACATACTCTACCACAGATATGGTAATGCCGAATATGAACAATGTAAAATACCGTTGAGCAAGCTCCTGCCAAGATATGATCTTCTGATGGAAAAAACTGATCCAATCATAGTCTGCTGTTCTAATTTTACTGACATGGTAATGGGATACTGCGTTTTTCAGCCTGTAATCAGTACAACAGAATACGATAAAATGCACAGTATAATGAGCACCATAGGTTCTGCCCTTGGAAACTTTCACAGCCGTATGCAGATAAGGAGAATGAACAAAGAACTTATCGCTGCCAATTCTGAACTCCGTAAACTATCTCAGAGAGACTTTATGACAGGTTTATTCAACAGACGTGGTTTTTTTGATCAACTAAACGCAAGTCTTTCGGATAAAAACTTCTGTGGAAACACGCTTATTATCATTTCTGCTGATCTTGATGAACTTAAATATATTAATGACAATTTCGGTCATTCTGAAGGCGATAATGCAATAATTACGGTAGGCAAGGCTCTTCTCAGCAGTTCGCTTCACAATGAAATATGCGCACGGTTCGGCGGTGATGAATTCTGCGTTGCCGTCATAACATATAAAAACGATCCCAACAGCTTTTTTAAGGAATTCAAAAAACGTTTTCTTGATTTTCTCAATGATTACAATTGCAAATCAGGTAAGTCATATATCGTCCGGGCAAGTATAGGATATAAAGCAGAAACTATTACCGATAAGATAAATGCTCTTGAAATTATAAATGCAGCTGACGAAAATATGTATGTTCATAAAATCAGAAATAAAGCTAACAGATAAAAGGAAACGCCGCATGAGTTTATGCGGTGTTTCCTTTTATTCGTAATCAAAGGTTATTACCGTATCAAAACTGCACCCGTGAGTTCTGAGTTTATTGTCAATGCATTCTTTTATTTCATCGCATGAAATACGGCAGCCATAAGGAATTATCATATCAAAAAATATACTTGTTTTTCCGTCGCATTCTGATAAACGGAAATCATGGACAGAAAAACCACTGTCAAGCGAGAGAACGGCAGACTCTGTTATTTTCCTGTATTCAGATGTCTTTTCATCACCGATATCAACGGGATCAGTATGAATAGTAAGAGAAATATTAAATTTTTTTTGTATGCTCCTTTCCATGTTATCAGCAATCTCATGAACTTCCTTGAAACTTTTTGTACTGCTGAGTTCGATATGGCAGCTTCCTATCATTTTAGTTATACCGTAATTGTGAATCACAAGATCATGAACGCCGATAATTTCACTGTCGGACAAAATTGTGTTTTTGATATTCGCTGAAATTTCTGAGGAAACCGGCTTTCCAATAAGATCGTCAACAGTATCACGAATTATTTCCAGACCTGTTTTCAGAATAAAAACAGAGACGATAAGTCCCATTATGCCGTCAATCGGGAAATCGGTAAACAGAGATGAGAGAAGTGCGATTATCGTTGCAGAAGTTGCAATAACATCGTTCCGGCTATCCTCTGCCGTTGCTGTAAGAACTCTCGAATGTATTTTCCTACCGAGCTTTGCATTAAAAAGAGAAAGCCATAGCTTTACGCCAATAGAAATGATAAGTGAAACAAGCACAGTCACGCTGAAGCAAACCGGCTGTGGATTCTCTATTTTTTTTGCCGATCCTCTGAATAGTTCAAAGCCTACGATAACTATTATTACAGATAATATCAGCGATGTGAGATATTCTACCCTGCCGTGACCAAATGGATGATTTTTGTCTGCCGGCTTTGACGCCATTCTGCATCCCAGAAATGTTACTACACATCCGCCGCTGTCAGAAAGATTATTAAATGCGTCGGAAATTATTGAAATTGAACCAGAAAGCACCCCCATTGAATATTTGAGCAGAAAAAGAGAAAGATTCGATATAAGTCCAATTACACTGCTTAGTGCGCCGTAAGACTGCCGCACTGCGGCATTTTCAATATCGCTGTAATTTTTTACAAATCTTTTTACAAGGAATTCAGTCACAAATATCACCCCGAGTAATTATATTGCTTACATTTAATAATATATTCTTATATTATATCATGCTTCAGTAAAATAATCAATCCTTTCATCATTTTTTTACATTTTCATCATTTTTTTCACATTCTCTATTGAAAAATTATTCTGGAAATGATATAATATAATGTGAAAAAATTTCAGACAGCACCGTCAGTCAATCTTTAAACGGCGCTGCCTTTACCAGGAGTTGTTTATGAAAATCTGGAATGTCAGTCATCCGGACAGAAAAAGCGCAAACAAACTTTCATTTGGGTGCGGTATAACGCCGCTTGCAGCATCTGTCCTTGTTTCGAGAGGATTCACCTCTCCAGAAGCTGTAAGCGAAAAATATAATACAGATACGCTGTCGGATCCCTTTCTTATACGTGATATGAAACAGGCTGCGGATATCATCAACAGTGCTATTGATGAAGGACGTCGCATATGCATCTATGGCGATTATGACTGTGACGGTGTTACGGCAA
>CAMZZN010000109.1 GCA_947345935.1 uncultured Ruminococcus sp.
ATTTTGTCCTCCCTTCGCCATTTTTCTTTGCTTTATGTCCTCTGCTTTTGCTTTTTTAGTGGCAAAGTCGGGTTATAGCATACCGGCAGTAAAATATCAAGGAAGAATTACGCAAAATCACGGAAATAGGGTATGTGATCAACTTTATGGGCGATATTGGGTATAATGAATATAGTGAGATGCTCGTATAAATCAGATTTTCAGCATGAAATTGCTATAAAAACCACCTCATTATTTGTTCACTCTGTAAGCAGAATATGAGCGAAATAATAAACATATTCAGGGAGAACAGAACTCCGCTGTAATCATTTGCCATTTTTATGATAAAAACAACGGTCAGCCGTGTTCGACTGACCGTTTTAATATGTTGTGTTTTAGAGAAATACAGATTGATTATCATATTTCATTAATATTGTGAATTATAATCTCTCAAAGAAAGCAAACTGCTCCATACTTTTTCTGATTTTTTCAGGTGCTTTTCTTTCATCAGCATATCCGACTGCAAGAATGTTGACAACTTCCAGATTATCTGGGATGTTGAATTCTTTTCTTACAACATCGTGTCTGAAATAGCATATCCACACACTTCCCAAACCGAGTTGTTCAGCTTGGAGCATCATATGATCGGTAACAATGGAAGCATCTATATCCGTTGTCTGTTTACCGTCAAATGGTCTTTTCCATGCGGTATTTTGATCGGCACAAACAATAAATGCAAGGGGTGCATGATAGATATTTGCTGCCTTAGCCAACCTTGCAAGATTCGTTTTATCTTCCATCACAAGAATCTTAACAGGCTGCAAATTGGCGGCAGTAATGACGCTGTTTAACAAGTTTTGAAAACTCCATAAAATCCTCTTTCTACTGTACAGCTTGATTTTTTAATCGATTATGTTATTATTATAGCACTAAGATTTTAATTTGATAAGTACCCACTTTTTTGTAATGTACTATCCAAAAAGTAAGTTTAGGAGGATTTAAAATGGAAAACACATGCAAGAAATATAATTGTCCGGTCGATGCTACAATTGACTTAATTGGCGGTAAATATAAAGCTGTAATATTATGGCATCTGATTGAGGATAAAAAACGATTCAGCGAATTGAAACGTCTCATTCCAAAAGCAACTGAAAAAATGCTGACACAACAACTCAGAGATCTTGAACATGACAACTTAATTAACAGAACAGTCTATCCTGTTGTTCCTCCAAAGGTTGAATATAGTCTTTCTGATTTTGGCAGAACGATCATACCCGTTTTAAGTGCAATGTGCAGTTGGGGCGAAGATTATTTGAATTTGAATAGTATCAATATGTGCAGCACTTGTTGTTCTGAAAAGTAACTATTTCATTATCACATCAAAACATTTACAGGCGGCAAACAAGCACGATCCTTACAGATATAATAGGTCGTTTTTTCATTCAGCAACGGATATTTATTGCTTTCCTGTGTCAGAAAAATATTAGCTAAAAACGGAATATTCTCCCTGACTTTTTCCAGATCAGAACTATTTTTTAGGACGATTGTAATATGCTCCGGCGGATTTTCGTACATTATTTTTGCAAGAAGAAACATACAATGTCCTGCCGGATAATCTTGTGACTTTACAGATAAAAATGCAATTTGTTTTTCTGCAAAGGCATGGTATTTTTCATTCTCTGTAAGTTGATACAATCTGACAAAGTTATATGCCATAACAGAATTTCCGCTTGGAATCGCTCCGTCATAGACTTCCTTGGGATTCATGAAAAGCTCCGCATTAGCTGATTCCGATAGATAAAATCCACCGTTTTCATTATCAAGAAAACGCTGTACTGTTTCATCAAATAATCTCTCTGCTTTTTCAAGGTAATCCCTGTCCAGCGTGGAATTGTATAGTTCAATCAGTGCTGAAATATAGTAAGCGTAATCATCCAGAAAACTGTTTTTTGAACATTTTCCGTCACGCCAGCTTGTATAAAGTTGACTACCGTCGCATAGGTTATTTTCAATAAATTTTTGTGCATCAACAGCTACATTTAGATATTTTTTATTGTGTGAAACTCTGTAAAGCATGGAAAATGCTGCAATCATCATGGAGTTCCACGAAAGAAGAATTTTATCATCAAGATGCAGTTTTGTGCGATTTTTCCGATAGTCATAAAGCTTTTGCAGCTCGTCATCAAATTTACCATTCAAGGCATTGCTTTTCAGGAGATTCGGAATATTCACTCCCTCAAAATTTCCGATTGCTTTAATATCAAAATTCTCTGCAAATTTTCTTCCATTCTCATCCCCAAAAATCCGGAGAATTTCATCAAGTGTGAAAGTATAAAATTTTCCCTCAATGCCTTCGCTGTCAGCATCCTGTGCACTATAAAATCCGCCGTCTGGAGATGTCATTTCACGCAGAATATATTCCGCAGTTTTTTCAGCAGTATCAAGGTAAATTTCATTTCTTGTAAGATTGTAAGCAGATAAATATGCAATTGTCAAAAGTGCATTGTCATAGAGCATCTTTTCAAAGTGCGGTGCAAGAAAATATTTGTCTGTAGAGTATCGAGAAAATCCATAACCGATATGATCGAAAATTCCGCCTTTCCGCATTTGCAAGAACGTTTTCTCCGCCATTTTCAAAACATTAGAATCCTGATTCTGCTTTGCATACAGCATCAAAAACAGCAAATTATGAGGAGTCGGAAATTTCGGTGCAGAACCAAATCCGCCATTTATTTCATCAAAATTGTCTGAAAGTATTTTTACTGCATTTTCAATCAAATTTTCATTGCTTACATTGCTGTTGTTAGATTTCTCATTTTTTAGATGCGAAACAATTTGTTCAGCGGAGTGTAAAAGCTCCCTGCGGTTATCATCCCACTGACACGCAATGGCGTTCAGCAAATCAGAAAACCCGGGCATTCCATAATGCGACTTCGGCGGAAAATACGTCCCTGCAAAAAACGGCTTTTTGTCCCATGTCATAAAGATGCTCATAGGCCAGCCGCCGCTGCCTGTAAACGCCTGACAGACAGACATATACACAATGTCGATATCAGGACGTTCCTCACGGTCAACCTTGATAGAAATGAAATATTTGTTTAAGATTTCTGCCGTTTTTTCATTTTCAAAGCTCTCATGTGCCATAACGTGACACCAATGACAGGTACTGTAGCCAATGCTCAGAAAAATCGGTTTATCTTTCGATTTTGCTCTTTCAAATGCTTCTTCACACCACGGATACCAGTTGACTGGATTTTCTGCGTGCTGTAACAGATATGGACTCGTTGTATTTTTCAGTTGATTGCTCATTTTTCTTCCTCCAATTGTTTTCGTTAGTATATCCATTTTTACATGGGTCAATACTAATCTGTATAAAAATCTGGTTTGGGAGGTTGTATTTTGTTCAATCAAAACTATTTCAAGGGTTGGTATTTTAAGTGCTGCACAAAAGAAAAAACAATCGCTTTTATCCCTGCTTATCATCAAAACAAAAATAATAAAACTGCATCATTGCAAATCATTACAGATGATTTAGTCGTCAATATTCCATTTCAGGATTTGAAATATAGGGAAAAGCCGATGCGCATAAAAATTGGTAATTGTATCTTCTCTGAAAATGGCATGGAATTAAACATTCAAACAAATGAGACCTGCAAATAAAAGTCAAGTGGTAAAATGAAAGTTTCACAAAACTTTCACAGAAGAAAGAATAGACACGACAATAAGACCGCCGAAGCAGTCTGAAAAAATGAAGTTAAGTTGTAAGCTATCGGCATCATCTCTTTGACTCTCGCATAATAAATACGCAAAAATTTGTGGGCAGCGGCAATCATGTAAACTTTGTA
>CAMZZN010000110.1 GCA_947345935.1 uncultured Ruminococcus sp.
GTAGGGAACTTGTTACAGCTGATAGATGTGCCTTATATATTAAAAAAGAAGAGGCTGTGTGATAACCATCATACCATTCCCGAAGGGAGCCTCTTGAGATTTTTGGATGTTTGGTTGTTTGGAGGTGAATTTTGAACAGAGCATCAACTTCCCAATCAGAGAATCCAAAATACTGTCCGTATTTCTCTTTTACAGCCCTATCATACTCATCAAACATATTTAGCTCGGAGCCATCTGAGTATTTGGTAATGGGCAGGATTCCGGTCATATAGGCAAGTGCAACATAACTCTGATCTTTCAGAAGAGTCCTTAAAAAGTTAAGATATTTAGTCTGAGAATTTTCGTCGCTTTTGTGAACCCTGAAAATGCAGTCCCACTCGTCAATTATAAAAATAAACGGAATTTTTTTCTCCTGAAATACTTCATCAAGTACAGAAACCAGGTCATTCCAATCAAAACATTCAACATCGCCGTTCTCCTTTTTTATTTCATGAAGAAGACGTTTTTTTAGATAATCAAGCATATCATCAATTGATTCTGAACGTTCCAAAAAGTTAACCATATTGATATGAATCACATTATACCTGTTCAGATGCTTTTCAAATGACTCCACTTCTGCAATTTTCAGCTGACTGAACATTCCTTTTGAATCACAGCCACAGCTGTAATAAGCTGTCAGCATATTCGCCGCCATTGATTTTCCAAATCTTCTTGGTCGGCTGACACAAATGAATTTCTGCTCGGTGTAGATTACACTATTTGCATATTCGATCAGCATACTTTTATCAACATATATTTTGGAATTCAAAGCCTGCTGAAAATCAATATTGCCCGGATTCAGATAAATACCCATAAACCGCACCTCCGATCTTTCTTGATATAATTATATCATTTTTCAGGCACAAAATCAAGTATCAAAAACAAAAATTATTATTCCGATATGAACTCATCAATCATCCTCCGATACTCTTTTTCCTCACAGTCGACGTAATCCTTTGCGAACTGTTCCGCTTCATCAAGACTGTTTTTCACCAATTCAAAACCAACTGCTGCCGAGAACACATCAATCTCCAGCTTTTCTGATTCATCCGAAAAAACTTCAATTTTGAATTCCTCGCAGGCAACAATCTCGCCGTTTTCATCTTCTCTCGACAAGTTTTTATCGGGAGTAATTTTCACAAAAAATCCTTTATATTTCATATTATCAGCCTCCTACTGTGTTATAATCATTTCGGAATCCGGCTCGTCAAAATTAATACTGCCAAACTCTGTGCTGTAAAAATATTCGCCTTCGTTTTCGACGATTCTTTCAGCATAATGATTATGGACAATCTGCCGTTTCATATCTTCGGTCATATCGTCTATCAAATCTTTCTTTGTCGTATATTCGTCATACAAATAAGCAAATAATTCATTGATATTGCCGAATTTCTGCACTTCTACATCGTCAAGTTCATCATTGGACATATTGTGCAGAATATCAAAAATTTCTCGATTTCGCATTTTTTATCAACTCACTTTTCTCTTTTTTCAGTCCATTAACCTCATTTTTCAGAACTATAACCGCTATTATAAAACCATCGATTAAACTCCCGAAAATCAATCCTAAAAACATTTTGATAAATAAATCTGTCACTCAAATTACCTAAAACTTTATCTAAAAATCATAACCAAAATCATAATCTTCATCCATTAATTGCTCATAGAAAATTGAATTTTCCAGAGCTGTTTCCAGATATGATTCATCCAAGCCGTTTTCTCTGTACCCCTGCAAAATTGTGTTGTAATACTGCGGACTCGGCGGAGAAATCGTTCCACGATTCATAAGATACACCATGCCCTCGTAGGATTTTCCATTTAATTCAAATGGCATTTTTTCTTGTCTATAAAGATGCGGGTGTCCTTCGTACCTGTTTAATATGGGCAAATCCCTGTCATCAAGCTCCCATATTAATACAGGCACTTTCATATTTTCCTTCGGAACTATTGTAGCGACTCCCCTGAATTCTAATTCATAGCCCTTGATTTCGGACGTTCCCACAACTTTGGAATGCGGACATCGGTACGCCATCTGTTCCAGATTTATATTGCTTCCATATGCGATATACATCTGTTTTTTACTCATTGTGACCTCCATTACATACTCATTTCAAATGTTTCTTCTTCCTCGAAATCCTCGTCACAATCGTTTGTAACGCCTTGAACGACTTCATTGGGTACATTGCCGCATTGCTCCTGAACCTCCCTCACAGGCTCTACACGCTGCTCACGGGCGGCAATACGCTCTTGTTTCAGACGTTCCCTCTGTTTTATCGCATCTTCGGGATGCAGCCACGCTATATTGCCCTCAAGGTGCGAAAGAAGATGTTTGCGACAGTTCTTGAACTCCTGTCCGTTTAAACCAATGCGAATCAGCCAGCAGCGGAAGGTGTACCGTGGATTCTCACTGATTGTCACATGAGGACTTGCAGATTTCTGTGTTAAAGCCTGATTGCTGACTGCCAGAACCAGTGAAATATACGCCCTCAGCACTCCTGCATTCAACGAACTGTTGAACGCCCTTATCTCAATATTGTTGTCGGTGAACACCGGATGTAAATTCAAACATCGATACCGAGATGAGTCATAATGGGAGTGATATTCGGCATTATCGCCGTACCACAGCCGTTTTATCGTCTGTAAATCTTTTGGTTTTCTCCTGTTCAGTTCTTCAACAAAATGCTTATCAACTTTTTTGCAGTAAGTACTTTCACGATCTGAATCCACCTGCAAAGCCTGATACAGCATATCTTCTTTACTCGCAAAAATATTCACCAAGTTACGCAGTTTTTGCGGATTATACGGCTCAAAATCAATGTGAATATGAATTCCCGTTGACTCATTACAAATACCGCCGCTTCGCCGAACAGAACGCACAACTTCCTGAAGCAAAGCCACATCTTTGTACTCCAAAATAGGCGTCACAATCTCAACAGAATATTTTTTGGAAGCAGGAGTGCCGTCCTTTGTTGTACATCGAATGCTTGCGTCCGACATGATTTTCCATAGCCTGTCCTGACTGTCATAAACATCGTACCGGTCGTAACTTCCGCCAAAATAGTCTGGTGAACTTCCTAAAACCTTTGCAACAGCTTCTGCCGCATCTTCTCTCGTCAAACCTGTACACTCTATTTCTACACCGAATTTTTGCGTTTTTATTCCCTCAAAATTTCCTGACATTTTATTTCATCACCGCCAATAAAAATGACTTACAGAACATTCTGCAAGTCATTTTTCGTATTATTCAATTTCAGCTTTCACTTCGTAACCGCCCTTGAAAATCACCAGTAATTCGGTCTTGCTGAGTACTTTTATACACTCGATTAATTTGCGGATAAGTACATTATCAAACGTTTCCAGTTCGAATTTTTCATGTTCAATCATGTCCATTATTACATCAAGTTTTGCCTGAGTTTCAGCGGAAGTTTTATTTTGTGATTTCAAAGTGAATCGTCTATAATAAATTGGACAGAAAAGATTAAGCCATGGTATAATAAGATAAAAAGAAAAAAGGTGGAAAAG
>CAMZZN010000111.1 GCA_947345935.1 uncultured Ruminococcus sp.
CACTATATTTAGCCACGCTCTGTTAGGCCCCTTATCAGGATCTTTGCTGGTGAGTATCTCGCATATCTGTCCGGTTTGTAGCTTGTAATCCAGCGGAACAATTCTGCCGTCCACTTTTGCTCCTATAGTTTTATGTCCAATCTGCGTATGTATGCGATATGCAAAATCGATAACTGTAGAATTAACCGGAAGATCAACCGATTTGCCTTTGGGCGTCATGACAACGATATCCTCCGGTGCAAGGTCGGTTTTTATGATCCGTACGATTTCTTCGACATCGTCCGATGTTTGCTGAGCTTCGATTATCTGACGAACCCATGCAAGACGCTGTTCCATTTTATCCCTGCCGCTGATCCCTTCCTTGTACTTCCAGTGAGCTGCGATACCGTATTCGGCTTCTCCGTGCATTTCCCAGGTACGTATCTGAACTTCAAAAGGAATGCCTTCTCTTCCAAGAACCGTAGTATGAAGCGACCTGTAATTATTGCTTTTAGGTGTGGAGATATAGTCTTTGAAGCGATTAGGAAGTGGACGGAACATATCGTGAATAAGTCCGAGAACATTATAGCATTCCGAAATAGACGAAACAATTATTCTGACTGCATACTTGTCATAAACCTCGTCTATGTTTTTATGATTAAGAAAGATTTTCTTGTAAATTCCATAGATGCTCTTTACACGACCGTCTATCTGCGGCGGCTCTGCAAATTCCTCCGACTTGAAGCGCTGTGCGATGCGGCTTTTGATGATTTCAATAAACGCTTCACGTTCTTCCTTTTTATTTTCAAGGATATGTTCTATTTCGGTGTAAGCGTAGGGATCAAGATAATGGAATGCAAGATCTTCAAGTTCTTCCTTTACGGCACGAATACCAAGTCTATGAGCAATAGGTGCATAAATATTCATTGTCTCCAGAGCCGTATTGCGCTGCTTGTCATGCGGACGGTATTTCAGGGTTCTCATATTATGAAGCCGGTCACAGAGCTTTATGATCATTACACGTATATCCTGCGACATGGCAAGCAGTATTTTTCTTATATTTTCCGCACGTTGCTCTTCTTTAGTGAAAATTGGTATCTTACTCAGTTTCGTAACGCCGTCAACAAGCATAGCCACATCCTGCCCGAACCGTTTTTTCAGGTCGTCAAGTGTTGCCGGAGTGTCTTCAACAACGTCATGGAGCAGGGCGGCACAGATTGTGTCCGTGTCCATGCCAAGCTCCAGCAGAATATATGACACTGCAAGAGGATGAATTATATATGCCTGCCCGGACGAGCGCTTTTGTCCTTCGTGAGCCTTTGCGGCAAATTCATATGCGGAAACGATTTTGCTTAGGTCATACTGACGGTCGTCTGTTAGGATCTTCTGGATAAGCATTTCAATAGTGTAATTATCGTCAAACTCCGGAATATCTTTCAGATAGTCGTCAGTTCCTTTTTCTGATGCGTCGCTGGTCGAAATTATATCGTCTGATATTTTTATTTCATCTGTCATAATTTTCTCCTACTTTCTTATCATGCTGCCAAGTATTTTAATTACGGCCGCAGAAGCAAAATCTTTCTTTTCTTTCATGGGCAGCCTGCGTATTTTGTTATCTTTTGATGAGATATTGATTATTCCAAGTTCTTTAAAGGCTTCCATTGTGATACAGTAGCGGCAGTAATTGAGTTTTTCATCCATTATTTTCATGTACAATTTGTCGGAGTCGATACCATAGGGAGGTATGGCGGCATAAATTTTCAGGGCTGTATTCCTGTTCGGAATCATAACGGGATAATATCCAGGAGGAAGTTCCTCACTGCGCATAAAAGCTTCAAATGCGCTGTATGCGGAAAAGTATTTTTTCTGGTCAAAAGTTATCGGCAGAATATCCTCTGCTGTTACCGAAATTGACCTGCGGCCTCTGAATTCATTTATTCCGAGACTTACAACAGCCATGAAAAGGTCTCCGGGTTTTAATGGAATATCTTCCGGAGCAGTGTAGAATTTCAGTACTTCGAAATTTTTGCCGCCGATTTCGCTGTTGATTAGTGCGTGCTTATTTTCAGATAATCCATTTATATTGTGAGCTATGCCTTCTATATAAAAAAGAGGCTTTTCATTGTCAGTTCCGAAAGGTTCAAGTAGGGAAAGACCGGCAACGTTTTCAATAGTAAGCAGATCCGAAGTAAGAAAGGCATCCGCATTCAAAGAGGGGACAGGCATTGTTTTGTGAAACGCCGCTCCGTATTCTTCCAGCTTTTCACGGAATTTTTCTTCCATGCCGGATTTTATTGTAAATCCGCCAGCAGCAGGATGACCGCCAAATTTTTCAAGAGTCTCAGCAGCGTATGTCAGTGCTCCGAATACTGAAAATTCGCCAAAAGAACGTGCAGAACCTCTTATTTCACCATCTGATTCCGAAGCGATAAAGACCGGTTTCCCGAATCGTTCCATTATCCTTGACGCAGCAATGCCGATAACTCCATGATGCCAGTTTTTGCCTGAAACAAATATGACTCTGTTCCGGAGCAGGGCGGGATTTTCGTCAAAAGTTCTGTAGATTTCATCAGTTATAGAAGTTTCAGCGTTCTTTCTTTGGGTGTTTAATGTATCAATCTGAGCTGCAAGGGCTTCGGCTTCGTTTTCATCTTCACACATAAGAAGATCGACTGCAAGTTTTGGTGAACCGAAACGTCCTGCTGCATTTATTCTGGGAGCAATGCCGAAAGCAACGGAACGTGAATCAATTTTTTTTCCTCTTAGCCCTGCTTTATTGATAAGCTCAATAAGCCCAGGACGATCGGTATTATTGATAAGTTCCAGTCCGTAGGAAACAAGAAATCTGTTTTCACCTGAAAGACTTACAACATCGGCGATAGTCGCTATAGCGGCAAGATCACCGAATTGTTCAAGAGCCATAGTACAGTCGCCGCCATCAAGAGCGGCTACAAGTTTCAGCGCTATACCTGCTCCGCACATGAATTTGAAAGGAGACGTACAGTCACGGCGGTGCGGGTCTACGATAGCTTCGGCTTTCGGAAGAATATCTCCTTGTTGGTGATGATCGGTAATAACAAGCTTCATTCCTTTTGAATATATGTATTCGGCTTCCTCAACAGCGGATATCCCATTGTCCACAGTAACGATAAGTGCCGCTTTTCTGGAACATATCTCGTCGATTGCATCAGTATTCAGCCCATATCCTTCTGATCTTTCAGGAATATAACTGAATACGTCTGCTCCGCATTCTGAGAGGTATGAACAGAGAATAACCGTTGCCGT
>CAMZZN010000112.1 GCA_947345935.1 uncultured Ruminococcus sp.
TTATCTTTCTCCGGTTCAGTTCAAAGCTTCTCTCCCGGCTAAATAATTTCTGTCCTATTTTCGGTTGACAATTCAAGAAACAGGCAGTACGGATGATGAAACATTAGTGGTGTATTTTTCTGCCACAGGTACGACAAAAGGCGTTGCAGAGCGTATTGCATTGGTCACAAACGCTGATTTGTATGAAATAATCCCTGCCGAGCCTTACAGCTCCGATGACCTTGACTGGCATGACAGCAACAGTCGTACTTCAATTGAAATGAACGATCCGGACGCACGTCTGGCAATTGCGAGCGATACGATCTCACTTGACATCTATTCGACAGTTTATATAGGCTATCCGATATGGTGGGGAGACGCACCGAGAATTATGAGTACGTTCGTTGAAAGCTACGATTTCAGCGATAAAACTGTTATCCCGTTCTGTACCTCCGGTGGAAGCGGAATCGGCAGAAGTGGCGATAATCTGAAAGATCTTGCAAACGGCGGAAACTGGCTGTCAGGAGATAGACTTGATGCTGGTATTTCTGAAAGCGAAATTCAGGATTGGATCAATGATTTGAATTAAATATGATAAGGAGGAACTGTCATGCAGACGAAGATCAAGAATATTTTTAAGAAATGTATTGATGTCGTGCTGACAGTTCTTCTTCTGTTTATAATGGCTTATCAGGTGACAGGCGAAGAACGGCACGAATGGTTTGGAATCGGCATGACGGCGTTGCTGATCGTCCATCATATTTTCAATATAAAATGGTATGGAGCTTTATTTAAGGGTAAATATCGTCCGTATCGCATTGCGTTGACAGTATTGAATACAATTTTGCTTATTTCTATTGCTATGACGGCAATTTGCGGAATGTCAATGAGCGTTCACGCTGTACCGTCCATGTACGGAAAAATCAATATGATGTTTGCGCAGAAAATGCACCTTGCAATGTCTTATTGGTCATTTATTCTTATGGGAATCCATATCGGATTCTACGTTAAAGCAATGACTGCGAAACTTGCTGATAAATCTAAAATTATATTTACAACAGTTTCCGCAGTTATTTCAAGTGTAGAACTATGGATTTTCCTGAAAAACGGTATTGCAAACTATATTTTTTTCAAAACGCATTTCGCCTTTCTTGATTATGAAAAATCAAAAAGCCTTATTATTCTTGAAAATCTTGCAATGCTGATATTCTGGGCATTTGCAGGCTCTCAGCTTTCAAAGCTTCTGCAAAAGAATAAGGATAAAAAACTCTCTGTAAAACCTTTGATATGGCTCGGAGCAGTCGTGATAACCGGTATCATTCTGAATTTTGCATTAAGCGGCAGCACAGATGATTCGGGATTTGACACATCGGGCTGGCAAACCTCTGTACAGACAACAACTCAAAATGTATAGGAAACGATTCCAAATACAACAAACCATAAAGAATCGGATTTGTCGGAAAATAACGGAGTGCAAACTGTAAATGACGGCTTTATTCTTATTAACGGCGGTTCGTTCAGCATGGGAAGTCCTGATACGGAAAACTGGCGTATAGATGATGAGATCGAGCATGAAGTCACTGTTTCTTCATTTTATGCAGATGCCTATGAAACGACGCAAGGTGACTATGAAAAGCTGATGCATGATAATCCAAGTACATTCATTGGCGCGGATCTGCCTGTTGATAATGTTTCATGGCTGGATGCTGTACAATATGCTAATGCACGAAGTATAGCCGAAAATCTTACCCCTGCATACACAATTTCAGAGGGCGAAGTTATCTGGGACAGAGGTGCAGACGGTTACCGTTTACCTACCGAAGCCGAATGGGAGTACGCTTGCCGTGCAGGAACGAATACTCCATTTAATCTTAAAAAATCTCTTAGCGCCGATGATGCCAATTTTTATGGTCATTATCCTTATGAGATAGAAGAAAACTATTTCAATGACTCCGTTCTTGAAGCAAGACCCGGCGAATATCGTCAGACTACGATTGCAGTCGGCAGCTCAGGCAGATATGAAAAGCTATAATATTGGTATCAGATTAGTACGAAATACTGATAATTCTTTCAATGAAATTATCACGGCTAAGGAAAACGTAGATCCCTCTGGATCTACAAACAAAGCATTGATAGTTTATTTTTCATGGAGAGGAAACACAAGAGGCGTTGCACAGGAAATACAGCGGCAGACAAATGCCGATATAGTTGAACTGACCCTTGTTGAGCCGTATTCTACCGATTATAATACAGTTCTTATGGAAGCGCAGGAGGATCAGCATAAATCAGGCATGACCTGAATTAAATGAGCATATTGACAATATGGAACAGTATGATACGATAATTCTCGGTTATCCAAACTGGTGGGCATCAATTCCTATGCCGATAGCTACATTCCTTGAAAGCTACGATCTATCGGGTAAACGGATCATGCCATTCTGTTCTCATGGCGGCGGACGTTTCGGACAAAGTCTGACGGCGATTGCAAAGCTCGCTCCTGATTCGGAAATCGGTGAGGGATTATCGGTACACTATTCAGGCGGTTCAGCTTTGTCTGATGATGTAGCGGAATGGCTTGATGAAAGTGGATTTTAACGCCTGCCGGAAATAAATAATATTTATATAAAAAGGAGAGTATATTTATGTTAGGAAATTTTACCTATTGCAATCCAATTCGTATTCATTTTGGGGAGGACTCTTTAAAACATCTTAATGAAGAACTCAATAACTATGGTCATAACATTCTGTTAACTTACGGTGGCGGTTCAATAAAAAAGAGTGGAATTTATGACGAGGTAGTGAAAATACTGAATAACAACGGCAAGAATATTGTTGAATTGCCCGGAGTTATGCCCAATCCTACAGTTGACAAACTGTACGAGGGATGCAAGCTCGCAAAGGAGAATAATATCAACCTGATTCTTGCAGTTGGCGGAGGTTCTGTCTGCGACTATGCAAAAGCACTGTCCGTTTCAGCTCACTGTGAAGAAGATCCGTGGGAGAAATATTATCTGCGCATGGAAGATGTGGGCAATAAAATCATTCCTGTCGGATGCGTTCTGACAATAGTTGGCACGGGTTCTGAAATGAATGGCCTTGGTGTTATCTCCAACTTATATACGGCATATCAAGGCTTTGACGCTCTGTTCCACAATACCGAAGTGATGATGTCAAAAGGCGTTAATGTTT
>CAMZZN010000113.1 GCA_947345935.1 uncultured Ruminococcus sp.
AGTTTACTTCAAATTCAAAACGTTCCAGAAAATATTCTCTTTTTCGTATTTTTTCTATTAAGTAAACGCATATGGGAAACAAGCCCCTGTAAGCACATCAGCATGGCGTTTGCGTAAGCGTTCACAAACGCTTCGTATTTTATTTCCGGCTGCACGACCTCGATTTTTGAGGATTTTTCATCTCCTAAAGAAGCCTGTATCATTACAAATTCTGTTCCGAAACTGTTGACTCTTTCAAGACCTCCATCATCTGGGTTTCTTGGTATCATATCGGCTGGGATGTATTTTTGAACTCTTCCGGCACGAATAGCATCTATCCACTGTGAGATGATTTCGTCAAGAGCGTCAAAGCAGTCCGACTTACCGCCGTCGAATATAGATTTACCCCTGCTATGATATTTCTTGGAATCATAGAATTTAAGCGGTACAGCCATAATGTAATCACCGCTAAAATGTACAGTTCTATGCATATCTGCAAGCTCAGGAACAGTGCTGAGGGGGCGTTCGTTTCCGCTGCTGTCATAAAGTCTGCTTTCAATGAATCCTCGTTCGTATCGCTCATGAAGTACGAATTTGTGGCTTTTTACAGTGAAAACAGTCTTGAATATCACTGCCGAAAGAATCCCTCTTTTGATCTCGAAATCTACCATATCTCCGCCAATAAACTCGACTATCGGATAAGGTGAAAGACTTGTATCGACCGATATTTTAAACGCTCCGTCGCCGTCCACAAGGGTATCTGCAACAGCTTTTCCGGCAAGATCCAGAAAGTCAATTGACTGTGATATTTTCTCCCATTCTTCGGAATCTGTTTTAACCTTGTTGAGGTCGGATTTGACAATATACGCAAGAGTATCAACGATTACCGCAGGAAGTCCGCTGTGTATCTTCCGTACTTTATTTGTACCCGGAGCGCACGCCCAGAATCCGCCGCTGTTAAACTGGAGCTGCCTGAAGAACTGGTGAAGCTCAAAAGCGTCGCCCCTGTACCATATCTGCGAGCGCAGCGCTTCAAGCTCCCGTGGCAATTTTTCCTGCAGCACTATGGTCTGATCGGCAGCCGGCATTATTTCAAGCCAGTTCTGTATCATCTTTTTCACCTTGCTTCCTAAATTAAATTTCATGTTATCCTCCTAATTTATACATGGTTTCCGCAACTCCTGTTGTTGCATCCGGAGCATCGTCATGAGCGTTTTTGCCCTCTCTCTGATATTTTGTCATAGCAGCGTAATATTCTGGAAATCTGTCACGCCAGTTGAATGGAAAATAAATGTGATTCTGTACCCATGAAGAATTAGAAAGTATTCTTGCTTTCTTGTTTTTTGACTGATGAAACCACGAAAATATCGTAGCATTATTGCCTATCTCTCCGGAGATCCTTCGCACGTTCCGTGCAAAACCTGAACCGCCGTTATTGGACTCAATGCGAGCGTTGTTGACTATAAATTTTTTGTGTCTTTCTGCCGTTTCTCTTTCGGTAATTTCCATTGATGCTTTGGTATAGTAGACATCCAGAACATAAGCCTCACGCTGATAAACTCCCCAGATTATGCAGCAGAGGAAGTCTGAACCCTCGTCAGCAGTGTCTGTGTAGCTGTAGATCCCATCGAAATTCGACTGCAATTCGGTGTAGGTTTTGAAAGTCTCATAAAGCCGTCCTTTGAGGTCAATAGGCTCTTGCTGATAATTTGCGCTTCCAATATCGATTCCCATAGCCTTTATTTTTGCCCGATACGATTTATATGACAGTATTTCAGGACACAACATGATCTGCTTTTCTTTATCTGTGAGAGCTTTCATGGTTATGCGCCGGACTTGTGTATTTTGCTGTTTGTAATGCTCCAGCGCACGTCCGGCAAGATCGTCTGATGCCCAGCGAGTCATGATGATTATAATTTTGCCATTTTCTTCAAGGCGTGACAGCATTGTATTTGTAAACCATTCCCAATGTTTACCCTTTACATCTTCGTTGTTGGCTTCTTCGGCATTTTTTATCAGATCATCAACGATCATGAGAGAACATCCGAAGCCTGTAGCAGTACCCGTGGGAGAGGTCGCAAGGTAATTGTTGTAGCCGCCATCCAAGCTCCAGAGATTCATTGCACCATCGCCTCTCTTGATTTTAGTTCCGGGGAAAACATCGGAATATACAGCTTTGTATTTGTCCGCTTTTGTTTCTGATATCGTGTCACGAACATTTTTCGAGAACATTGTTGAGAGAGTTTCATTGTAAGATCCGGTCATAATTTTTGCATTGTGATCCTTTCCGAGAACCCACTCCACAAAGCAGCTTGCAGTTCTGGACTTTCCGTGACGGGGAGGAAGGTTTACGATCATTACTGTTTCATCAGAATTAAGAAAATCCTGAAACTCGCCGCAAAGTTTAACAAGAAAAGCTCTGTCCGATTTATAAAAATCCGGAGCTTTCAGCTGACAATAAGAAAAGAAATCACGCCTTGCAAGTTCAATCTGTGCTCCGAGTTTTATAAGTTTTTTATCCATCGTTTATCAACTTCTTCAGTTCGTCATCAGTGAGGACTTCAAACGGATTTATAAACTGCTCATTTTTCAGAGCATCACCGGAAAGCACAGCCTGAACGATCTTAGTCATTTCAGTTTCAGCAGAAACAAGGTCTGGATTTTCCTTTATAAATGTGTAAAGCTCCAGATGACGTTTCCGGAATTCCTCGGCAAGCTTCCTGCGCTGCTTTG
This sequence comes from uncultured Ruminococcus sp., assembly GCA_947345935.1. GTDB lineage: Bacteria > Bacillota > Clostridia > Oscillospirales > Ruminococcaceae > Ruminococcus. Next base: position 2,713 of record CAMZZN010000113.1, read on the forward strand.
GTTCGGGAGTATTCAGATAGTCTCTTATGAATGTTTTAAGATCGGTAAAATCGGAGTTTTTTACGGCATTTCTGCCGTCCTCAAATTTGGAAAGTCCTTCCGCAAGCGACTTCAATTTTTTCTTTCTTATGCTGCTCACTATCCCACTTCCTTTCAGGTATAAAAATAAGGGCGTAATCGCCCTTTTTAGCCGTTATGTTTTCGGGAGTATAATTTCACGTCTGAAATAATTT
>CAMZZN010000114.1 GCA_947345935.1 uncultured Ruminococcus sp.
TTACTCTGTAGCTTGTAGGAATTTTCTCCGCAAGAGCCATAACTTCTTTATCCAGAAAAGGAACTCTCAGCTCTAAAGAATTAGCCATGCTCATCTTATCGGCTTTTAGCAGAATATCGCCAGGCATCCACATATGCAGATCAAGATACTGCATTTTGGTAACATCATCCTTATCCTTTACCTTATCATAATAAGGCTTGGTAAGAACAGTTGGATCAGGCGCAGATGTTTTTATTTTAAGAAGTTCCTTTCGCTGCTGTGGAGTAAACATATATGCGTTTCCGATAAAGCGTTCCTCAACGTCGCTTCCCTTGCGGACAAAGAAATTTACGCCTCTTTTGGCAGGAAGTTTTGCCGCAATACTGCCGATACCTCGTTTTACACATCTCGGCAATTTATCATAGATTGTGCCGTCTGGATCGCTGTAGACGTTGTAGCCTCCGAAAATCTCATCGGCGCCCTCTCCGGAAAGTACGACTTTAAGTTTTTCATGAGCGATATCGCACACAAACCAGAGAGCTACGGCAGAGGGATCTGCAAGGGGTTCGTCCATGTGATACTGTATCATGGGAATACTATTCCAGTAGTCGTCAGGGGAGATAACTCTGCTTGTATTTTCCTTGCCGATAGCACGTGAAAAATTCTTTGCAAAACCAATTTCGTTGTATTTCTCGTCATCCCCAAAGCCAACAGTGAATGTCTTATCAACATCAGCAACGGCTGCGACGTAGCTTGAATCCACTCCGCTTGAAAGGAACGATCCGACTTCTACGTCTGCTATTTTATGAGCTTTTACGGAGTCATGGAACGTATCAGAAATTCTGTCTGCCCACTCGTTAAGAGATGGCTTTTCATCAGCGCTGAACTCGACATCCCAGTATCGTCTTATTTCGAGTTTTCCGCATTTTAACCTAAAATAATGAGCCGGCTGGAGCTTGTAAACATTTTTAAAAAAAGTTTCTGAGGAAGGGGAGTACTGGAACGTGAGATAGCTTTCAAGTGCTTCGGTGTTAAGTTCCTTTCTGAAAGCCGGATGTTCAAGAAAGCTCTTTATTTCAGAGCCGAACATGAAAGTTCCGTTCATAACGGCATAATACAGCGGTTTTATACCGAAGAAGTCACGTGCGCCAAAAAGTTCTTTTTTCTTTTTGTCCCAGATGACAAAAGCGAACATTCCACGCAACATATTCAGAAGTTTTTCACCAAATTCTTCATAGCCGTGGATCAGAACTTCAGTATCAGTGTTTGTAGAAAATTTGTGTCCAGCCTGAACAAGTTTTTTACGTATCTCCATGTAATTGTATATTTCACCGTTAAATACAATTACTAATGATCTGTCCTCATTGAAAATGGGCTGGTCACCCTGAGAACTGATATCTATTATACTGAGTCTTCTGTGACCGAGAGCGATATCGCCGTCGACGTACTTTCCTTCGGCATCAGGACCACGGTGCCTTATTCTGTCCATCATTTTCTTGATCACTTCATTTGAATTATCAATATTGTTAGTAAAACCAACGATTCCACACATATAGTGCTACCTCCGTAAACAAATTGATCCCACATTATAATAATTATAAATCTCTTTCTTATCTATTATACTACATCTTGATTTTTTTTGCAACAATATTGGCAAATTATTTTTTTTCTTTAGATTTTACACCTGACAGTGGATTTGATTCAACGGCATTTCGGACGGATTCGTTGTTAAGATGAGTATAAATTTCCGTTGTAGAAACGCTCGCATGACCAAGAAGTTCTTTAAGAGTAAGGACATCTGCATCTCCGTACTGATACATCAGAGTAGCAGCCGTATGACGAAGTTTATGTGTGGTAATACCCTTTCCGTTCAGATCGGCAGCAGCAAGAGTGTTTTCTACGATTTGCTGCACACGACGTTTTGAGATACGTTTGTTTTGATTGCTGATAAAGAGCGCAGGTTCGGAGGCGGCTTTTTTATTGCTTTTTCGCACTTCAAGATATTTGTTCAAAGCATCAACACAAGCATCATTAAGGTAAACCATTCGTTCCCTTTTTCCTTTTCCCAGAACTTTCATTCTGTTTTCATAAAAATCGATATCAGAAATATTTAATCCGATTAGTTCGCTGAGACGTATACCGCAGTTAAGGAAAATAGTGATAATGCAGTAATCACGTTTAGAATCAGATCGGTCTGATGCATCCAAAAGTCTAAGGCTTTCGTTCAGAGAAAGAAATTTGGGAAGTGCTGCCTTTGGAACTGGAATATCAAGATCTTTGCAAGGATCTCGTTCAATGATACAAGCAACTTTTTCAAGATATTTGAAGAAGCTTCTCAAAGAAGAAATTTTCCGGTAGCGTGCTTTATCAGAATTGCAACGCTCATCGGAAGCGTAAAATATAAAACTATAAATATCTGAAACTGTAATTTTTTTCAAATCACTTACCGGAAATCTGCTTATGTCAATATCGCTGATATCATAAGTTGAATCCGAGTGCATAAGATAATAATATTTAAGGAATAATCGGACATCAAAATAATATTCCTCAATAGTGCGTTCTGACAAAAGCTTTACAAGTTTAAGATGTATTAAATATTCATTTAAAAAGTCCGGATTGTCCGGAATATTATATTTATTCATTTTATGGTTTCCTTTCACATATCACATAGTTGCACCAAACTTCTATTTGGTGCAACTTTATATATCTTTTCAACAATCGACCTTTTTCAATTATATCACTCTTTTCCCTGTTTT